>CAJOES010000166.1 GCA_905233455.1 uncultured Synergistales bacterium | reverse complement strand
TGCCCATCTTGCGAATGTGGTTCTTTGCGGACTGAGTGGGAAGCCACACGACTTTTGCGCCGAGCTTTAGGGCTGTCTCGACTGCTGAAGGATTGATCCCTCCTACTGCCTTATTCATGGTAACTGAGCCGTACATTGTGAAGCCGGTATTTTCTCCGTGAACACGTTTGACGTATTCATTCGTGAGAAATGCCCTGTTAGCGGTGAAACCCTGATGCGACTTGATGACTATAGCCCTTGCTCCGACTCTGATGGCTGCCTCTGCAAGCTCGAAGTCGTTGTAGGCACGCAGTCTCAGGTCAGGATTAGTGTGGACGTGCATATCACACACGCCTTTTAGTGAGACCTTTGGCATTGCTTTACCCTCCTGTGTTGTGTTTTATGGAATGAGGGTATTATATTAGCGGATTGCTATCACTAAAAGCTGGAATATTTGTTACAGCATATCATGAAAATCAATAATGCTTCGGCTTAGCAAGGGGACTCTGACTATTCGTCTTTAGGCTGAATATTAGCCAGCATTTCGGCCATGTCAATCTCCAAAAAGTCAGCAACATCAACGAGGAAATCCGCAATCTTCAGGTGCTGAGGGCAAACCTTCTCGCACTTCCTGCATTTCACGCACTGGCTGGCCTTCCCGTAACCGTCATTCACAAGGTTAGCATAGTACATACGCTCCATCATGAAGCCGCCGGGTATGCTCTCAGGGTTGCGCTGTTTCGCGGAGTTGTACATTGCAAAGTAGTTCGGTATCGGGATGTTCTTTGGGCAGTGGTTCGTCTCAACGCAGTAACGGCAGGCTGTGCATGGGATAGCGTACCAGCTCCGTATGATTTCACCGGCTTTCATGACGGCCTCGCGCTCAGTGTCAGTGAACGGCGTAAAGTCCTTCATAGCGTCAACATTGCTCCGTAACTGTTCAAGGCTACTCATTCCCGACAATACCGCCTGAACATTCGGAAGGCTTCCCGCAAACTTTATCGCCCAGTGCGCAGGTTCCCAGTCAGGATGAACAGAACGCAATAACTCCTCTGCTTCCTTAGGGATTACCGCAAGAGTTCCGCCCTTCACAGGTTCCATCACTGTAACTTTCAGGCCGTGCTCTTCCGCAGTTTTGTAACATGCACCGCTCTGTACTCCAGCATTGTCCCAGTCAAGATAATTTATCTGCAGCTGCACAAAATCAAATCCGGGATGGTCATCGAGTATCTTTGCGAGGTTTTCAGCAGTGTCGTGGTCTCCGGCTTTCCGCTTCTCCTCGAGGTACTCAATCGTTCTCCATTTCTTAGCGCGTTCGTACTGTTCGAGCGTCATGTTGTGAAGAAGGTAGTAGTCGAAAAACTCAACTCCTACGTTCGCCTTCTGTTTCGCAAAAATATCAGCGTGTTCGTTCTCTGACCTCATCAGGGCTAACGGCATCTTTGTGGCTACAGTGAACGAGTCTCTAGGATAGCGTTCAACAACAGCCTGACGTAATGCAGCCTCGCTCGTGTAATCATGGTACATGTAGGCCGTATCGAAATACGTGAACCCGTTGGCGATGAAGTAATCCGCCATCTTCTTAACCTGCTCAATGTCAACCGTTGTCATGTCGTCAGGGTTGAACACAGGCAGACGCATTAACCCAAAACCTAGCTTCTTCATAGTTTTATCCCCCCTGTTATTTTCGTGTATTATATTCACAGACATACGCCGCAGGAACTACATGAATCTCGATACCGCGTAACATTAAAACCGATTGGATTGGAGGGTTTCAGCATGGATAACAGGGAAATGGATTACATCATTGCCATTGCAGAGGAAGGCAGCATCTCGAAAGCAGCAGAACGGCTCTTCATGGCCCAGTCAACATTGAGCCAGTTTCTTGGGAATCTTGAACGCAAACTCGGCAGCAAGCTCTTTGTTCGGACTTCTACAGGTGTAAGGCCGACTGAAGCAGGAAGACTCATGATTGATTATGCATACCGTGAACGCTCGGAATATCACAGGCTGCGCGATGAGATTCAGGATGTCGAGGGCTTGAAGGGCGGGAGCGTGATTCTCGGTATAAGCTCATTTCGGGGGACGTTTCTCCTGCCTGAGGTTCTGAGTACATTCAGGAAGGAATACCCGGAAATTCATGTTGTCATTGTTGAGGCTAACTCTATGGCACTTGAAGAGATGCTGCGGGCCGGGACAATAGACATCGCTTTAATCATTCTTCCTGCGCAAATTCTCAGAGTCCCGGTAAAAACTGTAATGCGTGATGAAATATGCATAATCACCTCACCGGCTCACCCC
>CAJOES010000165.1 GCA_905233455.1 uncultured Synergistales bacterium | reverse complement strand
GTCCATGTCTCAGAATAATCATGCTGCACCTGTAATTACGCCCTTCAACACGTACCATGACTTCAGGTCATGAGGCATCGGCAAGGGACGCGAGCTAATAGAGATAAACTTCTGCGGCGGGTCTTCCGTAAACCATGTGTGCGGCACATATTCGCGCATATAGGTTACGTGATTTCCGGCCTTGTCTATGCGCGTGATGGCTCCATAAAGCATGGAGTTCTTCTCGGCTGAGTTCTGAATTATTACTGTCTCAGGGTCAATTATTGGCTTCAGCTTCGGTTCTCCGTTCTCATCGAGGTCGTTGGTGTCAGGCACCCATTCTTCATAGGTGTACAAGTCAAACATTGCGCCGGGAACTATCATTCTGCCCAGATAACCGACTCCTTTTTCTAGCTCGCCGGGCTTTATCTCGCCGACCTCTACGCGCCTATTATCTAACAGCTTCAGATAGCGTTCATTCTGTAGGAGCATATTCGCCGCTTTTGAACCCAGTATCAGCATATCGGGATTAATCCCATCCTTGCGCATTTCCTGCGCTATGGACTGCAACTGCCCCATGATGTCGAACGTAGGAGTCCAACGGTCTGACACATCAAGCACCGCAATATTCTCAAAGCCGTAGTCGACTTCCTCATTAATCCCCGTGCCCTTGATGGTCAATTTGCCGTCCTGCTTCACCCTCGCGCACATATACTCCTCACGCCTCCAGATTGTGTCCTGAAGGTCAAGAATATCCTGCGCTGCGATTTTAGCTGCCCTCTCTGCAGGGGTCAGACCAGAATTGTAGCTAGGCTCTCCGATTAATTTCTGCATCAAGGTATCGTTGGTTATGACTCGCTTCGGGGAAATAAACGGCGTTTCGTAGGTTTTCACTCCGTATTCGTCGCGCTCTATTGCCTCCGAACCCAGCTTAGGGTTGACATAGGGGGCTAACCTTCTCCGCTTCTCCTGAAACTCGAACATTACCTTTTCTGTCGGAAACATTACGGAGTTCTTGAAGAAACGCGTCTTAAAGAAAGTTCTCAGCGGAATTGTCTGCTTTATAACTCCAAGAACCAATTTCGGCTCGTAATAATCTCTCATATCCATTGCTATCACTCCTTACGGGTTCAAGTGCCTCAAGAATATTTTTGACTTCCTCAGCGGCTCACGAACTGTCTCAACAAGTGCGGCATGGTCATCGCTCGCTCCCTCAAACAGGAAGATTACTCGCGCGTCGTTGAACTCTCCCTCAAAGTACGCGGGTGTGTCTATGTACTCATTCTCGCCGACAGTAATATCCTCACTTAGAATGCAGATACCTCCTGCCGTCGCAAGTCCTGACGTTGCGGGTACATATCCATCAGCTCCGGCCATCATTAGAGTCCCGCGCTTGAATGTTCCAGCTGTTGAGACCCTCGCAAGGTCTGTGTATACAGCACCTTTACTGCCTGCTATGAGGTCATCAGGCGGCGGCACTGTGCCCTCTACCCTGAACAACTGCATAGTTACTGGCGTTTTATCGGCCATTACTTATACCCCCTCATCCTGTTCAGCTCCTGAGCAACCGCTCTTATTGCGGCTTCCTCATCGGCTTTGTCTTTGGGCATGTCCTTTTCTGGGGGCAAGGCTTCATTCACAACACCTGCGTCTTGATGAAGTGCCGTCAACTGTGCCTGTGCATTCGATGCCTGCAAGAGTTCTATCGCAATATCGCGGGCATCTTTCGGGTCTTCGTACTTCGCCTTCATGATTATTGCCTCACGTCCGGGCGCGTTCAGATTGTCTAAGGCTTTGAGCCTCTCCCGTTCCGCCTGAACTCCACGCTGATACCCTACTTCATCGGCTGTGTTCCTGATTTCTACCGCAAATTCAGGGTAAGCCTTCTCTAATTCAGCAACATTCTTTATATCCATTTCGGTTTTGGCCTCCTTTGCCTCATCTTTCGTTTCTGGTGGAGTGTAGATTTTGACGGCGTTTTTCGGCAATTTCGCGCTCAAAAATTCGTCTATGCGAGCGAAACCGAAACCGCTCTTAAAAATTGTTCCGCCTTTCACCGCCATTGCAGTAACCGCAACGCTTTCTTCTACCTCATCACAAAATTTCAGGTCATGCGCTTCGGTTGCGTCCATCCACGTCTC
>CAJOES010000164.1 GCA_905233455.1 uncultured Synergistales bacterium | reverse complement strand
GCGCGAATATATCTCCGGCGAGCGGTGGAGATGCAACACCGGAGAAATCTACGCCACAATCACTATCGTATATGACCATCACCTGCCGGAACTCACCGGAAAACTTACTGCGGCACAGCATGACTGCGGCGAAGTTATACTGTGCTCAACTCACGTGCATATCAATCACGCTACATGCCTTGAGTGCGTAATCACTAAGGGGCTTGCGGAGGACATACAGAGGTTCATTGAGGCACTGAAGGATATTCGGGGGATAAAGAGCCTGAATGTAAATATCGCTTCAGAAATGTAGATATTTTCAGCACAAAAAATCTCCCCCGCAATATCACGAGGGAGATATGATACACACCGTTACACACCTAAACTTTCAGCCCACTTCCGCAGCTCCTCAGCACTGACACTCCGCCGGAACACTCTGCCTTCTATTATCTTTGCATCGGGCGCACTCGGTTTCAGTTCCGCAACGGTATTCCCGAAACCAGACCCTCCGGACGTGGCGAAAAGTATTACTGTCTTTCCGGTGAAATCATACGCTTCAAGGAAGGTGTTTATGATCGTCGGAGCGACATACCACCAAACCGGGAAGCCGACAAATATCACGTCATAACCTGCAACATTCGCATTCATGTCCGCAAGTTCCGGCCTGTATTTCTTGTCGCGCATCTCTATGGTGCTTCTTGCGTTGTTGTCGTTCCAGTTCAGATCCGCACGGGTGTAGGGTACTTTGGGCTTTATCTCGTACAGGTCTGCTCCAGCCGCCTCTGCAAGTTTCTCTGCAACACTCTTTGTTACGCCGCCTGCGGAAAAATACGCCACTAACTTTTTGCTCATGCTACATACTTTCCTTCAGGATTGCGATAACTTCATCACGCGTCAGCTTCCTGTAACCGCCCTCAAGCAGGAATGTCCCGTCAGCGATCCCGTCAAACATGTCTTCCGTTACACCGAGTTCACGCAAGCTCATCACGACTCCGATTTCGCGCATCCATGCCTCAAGAGCCTTCAAGCCCGCATCTGCGAGCTGTGCATCAGTCTTGCCGTCCGGACTGACTCCCCAGACATTGACCGCAAAACGCGCAAACTTCTTCAGGCCGTCATTCATGATTGCACGGTAATACGCAAGAGACACAGCCGCTAATGTCATGCCGTGCGTTGCGTTGGTGTATGCTCCAACCGACTGACCTATCATGTGCACTTCCCAGTCCGTAGTTTTGCCCTTCGCTATGAGCGTGTTCAATGCCCATGTTGCAGTCCACATGATATTGCTTCTTGCCTCATAGTCCCTGGGATTCTTCACCGCAATCTTTGAGCTGTTCACTAGGGATTTCATGAGACCTTCAGCAATGTAGTCGGAAGTGTTGTCGTCAGTGCCGGAAAAATACTGCTCCATGATATGACTCATGATGTCGAAGAAGCCAGCAACCATCTGATACTGCGGTACGGTGAAAGTGTATTCGGGATTGAGCACCGAGAATTTCGGGTAAACGTTGTCTCCGAACACATGACCTATCTTGAGTTTCTGCGCGTGGTTAGTGATGACGCTTTCGCTTCCAGTGCCGACCATAGTCAGAACACAGCCGACAGGAATAATCCTGCAGCTTACGTCCTCCATGCGCAAAAAGTATTTGTCCCACGGATCTTCGGTGCAGTATGCAGAGACTGATACAGCCTTCGAGTAATCGCACACAGAGCCGCCGCCGACAGCAAGAATCAAATCTATGCTGTTCTCCTTAGCGAGCCTGCACCCTTCATACAGCTTTTCGACCGTAGGATTTGCCATGACTCCGGGAAGTTCTACTATATTCTTGCCGTTAGCCTTGAGTATAGCAACAATCTCATCATAGAGTCCGCTCTTCTTGATTGAGCCTCCGCCGTAAGTCAATAATATATTCTTGCCGTAGTTCGGAAGTTCTGCATTGAGACCTTCAAGAGCCTTCTGCCCGAAATATAAGCGTGTCGGGTTAGAGTACATGAAATCTCCTAACATGATTATTTCTCCTTTTAGTTATTTTGTTGGTGAATGATACATATTCAACCGCGCTTGAGGTCAACAGAGTTTATCACCGTCTTT
>CAJOES010000163.1 GCA_905233455.1 uncultured Synergistales bacterium | reverse complement strand
ACGTCATTCATTTTCTCTATGGCCTGAAACACTCTCACCATTCCTGAAGGTTTTGTTTCACTGAATTTTTTTGCTAGCTCCATGAAATTTAACACTTCCTAATTTATCGGGATTGCTTTAATCTGAATAATAACATAAATTATCCGCGTAACAGATTCATTATATGGAACGCAGAAAAATCATTAAGAAAGGCAATACACAAATATGAATAATCGCACTATACTTGACCAACGACCAACGACCAACGACCAACGACCAACGACCAACGACCAACGACCAACGACCAACGACGTATCCCTATGGCAAAAAGTATGGAACAACAAAGGTGCAGATACTGACGCGTATCAGGTATTAAACGGACACAGCACAGAAGAAATAGTACTTGAGCTTAAGCGGCTTGATGGGTTTGATTCAACGGGAAAAGATTTATCATTTGAGACATTCAACAGGCAGTATATTCAAATCAGGAACGAACTTTCTCACGGCAGTATTTCCCAGCATATCATAAACAGCGTATTTGAAGTAGGATGCGGAAGCGGTGCATTGTTGTATCTATTCCAGAAGGACGGCATAAAAACCGGCGGGATTGATTATTCAGAACAGCTCATCAAAATCGCGGGAGGAGTTCTGCATGATTGTGCGGAACTTATATGCGGAGAGGCAGTAAATACTCCGTCAGATATAAAATATGATGCTGTATTCTCAGGAGGAGTTTTCCCTTATTTTCCAAGTAGCGGTTATGCTGAAAGAGTCATGCAGATAATGTATGAAAAAAGCCGTTATTCAATAGGCATTACTAATGTTCATGATATAAAAATGAAGGATGCTTATATAGAATACCGCACTAAAACTGTAGAGAATTATGCTTCTAAATATGTCGGCTTGGATAAACTGTTCTTAGGCAGGGACATGTTCATAGATTTTGCAGAAGCACATGAACTTGATATACGTTTTACATATTCAGTAATGACAGGTTATTGGAACAATCCGTTTATATACAATGAAGCGGAGAAGCAAAAATTTTTACCTCTCCGCCGAATTATCTCATAACTTATATGCTGATTATTTGCCCGCTAAGTATTCATTCATGCTTGCGGCCGCACGTCTGCCTTCTCCCATTGCAAGAATGACCGTAGCAGCACCTAACACTATATCGCCGCCTGCCCACACTCTTGGAATGCTGGTTTTCTGCGTCTCCGG
Source organism: uncultured Synergistales bacterium (assembly GCA_905233455.1). Taxonomy (GTDB): domain Bacteria; phylum Synergistota; class Synergistia; order Synergistales; family Aminobacteriaceae; genus JAFUXM01. Next base: position 1,462 of record CAJOES010000163.1, on the reverse strand, counting down.
GTCAACGATGATATTGCCCTTCTTCGTTACTTCAAGCCCTTTCGTAGTCTGAGCCATCAGCGGGTTAGAGTCATTGCCCAGTGCCACGACTGCCGCATCAATCTCCAGTACGTGTTCAGTTCCCGGAATTGCTACAGGTTTGCGCCTGCCGGAAGCGTCCGGTTCGCCAAGCTCATAGCTCAGCAGCTCAACACCGGTAAGTTTGCCCTTCTCGTCGCCGATGAATTTTGTCGGGTTCTCCAAGAAGTGGAAATCTACGCCTTCCTCTATTGCGTGTGCTACCTCTTCGGCCCTTGCAGGCATCTCTGCACGAGTCCTTCTGTATACGCAATATACTTTCTCCGCACCGAGACGCAATGCAGTCCTTGCACCGTCCATAGCGACATTTCCGCCGCCGAACACTGCAACGCGCTTGGCCTCGTATAGCGGCGTGTCTGCGTGATCCCTGTCATATGCCTTCATGAGGTTGGAACGCGTGAGATATTCATTTGCACTGAATACGCCGATAAGGTTCTCGCCCTCAATCCATAAGAATTTGGGCAGTCCTGCGCCTGTGCCGATGAATGCCGCGTCATAGCCCTCATTGTCGAGAAGCTGGTCTAACGTTTCAGTTCTGCCGACAAGGAAGCTCGTCTTGAACTCTACGCCCATCTTCTTGAGGTTCTCTACTTCCTTCGCAACAATCTCTTTCGGAAGCCTGAACTCAGGAATGCCGTACACCATGACTCCGCCGGTCTTGTGGAATGCCTCAAATACAGTTACGCTGTGCCCTTCCCTGCGAATATCTGCCGCAACCGTGAGTCCTGCAGGGCCTGAACCGATAACTGCAACCTTCTTCCCGGTATCGGGTTTCGGTGTAGGTACGGTGATCTGATTGTGCGCTCTCTCCCAGTCAGCGACGTAACGCTCAAGACGGCCTATAGCTACAGCCTTTTCCGGAGCTTTAAGCATCTTTCCGACTGTGCAGAAGCTCTGGCACTGCTTCTCCTGCGGGCAGACCCTGCCGCAAATTGCCGGCAAAAGGTTAGTCTGCTTGATGGTATCAACAGCTCCCTTGAAGTCCCCTTCCTGAATCTTCTTGATGAACTCCGGAATAGGAACAGAAACAGGGCAGCCCTTCTTGCACGGAGCACCGCCGCACTGTATGCACCTTTCAGCCTCAACCCTTGCCTGTGTCTCCGTATAGCCGAGTGCAACTTCGGACATATTATGCGCACGGACTTCAGGTTCCTGTGAGGGCATTTCCTGCGGAGGTATGCTGGTTCTGTCTTTGGGCGTAACTTTCCCTGCCGCTTTCTTGGCCTCTATGTCATTCCAGAACTTTAACGCTTCTTCCTGCAGCATTTCAGTAGTCTTATGTTCTGACATGTTAAGCACCTACCTTCCCGGCATCAAGGCCGATCCTGCATTTGTGGTCTGCCTCGCGTTCTTTGTCCCTGAATGCGCTCATCCTCTGCATCAT
>CAJOES010000162.1 GCA_905233455.1 uncultured Synergistales bacterium | reverse complement strand
CTCAATCTGCACCGTCTCTCTGGCTTTCAGGTAAGGCAGCCCGATTGTTACAGCCTCAGCCTCGATTGACTTCATGGCTGCTGTTTGAACCTTACCTTTCGCAACATGTCTTGCATGTGCCTTTGTTGGTGCTGGTGAGGAAATTACTCGGCCTGTTTCATCCGCTCGCGGCTTCAGAGGAGTTTCGTTTTCTGTGCGTTTCTCTGGTACTGATACATCACCAAGTGCAACTAACGCCATGTCTTCACTGTTTCGCCCCTTCCTGTATAACTTCCTTCTTCAAGGGATCGATGCCTATCGCTTCTGTAGCACGGCCTGTACCCTTGCCTTGTTCAGCCTTGCTTGAGATTCTGAAAGACTGCAAATATCCGTCTTGGTCTTCAGCATATCTGAATGTATAGACTGGCTCATTAACCCTGTTGGGCTTGAAATGAAGTTCGTTATTCACAACCCAGATTGAGCACCCTGCGTCCTCAGCTAACTCTTTGAGAAACACAAGGTCATTCTTTGCGCCCTCGCTGAGGAACTCATAGAGCATGTCGTCTTCAATCTCAACTACTGCGCTGAGATTATGCTTTGAGGCGATGTCCTGCACAATCTCTGAAAGTTTTTTATCCTTCCAGCACTGACGTGAAGCTCTACCTGTCAGCTTATGGCGTTTGTCGTAGGCCGTAATCTCCATCCTAATTAGGCCGTCCTCACCGAACGAATAATTTATTTCCTTGATGGTACATGTCCTGACATCGGACATATTGCCGACATAACCCCATCGTACCCTGACCTCTTTGCCTTCTTGAAGCATAGGGTGGTCAACATACGATAAATCGCCCTTTGTGATTGTGATACTTAGCTCATCCATTTGCTTTTCGTTCTCTTCATAGGCGAAACGCTCAATGTGTGCTGAAATATCTTCAGGGAGTTCTTGCCCGCCAATTTCAACAATGAACGTTGGAGCGTAAGTCTCAATCATGCTAACACCTTCATTTGTATTCTCTCGTATGTCGGAATCCTAAGCGTTGTACCTGCTGGAATTTCTAACGGGTTGCTAATGTTATTGAACTCAGCGATAACCCACCATAGCCGAACATCACGGTAATACTTCCACGCTATAAGGTCTATGCGCTTGCTGTCTGCGTCCGTAACAACGTGAAATATATCAGAGTCATGTTCTCTGAGCTTCAAGGGCTGCCGTGTTCCCCAAAAATCACCGTTTTTGCTGTCCTGATAAAGTACAGACCAGTTATAGCGGCTAGTATCCGGTAAATCACTCATGCCCTCACCTCGTTAGCATCCCTGCTCTGGTCTATGTATTCAGCAAGTTCTATCGAAACCTCTGCGAATGTGCAATTAAGCTCCTTATCGAATCTTTGCCGTGTTATATTGCATGTCCGCATTACCCATTGTTCATCCGGCCATGTATCACCGAATATCAGCAATAATCTTGATGGAGCTTTCTTCAAATGCCCGCCGTCATACTCAGGGTACAACCATGCTTGAAGAGTTCTTATAGCTTTAGGCACATCTTCAGTTGCACCGTAATGCAGATAAAGCGTGAACGATAAAGTTCTTGTACTTCCGTTTGTGAACTGCAAACGCGGATGACTCATGCCCGGTATCTGAATTTCTGCAAACTCCGTATTCTTGCTGTCCTCGAAGCTATCAGGGTTAATGTCAAACGTGATTCTTGTCCCGCTCTCGGTATCAACTAACGCACCGAGATTTTCCGTTACGTTATCCCTCAAAATTCACTCACTCCGCTTCTAGCACTTTGACGTTCAGTCCATCTCAGAACAGCAGAGCCAACTCTTTCACCGTCAATATACAATTCCACAGGCTTCCCCTCAATGACAACATCAACATGATTATTCACGTTTACAGGTCTATCTGGAGATTGTTCCTGTGCCTTAACCTGAGCTTGTCCGTTCATCACAGCTTGATTCTGTGAATGCTGAATAAGCAGCGGCGAACTAGGAGCTTGATTTTGCGGCGCAACCAGCTTAATGCTTGTGTCCTTGTTGTCGAGATTGT
>CAJOES010000161.1 GCA_905233455.1 uncultured Synergistales bacterium | reverse complement strand
AGACTCACAGATATGGAGGTGTGGTATTAATGCCCGAATCACCAGCAAAGAAAACCAGCTCAACAGGACTCGCAATCTACGGCGAATACCTGTACTTCGTCGAACTTGACCCGGAAGGCCAGCAAGTCCAGAAACTCACCGTAAAACTTCCTGAAGGCTGCATATCCGGCAACTCAATAGCAGACTTCACCCTTCTCGCTGAAGGCTTCACCCAGATCCACAAAGCCGCCGGAAATATCCGCGAACCCGTGAATATCGGCATACCTTCAGGAGATGCCGCAATCAGAATCCTTACGCTGCCCAGAATGAGCCTCGATGACATTCGCGGGACTCTTGACCTGAACTTTGAGGAGTATTTCCCGTTCTCACGCCTTGATGCAGTCTTCGATGTCCTTGATGTGCGTATGCCCGTAAGCTATGACGACAGGGACGAGATCCCCATACTTGCCGCGGCAGTCAGGCGCAACACCGTTGAACGCATATTGGACTGTGCACGGGAGGCAGGATTTGAGGTGAACGCAATTGAACCGGTGCAGTTCGCCATGATACGCGCAATACCTGAAGCGAAATCCGGACTCGGCGTATACGCTGACCCGCAGAGCATTATCGCCACTTGGGACGGCGGAGGAATAATGTTCAGGAACGAGAACAACACCGAAAGCGTACAGGGGATCATGAACACGGTGCAGTTCCTGGGGACGCAGTACAGGGGCAAAAGAGTAGATACGCTCATGATTCACGGCCTCGATATCCAGCTCAACAGGGATTCAGGAGTGGAGTTCGTCAGCATTGAAGAACCGTTCTTCACCGCAGAAGGGTTAGCTCTCAGAGACCGTCCGGACACAGCAAAAATAGATCTGCGCCCGATGGAATATGTTGAACTGGAGAAACGCAGGCATTCTTTGAGCCTAGTGAAGATACTTGCGGCAGCATTGCTCCTGGCATTCTTCGGAACGTCTATATGGACGATATATTACGGCATAACCCAGACGGAAGACCTGAAGGCACGCATAATTCAGGTTCGCGAGGCAAACAGGGAGTTCATACAGCGCAGGGCAGAACTTACGCAGGCGAACTCAAAGCTCGAACAGCAAAGGCGTACGGCAGAAAGAATCCTGAACTTCTTTAAGGGCAACATTCCGGCTCTGGAAGTAATGAATGCCCTTGAGGCAAATTCAGGCGAGGGCGTAAAGTTCACTGATGCTGATTTCGTCATGGGCAATAACGGCGAGGTTACTGTTACGGTGAACGGAAGCGCAACAGAGGAAAATCTCGTGATGGTGCTCAGTGAGGGACTGAAGCGGAGCAGGGTGTTCGAGAATGTTACCGTGCCGATCTCGCGAAGGGACTTCAGGTGCTGAAAGTGAGGGAGACTGTATGAGAGGGAAAGGTTTTACGCTGGTTGAACTGCTGATTGCGATTATGATTATGGGGATTCTTGCAGGGACTATGACCCTGAATCCTATGTCCGCACGGCAGACGGCCAAGAAGGAAGCTGACAGAGTTGTAGCTAAACTGGTGAGCCTGGTACGTAAAGCAGATCGTGAATACAATAGTTTTATGCTTTCTTTCGACAATAGAACCACACATACTAGCTTTGATGTGCAATGGATTAGCGGGAACAATAATAGAGATAATTCTTTTACTGCAAGTTCAGGATGTTCTTTCACCCCCCAAAAACAGTATTTTTACTACAACGTAAGTACTGACAAAACAGAAGACTTGGTGAATCTGAAAAAACGTTTTGTATACGTAACAACAGCAAAGTCCGGGGAAACCTATACATGTTATTACAGCATTGACGTAATAGGTGCAGACGGAAAAACAGTTCACGTAATTATCACTTCAGGAGACGAAAGCTAATGCAAATATGCAGGAGACTCCGTGCATTCACTATGGCAGAAGTCATGACCGGGCTCATCGTTATAGCCGTAATCACTGCGGCAATGACCATGAAGTCCGGTTCTTCCCGTCAGAGCATACGCCGTGAAGCCGAGAGACTCGCCGCATACATCAACAGCCTTATGCAGAACGCAGACAGAAACCGCGCTTCCTTCAGCCTGTCATTTTCCGCACACTCATGCACTGCGGGGTATTCGTATCACCTTGAGGGCAAAGAGCGTCTGAAAGAGTTTAATGCTGATCCCAAATTCACGCTTGAATCAAATGTAAATCCCTTTCATTACAGCGTCAGGGACAACAAATTTGCTCAGGGCGGAACGATCACGGTAACCGAAACTGATTCAGGGGACATAAAGGACATGGGAAAATATTATGTCATCATTGCCGTAATGGGCGGAAGGGTAAGAACTTCACCGAATCCCCCAAAAAATTGGAATATGCCGGATATAGATAACACATACTGACTTGCTATAATAGGCACAAAAAATTAACAGGATGTGCTTATAACTTGCAGCAGAAAAAATCAACCCGAAGTAAACCCGTCAAAAAACGTTCACGAAAATATTTATTCATACTGATAATATTCGTCCTGCTTGTTGCTGGAACATCGGCCGCAGGATTTTATTCATACGTCAGGAAACTTCCCGCAAATTTATGGGAGAAACTAATACCCGTTCCCGAAGGTGATACAGTCAGTGTTGTGATAGAACCCGGCATGACTGCATCACAGGCCGCACGGGCATTCGAGGTTCACGGAGCACTGACACGCGGAAGCCCCGCACAGCTTGCACGGTGGATGATGAAGTTCGGGATCGACAAGCGCATACGTGCAGGACATTACGCCGTTGTGCCTTCAGATCCTTGGAATCTCGCGAGGCAGCTCCGGACAGTCAAACCGGCCCTGCTCAAGGCACAGATTCTTCCTGGACTGGACATATTCGCGATGATAGATTCACTTGAGAGCCAGGACAAGAAGCTCAACCGCGAAAACATCTCGCTGGCACTCATGAACAACAAGAATTACCCTGCCGGACTCTTGGCCGTACTGAAGGAATTACCCGAAGACGAATACACACGCGCCGCATTCCTCATGCCGGAGACATATATGCTGGTTGACCGGAGCGCGGACGAACTCATCAGCACAGCTTCAGGGGCATGGTGGGCGACATGGAGCGACCTCATTGCACGGCACAGCCTGACAGCGAAAGACATTCAGGACGCTTCAGTCATTGCCTCAATGGTTGAACGTGAAGTGCTGTATGACTCTGAGGCTCAGAGAGTGGCAGGAGTGATACACAACAGGTTACGGCTGAATATGTTGCTGCAGATTGATGCTACTGTGGTTTATGCTTGGCGGCTCAAGGGCAGGAAGGTTACGCGGGTGCTGAACAAAGATCTTGAAGTAGAGTCGCCATACAACACATACAGGGTCAAAGGGCTTCCTCCAAGACCTATTTGCGTGCCGGGCATGGCGGCATGGGAGGCGGCTTTTGATCCTGAAGACAACGATTACCTGTATTATGTTGCGGA
>CAJOES010000160.1:3812-5727 GCA_905233455.1 uncultured Synergistales bacterium | reverse complement strand
CTATGACCAAGCCAAACGCAGCGTGAAAAAACCTTCTGCCCCATTCGGCAAAGGAGCAGTTGAGGGAATCATTGCCCCTGAGAGTGCGAACAATGCAGCAATAGGAGGAGCGTTCATCCCAATGCTGACACTGGGAATCCCGGGCGATGCTGTTACTGCGGTACTGATAAGCGCGCTGACGATTCAGGGTTTGCGTCCCGGCCCTAACCTGATTTCACAGACACCGGATCTGTTCTGGCTGATAGTGGCGAGCTTGCTGGTAGCGTCATTCTTCCTGCTGGTGTTCGGCCTGACCGGAATAAAGGCGTTCACGAAGATCGTTGAAGTGCCGAAGGGAATACTAATGCCGACGATTCTGATTCTCTCAGTCATTGGAGCATATGCCATCCGCAACAGTGTCTATGATATTTTGTGGATGTTCGGATTTGGAGTGATAGGCTACTTCCTGAAGAGGTTCAACTACCCGATTGCTCCGATAGTTCTGGGAGTGATTTTGACGAGGCTGTGTGAAGAGAATTACCGCCGCGGAGTCATGCTTCAGGGAGGCTCAGTGATGGGAATGCTCGGCAGTATTTTCACGAGCTATATATCAATCGCACTGTTTGTATTGCTTGTAGTGTTATTCGTAACTCAGACGGAAGCATATAAGAACTGGCAGGCAAAACGCAGAGGCTATTAATCTGTACAAGAAAATTATTGCCCCTTCTGAGACTGGAGGGGCATTATTCGTAACTTAGACTTTGACTCTCGTACCGTAGTACGCATTCAAGTACATCTGCTTGATTTCACTCATCAACGGATAGCGCGGGTTAGCTCCTGTGCACTGGTCATCAAATGCCTGCTCAACCATAGCATCAAGCCGGCCAAGAAAATCCTCTTCATCCGCAACATAATCACGGATCGTAGGCTTAATCCCAACCTTAGCCTTCAGCTCATCTATTGCCTTGATGAGATTCTCCAGCTTCTCCTCGTCAGTGTTTCCGCCAAGCCCAAGATACTCCGCAACTTCAGCATAACGCCTCAGTGTATGAGGATGGTCATACTGCGGGAATGTCCCCATCTTCACGGGTCTCTCCTCAGCGTTGAACCTGAGAACTTCATCAATCATCAGAGCATTCGCCAGACCGTGAGCAATGTGGTGGAACGCTCCCAGCTTATGCGCCATAGAGTGGCAGACTCCCAAGAACGCATTAGCAAACGCCATTCCTGCCATAGTCGCAGCACTAGCCATCTCATCGCGGGCCTTAACGTCATTTTGTCCGTTCTCGTAAGCTCTGGGCAGGTACTCGAAAATCACCTTGAGTGCCTTCAACGCCAAGCCGTCCGTGTAATCCGTAGCCATCATAGACGCATAGGCCTCCAGTGCGTGAGTTACTGCATCAATGCCGGAAAACGCAGTGAGTCCCTTCGGAGCAGTCATGTGGCAGTCAGCATCAATAATCGCCATGTCGGGCATAAGCTCATAATCTGCAAGCGGGTACTTGACGCCGGTCTTCTCGTCAGTAATTACTGCGAACGGAGTAACTTCGGAGCCTGTGCCTGCGCTCGTAGGAATTGCAATGAAATACGCCTTATCTCCCATATGCGGGAAGGTATACACACGTTTCCTGATGTCCATGAACCTCATAGCCATATCCATGAAGTCAGCTTCCGGATGTTCGTACAGAACCCACATGATTTTTGCAGCGTCCATTGCCGAGCCTCCGCCTAAAGCTATAATCACATCGGGCTGGAACTCGCTCATATGTGCAGCACCGGCCTTTGCGCTCGCAAGCGTGGGATCAGGCTCAACGTTGAAGAACGTAGCGTGCTGTATTCCGAGTTCATCGAGCTTGTTGGTGATGGGTCTGGTATGGCCGTGATTGTATAGGAAGCTGTCCGTAACGATAAATGCGCGTTTCTTGTGCATTACGTT
>CAJOES010000160.1:0-3779 GCA_905233455.1 uncultured Synergistales bacterium | reverse complement strand
ACTTTTTCGGGTGCTCTGAACCAAAGCATGTTTTCTCTCCTCTCCGCTACGGTCTTGATGTTCAGAAGATGTTTCACTCCTACGTTCTCGGATACGGAGTTGCCTCCCCATGAACCGCAGCCTACTGTCAGAGTCGGTGCAAGCCTGAAGTTGTAGATGTCTCCGATTGCTCCCTGTGCTGTCGGGCAGTTCACCATGATTCTGCCTGTCTTCATTCTGGCAGCAAAAGCGTCAATCTTGGCCTTCTCGGTGTCGACGTTGAGATATATTGCTGAGGTGTGTCCTCTGCCTCCGTCCTGCACTAAATGCTCTGCCTTGTCGAATGCCTCGTTGATGTCTGCAGCTCTATACATTGCAAGCACCGGAGATAGTTTTTCGTGAGCAAACGGCTCGGAAATTTCTACGCTCTCAACCTCACCGATGAGAATTTTAGTGCGCTCATAGACATTAACGCCCGCCATCTCAGCAATTTTTGTAGCCTTCTGGCCGACTATCTTAGCGTTGAGTGAGCCGTCTGGATTCAGGAGCACAGCGCGTACTTTGTCGAGTTCGTCAGGATTCAGGAAGTGGCAGCCTCTATTCGCAAACTCTGCTTTCACAGCGTCATAGACTTTGTCGAGAACTATCACTGACTGTTCGGAGGCGCATATAACTCCATTGTCGAAGGTCTTCGAATGGATGATTGAGCTTACTGCTAATTTGATGTCTGCTGTGTCGTCAATGATTGCCGGAGCATTGCCGGGACCTACACCGATAGCGGGCTTGCCGGAAGAATATGCAGCCTTAACCATTCCCGGCCCTCCAGTCGCGAGAATCAGGTCAGACTCGCGCATGAGCATGTTAGTCATGTCCAGAGTCGGCGCGTCAATCCACGCAATGATGTTTTCCGGAGCACCTGCTTCTACTGCTGCTTCGAGAACTATTTTTGCTGCCTCAACAGTGCATTTTTTTGCTCTGGGATGAGGACTCACTATGATTCCGTTTCTTGTCTTGAGGGCTAAAAGTGTCTTGAAGATTGCTGTTGCTGTCGGGTTAGTTGTCGGGATGACTGCACCGATTATTCCGACCGGTTCAGCAATTTTCTTGATGCCGTATGCTGTATCATTCTCGATGACTCCGCAAGTTTTTGTGTTCTTGTAGGTGTTGTATATGTATTCGGCGGCATAGTGATTCTTGATGACCTTATCCTCAGCTATACCCATGCCGGTTTCTTCAGCTGCCATTTTAGCGAGGGGAATGCGGGCTTGATTTGCTGCAGTTGCGGCGGCTAAAAATATCTTGTCCACCTGTTCCTGAGTAAACGTAGCAAAAACTCTCTGAGCTTCCCTGACTCTGGCTATAGCGGCTTCAAGTTTTTCCGGGCTGTCAGTAATTTCATATGTTGCCACTTCAGTATAACCTCCTTAATGTTATGAGATTATTATACTAATCAAACTTTGGATGTAAAAATATCAATTGTCATAACTGGAAATGATTACGTATCGATTTATGAACTTCCTCTATAAACTTCTTATCGAGTTCAGAAAGTTTGTAGTTCCTTCTGTAAATTAATACGTCCTTGTAGATTCTGGTGTTGTCCGGGCATTCTCTCTGAACAAGTCCATGACGGTCAAGAATATTCTGCGGTATAGGCGACACCCACATAAACGTTTCCGGATTATCAAACACGAATATGCGCCGCTTGATATTATCAGGAAGTTCTTCTTTGCGAACAATTGCAGACGGAAGGGTAGGCACAAACGGATCTGCATGGGCTATTTCGATATACGGCTCAAGGTCAGCAAAATGTATCACTGGTTTTGAGGCTAAAGGATTGTTTCTGCTCATTATCAGGACGTAATGGAACTGCGCCACAAGTTCATACGCAAGACCTTTTTCATCGAGAGTGTCAATAAAGTACTTGTTATATCCTGAAGCATACCGTATGATTCCAAGCCTGTAATTGACCTCTAAGATATTTTTGATGGCTCTGTATGGATTTGTTTCTTTGTAGTAAAGTTCTACAGGTTCTTCACCGATAGTCTTTGAAAATCTTACGAATGCATCTGCTATGTAGCTGGCTCTGGGAACAGAAATAGAGAACTGTTTTTTTTCCGGAGGCATATCCTTAAAAGCCCGTTCTACGTCATCGATCTGTTCTAGTATCTGTTTTGCGTAGTGTATAAATTCTTCTCCGCGCCTTGTAAGTACCATGCCTTTTGAAGACCTGTCAAATATTATAATTCCTAAATCGGCTTCCAGTTCCTTGATTGACCTGCTAAGATTTGGAGGTGCTATCAATAATTCTTCTGATGCCCTGTTTAAGGAACCTGCATTAGCTACTTCAACGGCGTATTTCATGTGCAGTATGTTCAAAGTATTACGCCCTTCCTCATATTTCCTGTGAAATGCTAGCTAAAAAGTTTGTATCACGGAATAATCAAAAACGGCAATCTTCCATTATCAAAATACATAATTTAGCTTTATACATGTTAATTATTCCTAACGGCCCGCATGATTTCTATAATGATTCCCGCTAAGGCAGACGTAATTTTTGGGAAGCTCTTATGCTTTCCTCCTCGTTTACGGTTTGCAATTTTACCTATTGTTTAAGGAAGATGGGAAGGCTGATTCTTATCTTCCTTAATTGTGTTTATGAGTTGTTGCAATTTCAGGAAAATGTTCTAAAATTTGCGCGATCTTCGAATTAAACCGGCAAGACCAATAGGCAAAAGCATTCCTCGCGTTCTGGCGGACACTGTCGTGAATAGTCGGAGAGTAGTAATCACAGTTATTATTCTCAATTTATTATTATTGGAGGAATGTTATTTGTGTCGTCGTCCCAGTCTTATACTTTCGATTTTTGTGCTCCTTGTTAGCGCGCTGATAGTTACTTTCGGCGTTGTTGATGTTGAACTGGAATCCGGTTCACATTTCGGCTTAGGTCTTCCCGCGCAAGTACCCCTTCTCTTCGCAACAATCTTCGCTGCCCTCGTCGGCACTATCTATCTCAAACGTTCATGGTCTGACCTCGAAAAAGGTATGGCCGGAGCTATTCAGGTCTCCATTCAGGCAATAGTGATACTCGTGCTTGTAGGGTGTCTTGTCGGCTCATGGATACAGAGCGGAGTCGTCGCAACCATGATCTACTACGGCCTCGAAGTCATGACACCGAGATATTTCTACTTGGCCGCACTGATCATCAGCGTAGTTGTGGCTATAGCTACGGGATGCTGCTGGACCACAAGCTCAACGGTCGGTGTTGCGCTTATAGGCATAAGTGCAGGTTTAGGGCTGCCTCTTCCGATCACGGCAGGTTTCGTGATTTCCGGAGCATACTTCGGCGATAAGGTCTCTCCGCTTTCTGACACAACCAACCTTGCGCCCGCAGTGGCAGGCAGTGAACTTTTCGAGCATGTCCGCGCAATGATGAGTTCGACTCTTCCGACGCTGGCAATCACCGCAGTAATAGCCTTCATGATGGGAAGTTCTGCGCAAGGTTCTGACGGAGGACGTATAGCCCTGATTCAGAGCATGATGCGCGCGGAGTTCAACATATCGCTGTGGGCATTCATCCCGCCGCTGACGGTTATAGCTATGGCACTGATGAAAATACCTGCAATTCCCGGAATAGTTGCAGGCATAACCGCAAGCCTGATTCTGACTCTGGTTCGCGGGTCTGGAGCACACGAGGCACTTGAGGTGTTGTTCTCCGGCTATGTCCCTGAACACTTGGGAGCATTTGCGCAGGCTGCAACCCCTGAAGCTGTGGGAGCAGTAACTTCGTCATTCACAGAGGC
>CAJOES010000159.1 GCA_905233455.1 uncultured Synergistales bacterium | reverse complement strand
TAACAGTCAGATACTCCCACGTGCCAAAGAGGTTGTTTCGGACGCAGGTTGGCGCATCAGAAACAGTCACCTTTACATATCGCCCAACGTTCGCCTCGGGTGGAATGAACTGACATTGAGACCAATTCAGCGAGGCTTCACGGGAGTTAAAGTCGCATTCGATGCAAAGGCAGTTGGCAGGGTCGACAGCACAGTTGCTGAACGTACAGGCAAATGTGGCTTCGACGGATTCATGTAATGTGCAATAGATAATACCAGACGAACTATTAGAGCAGGAGCAGTTGGCGAAGCGCATACCAGAGAGTGTTGTGTCCACGTATGTGTTTTGATAGATGGCAGGCGCTGAAGAGGTACCGATGATGTTGGTGAAGTTCGCAATGTTGGAGATGAACTCGTCGCCGTCAGTGTAGACCATAACGCTCAACAGCACAGCCAGCGGGTCAATAATCATCACGAACCTGAAGAACGCATAATACTCACGCGCAAAGCCAGCCACGTCAGGAGCAGGGTTGACGAACGCAAAGTACTCATCCCGGAACACGCTCACCAATACGAACATCAACACCCCGAAAGCGACGGACAGAATCACGCTCATTCCGAAGAGGCCGTCTGCGCGTTTCTTGTCGGCATTGCCCATTGCCTCACCGTATGTGAACGACACTCCCATTGAGATTAACCCGCCGACGAACGCCATCACCGACACAAACGGAGTCATGATGTTCATTGCGGAGAGTCCGGCTTCTCCTGCGGCATGTCCGGCAATAACTGTGTCAGCAAGAAGAGCAGCGACCGTAAGCACCATATCGATGCTTGACACGCTCAGCATTGACAGAAATTTTCGCTGGCCAAGAGAGTTACGCATTTGCATTCATTCTCCTTAACGCGTCATGAAGAATCCTGATGAAGATTTGGGAGTATCTCTCTATGCTCTCGGGCTTGTACATATGGGCGGCGTAGTTGAACAGCAAGTCTATTCCGTCGTCGGTCTCTATGACCTCAATATCAAGGATATTCTGCGAGCCTGCGTGCTTGTTCTGCATCTCCAGCAGTTCAGCAATCAAGGGAATAACCGGCCCGTCAGTGTAGAGCCTTCCCTGATATATGAGGCACAAATTTTCATTCTCAAGCATCTTTTCATCAAGCAACATGTACGGGTAATCACGATGAAGCATACATCCCTTGACCTGCTGTCTGACTGAAGATGCGATATCGGCAATGGACAGGCCTTCAACGTTCAGGAAGGCTGGCATATCCTGAATCATCATACCTGTGATTCTGTGGTGCTTCCTTTTCCAGCGGCCTTTATTGCACCACGTAATAAGTACTGAGGGATTGAGGTTGTATTCTGCGGTTGCGAAAAGTGATAGTGCTATGAAGAACTCGGTATGGGTGAGGTGATAGCGTTTCAGAACGTCGAGACTGTCATCTGCAAGGCCTGAGCGGACACTCAGAAGCCCCTGTTTGTTGAGCCCCCCCCCCATATCGTCAAAATCAGCAGCAGGGTATCCGCAAAATTCATGACTTCCGTAATTGTCCTCGTACCATTTGCGGGACTCGGCGTAATGCGGCAATGACTTCTCGGCTTCACGTTCCTGCAGGTATTCGAACCACGAGTCGGGAGCGAGGTCTTGGCCGTCGTAGGCTCTCTGAAGGTCTCGCCAGAAAATTATTTTGCCGAAAGCATCGCAGACTATGTGATGGTCGTCCCATAACAGGTATTTTCCCTTCTCCGTGATGAACAGCTTGAACCTGCACATTGCTTCTCCCCAATGAAACGGCTGAATCAGTTCGTCTTTTAGGGTCATCAATTCGGCTTCTGTGATGTGTTCTTCTGGTATGCTGGTGATGAGGTCAGGAATATATCTCTGCACAGGCTGGCCGCTGCGCGTCTCAATCACTGTCGAATATGCAGGATGAGCGTGAATGTCCTTCATGAGGGACTGAATGAGTCTGTCGATGTCTACCCAGTCATATAACTTCATAAGCATGGGTAAAGGATTAAACATAGTGGTTTCTGGGGCTGCCATCTGGAGATTATAAATATCTTTTTGTTCTGCAGTCAAAGGGTATTCCTGCAATGTGTAAGACCTTCTTTCGTTTTGTAGTGTATGCAAAAAA
>CAJOES010000158.1 GCA_905233455.1 uncultured Synergistales bacterium | reverse complement strand
AATTTATAGGGGACGTAAAAAGGTATGTGTTTCCGAGATAGACTCTAGGCTTTTTCGCAGTAACCAGACGGCCGGGAATGAATGATACCTGTCTGGACTCTAGCCTGTAGTGCGGGTGATCCAGAGTGCAGGTTGTGAGGACTACATTGCGCCACTGCATGAGGTACTCTTCTGGGTCTCCGTCAACGAGCCCGCGTTCTTGAGCAAGCTCCCAAGGGATAACGTCAATTTCGTTGCCATAGATATACATCACTGAATTGTTGCCCACAGCTAGGCGGGTAACTGCTCCCGACAAAATGCCTTCTTTGGTGTTGAGGTCATATTCTAGCTGGTCTCCCCTAATGTATCTGCCGTTGTTGGTGAGTGTAATTTGTTCGCCTGGGTTCGGCATAGCCTGCACTTTCTGGGTATCAGCGTCATACTCTATGCGTTCGGCTTCTATTGTGGTGTCCTGATAGGTCAATACTGCATTTCCCTGTGCGTAGGCGCGTCCGGTCTCGTCGTTGAAGGATACCCTGTCAGCGTTGAGTGTAACCTGCTCAGAAACCGGCACTGTATTTTCTGCTGGAGCTTCAACATCGCCAGAATAGTAGTCTGCAAAATCAGCAGCATATATTTCTGCGGAACACAGGAAAATCATTATTATTGCTATCAACGTTCTAGTGGTTTTACCCATTGAATTACGCCTCCCTGCTCTAATAATATCACGCCGCTTTTATCTATGCTTGCCAATGGAGTTTTCAGCATAAGTTCGTCATCGAAGATAGTCAGCCCTTCAGGAAACACTAGAGAGTCTATGCCTTCCTGCCAGTTGACCCGGCTGCTCTCAAGATTCAGAGTGCGTGTATCGGTTTCGAGAGTGCCGAGTATTCCGGTAACTGTTGCGTTTTTCTTGTCGTGGGAATATAGGCCGTCCTTGCCGAAAAAGTACCATTCGCCTTTGTCGCCGGAGATTTGTCGCCGGATGTCCAGTGAACGCATTCTGACGGTGTCGCCTTCACGGTCGAGGTAGGGGACTTTGACGCGCCAGATGTCGCCTGAAACTGTACGGGCTAGCTGGATGTTCTCCATGATGAGGGCGGGCATATTCATGAGGCTGTCCCTGAGGAGGTCTACGTTGAGCTGCATATCTCTGCGTGCGTAGCTGACTATGACCAGCAGGCCGACAAACAGAGAAACCATAACTATTTTTGCGGGTGTGAGCTTCATGATGAGTTACCTGCTGAGACGCTTTAGCCGTCCGAACGTTCGCGAGTACAAGCGTGAGTTGTCCATAGCATAATCAAATGCTGTTTTGCCGTAATTGTCTTTGGCCTTCACGTCTTTGCATACATTGATCAGAGCGTCAATAATCTCTCCATTGCTAAATTCTGCAGCATATATCAGAGCAGTTTTCCCCTCATTGTCGCGAATATCCTCTGCACCGGCATCAAGAAGGGCTTGCACAGCTTCCGAGTTATCTGCGTAAAACAGGGCTGTCCTGCCTTCGTTGTCCTGAGCGTTGACATCTGCACCAGATTCTGCCAGAAGAGTGATATTATCCGGCCTCCTGACCACTCCCTTAACGGAATACATGAGGGCTGTCTTGCCGCGATTGGTCTTAGCGTTGACATCTGCACCGGCTTCAATTATTGCCTTGATGTCGAAGTAAGGCACAAGATACGTGTCTGATACAGCATTCATCAAAGCAGTTACGCCCCACCTGTCAGCAGCATTGACATCTATACCGGCTTTCAGAAGGATTCTTATGATCTCAGAACGATTAAGATTATCCTTGCTTTGGTAATTGACCGGCTTGAAGTTGAAGGCATAGAACAAAGCATTTTGCCCCGTACTAGTCCTAGCATTGACATCTGCACTAGCATTCAGGAGTACATTGACAATTTCTTTATCGCCTTTGCTGACAGCATATATCAGCGGAGTAACGTTCATCATGTCGCCGCTATTAACGTCTGCACCGGTCTTCAGGACTTTGCTCACTGCGTCCGGGCTGGCTGTCCGTACAGCATTGATAAGAGCAGTTCTGCCGAAGTCGCCATATTCAATTGTATTTGATCCTGAAATGACGTTTTTTCTGAAGCGTCCCCGATTTTGCATAGAGTCATTTACGCTAAGCATCTTGTACAGAACAAATACTATAATTACTGCAAAGATTAATTTTTTAGGTATATACATTTT
>CAJOES010000157.1 GCA_905233455.1 uncultured Synergistales bacterium | reverse complement strand
GTACACGTTAATTCTGGTTGCAGGTGTGAGAAACATAATGCGAAGGTAGGCGGAGTGAAAGGCTCAAAGCATACGAAAGGGCTAGCGGCAGATTTATCGAGCTCGAAAGGTGCAAAGGTAATGTTTGAGACTGTGAAGGAACTGCAAGCAGACGGGAAGCTGCCTGATTTGGATTACTGCATACGCTACAAGTGGGGCATACATATAGATTGCGGCGGAAAGCGTAAAACGATGTGGGAAATCCGGGCATGAGCGAAACATGGTTAGATTTCATATCAGCATCAGTGATAGGTGTAATGGTGTGGTTCTTCGGCGGACTTGACGACTCCCTGAAAGTGCTGATAGCTATGTCTATCGTGGATTACTGCTCCGGAGTGTCAGTAGCGTGGATGAAGGGAATAGTCAATTCCCGGACAGGGTTTAGCGGTATTCTGAAGAAAATAATAATGTTCTCGCTAGTAGGTGTAGGCAATCTGATAGACCGGTTATTGCCCGGTGGCAGTGATGCAGTTCGGACAGTTGTTGTGCTGTTCTTTGTGGCGAATGAAGGATTGAGCATAATGGAGAATGCCAGCAAGCTGGGTGTACCGTTCCCGACGGCACTGAAGAAACATTTTGAGCAGTTGCAGGCCGGGCATGAGGATAAGAATGAAGAGGAGCACAAGAATGAAGGCGCGGACAAAATCTGAGTGGCTAGACTGGTATGCAGCACATGGCGGAAGCAAGGATTTGGAGCTTCACCCTGATGAAATAGTGTACTTTCATCCAGAACACGGATTGCTGTCGTATCTGAGGCACGACGACATACTGGAAGTGCATCACATGTTCGGAGACGGTAAATAGCAAAAGGGCTGATGAAGTACTACAAGCTGAAGACACTTCGGGCATTCACGAGGAGGAATCCGGAAGCATGGCAGAGGAAATATGGCGGGCATGTAAGAGGCTGGTACATGGAGTGTGATATAGATGAAATCAAGGTATGAGGTGTAGGAATGGGAAGCAGCAAAACAAGAACGACGCAGATACCGACAAGAGCACCAGAGCCGGAAGACCTAAAAAAGTTACGGACAGGTTTATTCAACAAGATATATCCCGGTCTTGAGAGCTTTGACGCGGATAGCTGGAAGACAGCGCAGAATACGGCGAATAATGCAATGAACATGCAAGGCAGCTTGTTATCGCAGTTGCCTTCGAGTATAGAGAACAGTACGAACCTGACGAATGAAATGATGGACATAGCACGTACAGGAAATATCCCGACGGCCTTAACGGATAATATGAATGCGTCAGTAAATCAGGGGTTGCAGAGTTCAATGGGAAGTATGCTGAACAATTTAGCGAACAGGGGAGTATTGAACAGTTCAGTAACGACAGCCGGAACGAACCAGCTCTCACAGGCGGCAGCAGATGCGTACAACAAGAATTACCTAACAGCGTATCAGTCAGTATTAAGCGGAATGGGGCAGGGAGTAAACGCGGCACAGAATAATACGAACTCATTGCTTTCCGGTATTCAGGCAGTGGGGAATGTACCGTCTCAGGCGTATGAAGGTGCATATGCCGGTCTGATGCCAGCGTATAACATGTGGAGTGGATGGCAGAATAGTTACGATAACCGGCAGGACTTCGATACGATAGTAACGCAAAAACCTTCATATTGCATAACTGGAGATACGTTAGTGAGAATTGAAGACGGGCGGGAAATCCCCGTATCAGAACTGAAGGATGATGACAAAATCAGGGCATGGGACTTCGATAAGGGTAAGGAGTTTTCTGCAAGTTTAACAGCATTCTTCAAGAATAAGAGTGATGACGGATTTGACGTAATACGTGTAAGGTTTGAAGACGGCTCTAATGTAGGAATAATAGGAGAGCATTTATTCTTCGATTTAAATGAAAAACGGTTTGTAGCAGTAAATTCACAAACACTAGACTATATCGGGCATGAGTTCGCAAAAGTAGATAAGGACGGAGAAGTCAAGGGAGTCCGTGTAGTAGGCATAGAGATTGGCGGGAAGGCCAAGAAAGCCTATGCCCCGCAAGCAGAAGGGTATTGGAACTTCTTAGCGAATGGATTTATCTCAGCAAATGACGGGCAGCTAGGCACATGCAACAGGTTTGAATTTGATGCGGACAGGATGAGATATGACCCAGACCAGAAAGCCGCAGATATACAGAAATATGGATTGCTGGACTATGAGAAGTTATCGCATGTTATTTCGCGGGAGTTCTTTGAGAGGAACAGAATGGAAGAACTTGCAGTAGCTTTCGGGAAGGGGCTAATGACGTTTGAATACTGGAATGCGTATCTTGAGAAGTTTGCGCATTGTTTCTTAATGTAAAGGATGGCAGGAAGATAATATGTCAGTAACAGTAGTACAAGAGAAAAATCCCTTGAACACAGTAGGCGGACTAATGACGTTAGGCGGGACACTCATACCTGGAGCAGGGCTGCTAGCACCATTAGGGTTGGGAATGTCAGCGGCCACAGGGGGAACAACAGGCTATCAGAATATGGTGCTGGGAAAGATAATGGAGAATATCATGAACGGCGGAAACGGCTGGAAGAACCCTGCATCAGGAAGTATGGGTGAGACTACAGCGGCACAGTCATCAAGTGATGAAGAGTTGGCGCGCAAGTGGTCTCCGTACCTGAACAGGGGGTATTAGGCATGGCAACGATAGTACAGCCCTACAACGATTGGAGAGAGCAGGCGGCGGTAAACATACTCGGCCCGATAATCACAGGATTACTTCAGCGGCACTGGCAGAATGAAGACAACCGTAAGAATAATGCGCTTGTGGCCAAGACGCTTGCAGATGTTCAGAATGCCCAGCCTTCAACAGGACTGCTAACCGGACAGCCTGAACCAGAAGGATATAACGCTAATGGTTGGGCATCAGCGTTTCACCAGACGGACAGGCCGTTAGCGCAGTACGATATAGGTACAACAGGATTAGTGCCTGTACAGTCATTACAAAAAGCTCCAACGATAACAGACTACCTTGATGCGTTGAACCGTAACATAGGTACAAAACGCTTTGGTATGGTGAACCATCAGGCGGCAATGGC
>CAJOES010000156.1 GCA_905233455.1 uncultured Synergistales bacterium | reverse complement strand
TTCATTCGGCGATAAAAATCCGTTCGTTACTCCTATCGAGTATGCCCTCATTCGTTCACTTACTGCTCCTCTGAGAAGTCCGTCTACATTAAATTTCGGGTAATACACATCTTTCTCGTGTTCCAGCAAAAGGTCTTTGATTATTGCCTGTTCTATTCTTAACAGCCATGGGTCTAGCGTATGCACAACAAAGTCAATACTTTGATGCTCTATATTGTTGAAAGTGCTTCGTTTCAGAGATTGCACCATGTGCGGCGGTACTCTGAATATCCTGCATATTTCCTCTACATCGAACTCTCGTGTTGATAAAAACTGCGAGTCTTCCGGCGGAAGGCTTATCGGTTTGAACGTGGTCCCTTCTTCCAGCACTGCGACCTTGTGAGCATTTGAAGCCCCGCCGTAGACTTCCTTCCAGTTCTCTCTTATCCTCTCTGGGTTTTTCAGCACTCCGGGATGTTCTAGAACTCCCATCGGCTGCGCTCCATTCTTGAAAAATACGCTGCCGTATTTCTCCACTGCTATCGTCGCTCCCAGTACATTCTTCATCATCGCTATCGGACTGAAACCAACAAGACCGTTGAAGCCAAGCCCCACCACGTGCAGAATTTCTTCCCGCTTAAACACTATATCTTTGTTCTTTGTGTTCGGTACTTCGTCCGTGTACGCATGGTAGGTATAAAACAGCTTGCCGTCTTCTCCTCTGTCCACTTCTACATTTTCTGGCAACAGAGGGTATAAGCCGAGTATGTTGTTTTTTCCGTCTCGGACTATTTGCGCATAGGCATTCCCCCAAAGAAGAAGATGCGTCATCATCACTTCTCGGAATGAGAAACTCGTCATCTCTGGATTCGGTTGACGGTAAAGTATCTTATACAGCGGATGTTTCATTGCTTTGGTACTTCTGCCATCCTTCTCATCCTTATACAGAAAAAGCGGAAGCTGTGCCACTGAATCCGCAAGCAGTCTCACGCAGGCATAAACCGTTGCTATCTGCATTGCCGTCTTCTCGTCTACTTTTTCTCCGCTGTCTGCTTTCCCAAATATAAATAATGTGCCGGAGTCTCGTACATCATTTCGGAACTCCGGCGCATCTCTGGGCTTGCCATTAAATCCAAGCCACTCTATAAATCCCAAATTACATCATCCCTTCCAGTCATTTACATTCACTATTCCGGATTGTGTTATGACTTCTTTTATTCCTGCGTTTATTATCAGACGCTTGCACATTGCACATGGCTCTGCCTCTAGCACCGGGCTGCCGTCTGCTTCCTGCCCGGCAAGATAAAGTGTTGCTCCTATCATGTCTCGTCTTGAGGCTGAGATTATCGCGTTCGCTTCTCCGTGTACTGACCTGCAAGCCTCATACCTCTCACCGTGCGGTATTCCCTCATGCTCTCGGAAGCAATATCCTGCGTCACAGCAATTTTCCCAGCCTCTGGGCGCACCGTTGTAGCCAGTACTGATAATCTCATCATCCTTCACTATTACTGCTCCGTATTTCCGCCTCAGACAGGTTGAACGCTTCAGCACTGCTTCAGCTATTCCTAGATAATAGCTGTGTTTATCTGTTCTCATATTTCCTGATTATTATTGTTGAACTTCCTGATATATCTATCTCTTCTCCATTGCTGTCTGTGAAATGCACCCACCTACCTTCATGGCTGAAGCGCGGTTGGGTTGCAGCAGTAAACGTAATGCACCCTGTATCTCCTGAATAAACGCTTATCCGCCAGACTATTACCAGCAGCATCACAAGTTTTTTCATAAATTAGGCAGCTCCTCTCTTATACTCTTTGCGTAGTCTTCATTTATCTCGCACAAAACAGGTATCCTATTCATTTTTAACGCCACGCGCCCGGTTGTCCCTGAGCCTGCAAAAGGGTCAAGCACTGTATCTCCCTCGAACGAGTAATATTTCAGCACTCTCCGGCACAGCTCTTCAGGAAACACAGCAGGATGCTTCCCGTCATGCTTCGGGGATATGTACCAGCAGTTTGATGTGTCTATCGCTTCGTCTTCATGCCTGTCATACTCCTTGTACGCTTTCATGTTCACGTCAAGCAGAAAGTTGCAGTTTCTTCGGTACACCATCAGGCTCTCCGTTATGCAGTTTGGTTTGTACGACAGCGGTTTTCTTGTCCGCCTGTAACCCCCTATTCTGTCCGGCACTGACGGCTCTGGCTTTATCCATATGATTTCGTCCACAAAGTAAAATCCCGCTTCGGTCAGAACACGGTGAAAGTCATACGGAATCGGGTAGCGTATGCTCTCAAATTCA
>CAJOES010000155.1:3396-6474 GCA_905233455.1 uncultured Synergistales bacterium | reverse complement strand
AATTAAGGGAGCTAATCAATTCTGGAATATACCTGACATAGAGTTAGCCAATGCTAAGCTGTTAAATCTGCCTGACGGATACTATTTAGCGATAACAACTTATCAGAATAGAGGAGGTGAAGAGCAGAAATATAAGCCCGAAATCGGCATAGATATGGGCATTAAGACGACAATAACGACCTCAGACGGCAGGAAATATCATGTACTGATTGAAGAAAGTGAACGAATAAAGAAGTGCCAGCGGTTAATAGCCCGGCGTAAAAAGGGTTCTAACAATAGGTACAAAGCGAGGAAGTTATTGCAGAGAGCCTATCAGAGATTAACGAGTCGTAAGAAGGATGCTGCAAACAAAATCGTGCACGAGCTGTTAGAGCATGAGCACATATACATGCAGGACGAAAATATTTCTGGATGGCATAAGGGATTGTTCGGGCGGGCAGTCCAGCACTCAATATTAGGATTAGTGAAAGCCAAGCTAATTATGCATGAGCGAGTAACAGTACTTCCGAAGTCAGCCCCTACCACGAAATATTGTCCAGTATGCGGAAAGCTGAAGGAAAATATAACGTTAGCTGACAGAATATTTAAGTGTGAGTGCGGATACAGAGAAGACCGAGATATACATGCGGCACGAAACATGATATTGTTTGCGAAGCAATATACCTGTGGGACGCAGGAAATTAACGCCTTTGGAGAGGACATAAGACAACTTAAGTCGCAAGATTTGAGTTGCGACCTCGAAGAATTAGGAAGCTCCCGCTTCTCTAAGCGGGAGTAGTTCACATGTGGTTCGCAAAAAAGGTTACTGTGTTCAAGCGCAAGGACAAAGCTACTTGGCTCAAGATTAGGGACGCGTTGAAGGGTGCAGGTTTTTCGGGAGTGAAGGCCGGACACTACGAGGCGGAGTCTCTTTGTGCATGTGGGTGCGGCTCGAAACTCGACCCCAGAAACTTCGGAGCAAATGGCAAGATTGACAGAGATATATATTACGTTGACGTTCGGCAGGAGGACGAGGAACGCGCAATCACTCTCCTGAAAGAACGCGGCATTACTCCAGTTGTCGAAGATGATCCCGTCGGAAAATACGGCAGAATGTTATAACCTCACCCATCACATTTACGCTCTCTCCAGAAAAAAGGAAGGCAGGCACTTTATCCTGTCTTCCATCCATAGGTAAAACTCCAGCAAACTGTAAACGAGGGGGAAAGCAAGTCCAGCTTTCCTAGATTTTACGTCTGCCTTAGCAGGAAGCATTATAAAAATTTGTCAGGCCTGCAGGAATAATTAACGCGGATAAAGAATCATTATAAAATTTGATAACGCCTGATTAACGGTTTTGGTTATTCCATATAAAAAATTTTTTGGATAGCATTTACCGAAGGAGTGAAAGAAGGGGCGTAATGAACTTGAATATACTACACATGAAATACGCCGTTGAAGTCGCAAATGCAGGCTCGTTGAACAGAGCTTCAGAAGAGTTGTTGATAGCCCCTCCGAACCTGAGCAGGTCGATCAAAGAACTTGAAGCAGACTTAGGAATAATAATATTCGACAGGTCATCGAGGGGAATGGTGCTGACAAGACGGGGAGAAGAATTTATACACTACGCAAAAAAGATTCTGGAACAGATTGATGATGTTGAACGAGCATTCAAGGAAGTTCCGCCGGAAAAACGACAATTCTCAATATCAGTGCCAAGAGCGAGCTACATTGCAGATGCCTTCGTAAGATTCTCGAAATCCATCGGTAAAGATCCCGTAGAACTATATTATAAGGAAACAAATCCGTACAGGGCTATCAAGAATATTCTTGAGGTCAACTACAGGCTGGGGATTATCCGTTACGCATCAGGGTACAACAAATATTTTATCGATACTCTCAACGAGAAAGGCCTGGCGTATGAACTCATAACACAGTTTCATTACGTTCTGGTGATGAGCAAGAAAAATCCTCTCGCTTCAAAACAGGAGCTTCACTTCTCAGACCTTCAGCCGTTCATAGAGATAGCTCACGCAGATCCGTTTGTGCCGTCGATCCCTTCCGCAATCGTCAGGAAAGAAGAGCTGCCGGATAACGTTCAACGCCGTATATTCGTGTTTGAGCGTGGCAGCCAGTTTTACCTGCTCTCAGAGAATCCAGAAACGTTTATGTGGGTTTCGCCGATCCCGCAGAATATCCTTGACCGTCATGGACTGGTTCAGCTTGAGTGCCCCGACAACACGAAAATTTACTATAGGAGGAACTACAAGCTGTCAGACTTGGACAAGAAATTTATAGATGAGGTTCATAAATCCATACGGGATAACTTTTAGCTTTATCATGATTGAGAATATGCAGTGCTAAAGTTTGGCCAGTATAATACCTTAACTTTAAGGAGGTTGAAAATCGTTGGCAGTATATGAAATCACTGACAGCCCCGAAAAGCTCGAAGCTGCTATAGCACGGGTAAGGGAAGCGCAGAAAGTTTTTGCGACGTTCACTCAGGAACAGGTTGACAAAATATTTTTGGCTGCTGCAACTGCTGCAAACCAGGCACGCATTCCCCTCGCGAAGATGGCCGCCGAAGAAACAGGTATGGGCATCGCTGAGGATAAAGTCATCAAGAATCATTACGCCGCTGAATACATCTACAATACCTACAAGAACACCAAGACCTGCGGAGTGATTGAGGACGATACGGCATTCGGCATCAAGAAAATAGCTGAGCCGGTCGGAATAATCGGCGCAGTAATCCCTACTACTAACCCGACATCAACGGCAATCTTCAAGGCACTGTTAGCCCTCAAGACCCGCAACGGCATAATAATAAGTCCTCATCCGCGCGCGAAGAAGTGCACAGTTGAGGCAGCAAAAGTAGTGCTTGAAGCGGCAGTATCGGCAGGTGCTCCCGAAGGAATTATCGCGTGGATTGATGTACCTACCCTCGACATGACCAACATGCTGATGCGTGAATCAGACCTTATCCTCGCAACTGGAGGGCCCGGAATGGTCAAGGCCGCGTATTCGTCCGGCAAACCCGCAATCGGTGTAGGACCGGGCAACTCTCCGGCAATCATCGACGACACTGCGGACATCAAG
>CAJOES010000155.1:0-3347 GCA_905233455.1 uncultured Synergistales bacterium | reverse complement strand
CTTGACGGTGTTTACGATGCGGTGAAGGCAGAGTTTGCGAACAGAGGATGCCACTTCCTGAATCCTGACGAGCTCGACAAGGTTCGGGGCGTAATCCTGAATCCTGACGGCTCGCTCAACGCAAAGATAGTCGGCCAGAAAGCGACAACCATTGCCGCAATGGCAGGAGTCAACGTCTACGAGCGCACAAAGATTCTCATCGGCGAGGTCGAGAGTGTTGAAGTGTCTGAACCCTTCGCTCACGAGAAACTTTCCCCAGTGCTTGCGATGTACAGAGCCGCAGATATTAATGACGCGTTCGACAAGGCATATCGTCTCGTTCAGGACGGAGGCAGAGGCCACACATCAGCTATCTACCTGAACGTTGACACCGAGAAGGCCAAGATCGACGCGTTCGCCGCAAAGATGAAGACCGGACGCATCATGGTGAACTGTCCGACAGCGCAGGGAGCAATTGGGGACATCTACAACTTCAGGCTTGCACCGACTCTCACGATAGGCTGCGGGTCATGGGGCGGCAACTCCGTATCCGAGAACGTAGGGGTCAAGCACCTTCTGAACATCAAGACCGTAGCGGAGAGGAGAGAGAATATGCTTTGGTTCAGAACTCCTGAAAAGGTATACTTCAAGAAAGGCTGCCTGCCCGTAGCCCTCGATGAACTCAAGAACGTAATGCACAAGAAGCGCGCCTTTATCGTTACGGACAGCTTCCTGTACAACAACGGCCATACACGACCGATCACCAACAAGCTCGATGAACTCGGAATACAGCACGCGACGTTCTTCAACGTTGAGCCTGACCCGACACTTGCGAGCGCAAAGGCAGGAGCGGCACACATGAGCGAGTTCAAGCCCGACGTGATTATTGCACTGGGCGGAGGCTCTGCGATGGACGCGGCAAAAATCATGTGGGTGCTCTATGAACATCCTGAAGCTGATTTTATGGATATGGCCATGAGGTTTATGGACATCAGAAAGCGCGTCTATACCTTCCCGCACATGGGAGACAAGGCGTATTTCATCGCAATCCCCACGAGCGCAGGAACAGGCTCGGAAGTTACGCCGTTTGCAGTCATAACGGACGAGAAGACTGGCGTGAAGTACCCGCTCGCTGACTATGAGCTGATGCCTGACATGGCAATAATCGATGCTGACTGCCACATGACCGCTCCGAAGGGACTCACGGCGTTTTCTGGAATCGACGCGGTAACCCACGCGCTTGAGGCCTATGCTTCGTGGCGTTGAAGGCACTCAAGGTGATTTTCGAGTACCTGCCCAGAGCCTACGAGAACGGACAGAATGACGTGAAAGCCCGCGACGAAATGGCAAGTGCCGCAACAATGACGGGTATGGCGTTCGCAAATGCGTTCTTGGGAGTCTGCCACTCGATGGCGCACAAGCTCGGAGCGTTCCACCACATTGCTCACGGTCTGGCAAACGCGCTGATGATTGACGAAGTCCTCAGGTTCAACGCAGAAGAACGGCCCGTCAAGATGGGAACGTTCCCGCAGTATGACCATCCTCACACGCTGAGACGTTATGCTGAAGTTGCGGAGTACCTGAATCTTGGCGGCAATACTGACGAGGAAAAGCTGGAGAATCTCATCAAGGCAATTGACGAGCTGAAGGCTAAGGTTGGCATTAAGCCCACGATTCGCGATTACGTTGCGGATGAGGAGGATTTTCTTGGGCGGCTTGATGCTATGGTTGAGCAGGCTTTTGATGACCAGTGCACAGGAGCTAACCCGCGCTACCCGTTGATGAGCGAGATAAAGCAGATGTACTTGAATGCTTATTACGGCACAAGGGTCAAAGTGTAAGAGTTTAGAGAAAATTTTTTGCCCCTTCTCACGCAGGAGGGGCAATTTTTGCCTTATCAAAACATATAACATACCCACAAACTTTTTGATAATTCCCCCCAAAAGTTCAATCACTTACGATTCAACTATCCATAACATTTTTTGAGGGGGGAATTTCTATGCTTGATCAGTCATTTTACACCAAGACTGACGAGATACTCAGTAAATACCCTGCGCAAGAACGTTCACTCATCCCGATTATCCACGAGGTGCAGGAGACGTATAACTATGTGCCGCTGGAACTCCTGCCATACATCGCAAAGCATATAGGTATCACTGAGACCAAAGCCTACAGTGTCGCGAGCTTCTATGAACGTTTTTCGTTTGAGCCTAAGGGTAAATACATCATCCGTGTCTGCGACGGCACAGCCTGCCACGTCAGGCAGTCATTGCCCGTGCTGGAGCGTCTGCGTTCCGAACTTGGCCTGTCCGCTCAGAAACATACTACTGATGATATGCTCTTCACCGTTGAGACCGTATCATGTTTGGGAGCTTGCAGCCTTGCACCGGCTCTCATGGTGAACGACCACGTACACCCCGCAATGACTCCCGATAAAGCCGACCAGCTCATTGCAGCACTTAGGGAGGAGGCCGCGAAATCATGACAGAGAAAATCACCAGCCCCGCCGAACTTACTGACCTTCAGGGGAAGTTCCAGGCAGCAATCAAAGCCGAGCCAGTCAGAATAATGGTGTGTGCAGGAACAGGATGTCAGGCTAGCGGCTCTCTGAAAGTCTGGGAGAAAATGTGCGAGCTTGCGAAGGATACAGGCATCAGCGTTGAGTTCGCTAAACACGTTCAGCATCCTCACGTCCACAAATCCGGCTGTCTTGGCTTCTGTGAGCAAGGCCCGTTAGTCCGCATTGAGCCGATGGGAGTCCTTTACACGAAGGTTAAGCCTGAAGACTGCGACGAAATTTTTGCTGAGACAGTCAAGAAGTCAGAAGTGATTCACCGTCTGCTCTACAAGAACAAAATCACCGGCGAGGAATGCTTCAATCAGGACGAGATTCCATTCTACAAGGGACAGACTCGAGTCGTCCTCAAAACTTGCGGAAAGATTGACCCTGAATCAATTGACGAGGCTATTGCTGTCGGCGAGTATCAGGCACTCTCTAAAGCACTCTTCACGATGACTCAGGAAGAAGTGATCAAGACCGTCCTAGACTCCAAGCTCAGAGGCAGAGGCGGCGGCGGATTTATCGCGGGCAAGAAGTGGCAGCAGGTAGCAGGTCAGCCCGAAAAAATCCGCTACGTTGTCTGCAACGGCGACGAAGGAGACCCCGGCGCGTTCATGGACTGCTCCATCATGGAGGGAGATCCTCACAGAATGATTGAGGGAATGATTATCTCGGCCTACGCTGTCGGAGCACAGGAAGGGTATATCTACGTCAGGGCAGAATATCCCCTTGCCGTGAAGAGGCTCACGCTCGCAATCCAGCAGGCAACAGAACGCGGACTCTTGGGCGATAACATTCTGGGTTCAGG
>CAJOES010000154.1 GCA_905233455.1 uncultured Synergistales bacterium | reverse complement strand
AATGTGCCACGAGCCGAAGGGAGCATTCTACACGATGGTGAAACTTCCTGTTGATGACTCGGAGAAGTTCATAATCTGGATGCTGCAGAATTTCGACATCAACGGAGAGACGACGATGGCTGCACCTGGCAGCGGATTTTACGCAGAGCCGGGACTTGGCCTTGATGAAGTGAGAATGGCCTATGTCCTCAAGAAGGAAGACTTGGAGAAGGCGTTAAACATTCTGAAGAATGCACTAGCGGCGTATCCGGGACGTGCCGAAGCGATCAAGGCATAAAGATTAGCGCATAAAAATATCCCGATCGGTGAAGTTCATCACTGACCGGGATTTATTGTTTCTGCTGGTTAGTCGACTTTCTCTGCGTCAAGCCCGGCGTTCAGCGCACAAACTGCGCACGCTTCCTTAGCACTGTGCATGTTCCCGCACTTCGGGCACTTCACGAGGTCGCTCTCAGCCGCAAAAAGTTCTACCCTCTCGCACTCCGGGCACTCGTAGATGTCGACATGGACTCTGTCCGCCTTGAACAATGCGCTTCCCATAGGGTAGCTTTCTTCTTTGAGTACTAACGGTTTATGACACACGGGGCAAAGTTTTTCTGCCATAATTACAAATCTTCCTTCCATAGTGAAATTTTGTGCAATTATATCATGTATTCTTTCTCTGCTTAGGGTTGCACGAAACATCTCTGCGACTCACAGTAGTATAATATCTGTCTTATCTCAAGTCTTTTACCTTAAGGAGGATTTCATGAAACGTTTGTTTATCCTTTTCTTCGTAACTTCGCTGCTCATTATGAGTCTAGCCGCTTCGGCAATGGCGCAGTCGTTCACGAACTTTGATGCTGACGTTCCTTCGGACTGGACAGCAACAGAGAACGAATCAGGTGCCGTAACGATGGTCAACTCCAACAGTTCCTACGTTATCATTATCTATGTTGCACCTCTTGGAGGCCAAACCTTGCAGCAGGTAGCAGAAAAATATTATTCTGATCTTAATGCTGCAAACGGGCTTAACCGTGATGAAAGCGGTTTTTATTCCTTCAGGAACACAAATTCCAACGGCGTAAGTTTCTGGAATTTTGTCGAAGACCACTCTGTACTAAAGAACATCCCTCAAGGCTATTACGCCTTTTTCTCGATGACTCTGGAAGACTCAACGACTGAAATTTTCTTCAACACAGTGTACAAGTCAATGCTCTATCATCCCGACTCTTCCGTTCAGTACTTCAGCCGTATAAGACTCAATGTCCCGTCAGGCTGGAGCGCGTCAGAGAATGAGGAAGGTTCAATGATTACTCTTTACGATAATTCTGATAGTTCCCTATATATCAGCTTCATTATTGATGTAATGGACGGAAGCTCCTTATACGACATTACGCAGGAGTATTGCTCAAATCTTAACGGGAGGAACTTGAGGCGTAATGAAGAGTATGGATATTACTACTTCACTTTTATTAATGATTACGGCAACCCAGTTGGTGTTATTGTTGAGGATAATACGACTTTAGGGGCAGTTCCCAGCGGATATTATTTCCTTACAGCCATAGTTTTATCGGTAAGCAAAGAAGTAATGAATAATATCTCATTCGCCATAACTGTAAGCGACCAAATCGACAAAGGGCGGGGCACCAGCAATAACGAGGACGGCACTAACAACGACGGCCTCCGAAATCACGACTTCGACGGCGAAAATGGAGACAGCGGCGGAAGCAGCGGCTGCAACTCAGGATTTGGTGCACTCATTCCCGCAGTACTTGGCCTCGCACTCATCGGACGCAAACACAGATAACCTTTTCGCAATAACATTCAGCCCTTCGGCGAAATCCGGGGGGCTTTTCTTTTGGCCGTGTATTGTTAAAGATAATTCCGTAAAAATCCGAGAATAATCACAAAACATGAGCAATATATAATCTTGTTAAGAAGGAGGAAAAATAGAGATGATAGGCAGAATATCGAGCCAGTATAACACTGAAGCCCTGAACGCTAAAAAATCACGGCGAAGTGTCTCCTACGGCGGCGGCTACACTCAGGAGCAGGACAACGCAGACATCAGCTCATTCGGCACACTATTAGCCCGTGCAAGCGCAGAGTTCAAGAATATTCCCGAAGTCCGTGAAGACGTTGTAGCAGATTTCAAGGCAAAAATAGATTCCGGGAGCTATAATCCTCCGCTTGACAAAGTGGCCAACGCTTTATACGTCGCCGGAATACTCGACGCTATAGAGGAATAAACATGCTATGCGCGCGGAAGTTGAGGAGCTGATAGATGCAGTAACAGAAGAAGCTGACTGCATAGACGACCTGATAGATGTCATACGTGAACAGCGTGCGGCAATGTCAGAACGCGACATAGACAGTGTAAATGCGCTGATGGATGAAGCGCGAGATATATTCTTCGATGCCCAGACAGCAGAA
>CAJOES010000153.1 GCA_905233455.1 uncultured Synergistales bacterium | reverse complement strand
AATATCATCAGGAAGGTGTAATTTCGTGCTATTGATTGAGCTTTCATTAATGAAGCCTCCTGTAAAAATGTTTTGATGTTTCATATTATACACAGGCAGTAAAAAAACTCCCCTGACGCATCAGAGGAGAAAATAATTACAATGTACAGTGTTACTCCAGAAAAAACACCTGCTCCAGTTTAGGCTGTGCTCCTGTCTCCGGGTCAAGCTCCATAGTCATAACGTCCTTCATATACTCATTCCACCTGTCAACTATCTCACTTTGTGCCTGAGTCCGTGCCGCAAACTCTGCGCCTTTCTCGCACTCATAGTACCCGAAAAGCTCACTGCCGACATTCCATATAGTGTAGTTGCGTATACCGGCCGACTTCAGCAGGTCTTTCATCTCCGGCCAGATATTATCGTGCCGTCTCTTGTACTCGTCGAGCATTCCCGGTTTCACTGTTGCTTTCCATGCGTAACGTTCTATCATGAATCAATTCCTCCTTAAATGTGTGTATGAAGATTGTATTACACTCCACAGATAAAAACGACTCCCGGAATCAAATGAAAATATTGACAATTAAGCCCCACCCCCCTGCTAGTATAAACCCGCAATTTATCAGGAGGTGTTAAATATGGATGCGGGTATTTTTTGTCGCTAGCAAAATTAGTGATGAAGGGCAAAGAATGGGCTGACAATATAGCCGATCTATTAGGGATTGCGCATGGCGTTATTTATGGTGTTTTTATACTTATTGCATTGGTGGCTGCGTTTGTGTTCATCAAGTGGGGCGGGAAAAGTTCATGAAAAAATCTCAACCGTTCTCAATGGTACATACGGACGATACGAAACAGGAAGATGAATTGAATCCCGAAGAGATTCAGGAAAAACTAATTAAGCGGCATGAGGTTGTACTCTTGAGCATGGAAGTTCCGCACAAAATATCTTTGCATGAAGGTCATGAAGGACTGAATTTCGATTGGAGCTTTGGATTTAAGGATTACCTGGCTGGACGAAAATATGAAGCCAAGATCACAGGTACAATCGAGGCACGAATCGATCTTAAAAGAGTGAAAGTTGAAGTAGAAAAATTACAAAAGTCCGTGCCTGTACTTGCCCAACTGATTGACAAAATTAATGTGAATGTGTCAATCCCGGCAGGATACTTCATAACTAGCTTTGATTTTACGAACCTTAACGAACTTAAGAATACAGCTGGCCTTTTTAACCAAACGCGCAAGAAATCTCCCGCCTCTATAGGCGGGGGTAGTTCACAGGAATACAAAGTAAACGTTATGTTCAGTTCTGGTACATGGTATATCTTCAAGGAAATAAGGCACGGTAAGCCAATCGGTAAAATAATTGACCAGTAAGCAAAAAGAAAACCCCGCGAGCGAATCACGGGGTCTTATTATGTCAGCCTACAGAATATTAATCCATGCGTCTACTGTCTCGTTGTTGAAGATGTTTAACTTGTTCAGGAAGCTGATTGTTCCGCCGTCAGCCGCCTTCTCTATCTTAAGCGTTCCGAGTTCGCCAGCGTTGTAGCTCTCGCCGTCCTTGCCGGAAATCTCACCCTTCACTAACGCAACTGCCGCAAATGATGCCGCATAGCCCAGCTCTGTGGGATTCCATAGGAACGTTTCATCAGCTATTCCCTTATTGATGAACTCTTTCATGTCCGACGCAAGAGTCAGGCCGGTAACCTTTACGTTTCTCTTAGCGTCCATGATGCACTTGCTGACTGCCGGAGCACCTACGGTTGTCGGGACGATTATTCCCTTCAGGTTAGGATACTGCTCAAGGAGTGCCTGTGTTTCATTGAATGATTTAGTGTACTCATCATCGCCGTAAACCACGCCTACAAAATCAATCTTAGCATATTTCGGGTCTTTGCTCTTGAGTGCTTCGGTCATGAAGGAAATCCATAAATTTTGGTTGGGAGCTGTAGCCATTGCCGAGAGTATAGCTATCTGTCCTTCACCGCCGACAGATTTCACCATAGAGTCAAGCTGTGTGAGTGCGATAACCTGTGCGCTTGCCGGTTCAACGTCAAGGTCTCTGCCTTCCGGGTCAACTGGAGCGTCCCAAGTTACGACCTTTATGCCTGCCTCCCTTGCCTCATTGCACACGTCAACGAGCGATGCGGGATCATTCGCCGATATGCAGAGGACATCAACGCCCTGTGCTATGTAGTTCTCGATTATGCGTATCTGTCCGTCAGAACTGCCGTCATCGGGGCCGTCGTGCATGAACGTGAAGCCGAGTTCGTCTGCTGCCTTCTGGAAGCCTGCTACCCCTGCCTGAAAGTAGGGATTGCCTGACTGCTTGTAGACCACACCTATTGTGATTCCTGCTCCGGGTTTGTCCGCACCGTATGCTGTGCTGACACCGAGAACGATAACGAGAGCCAATAATACCGCTAATACTTTTTTCATGATAGAACCTCCTATGAATGAATTACTGCTGCTGTGTTTTCAGTCTGATGCTTTTGCGGGC
>CAJOES010000152.1 GCA_905233455.1 uncultured Synergistales bacterium | reverse complement strand
GGGGCTCGGAATACTCATCACGATTGAGGGCATAATCAGCACTGAGGGCTTGAAGTTCATACCTTTAATGCCGGAGATTAATGCGGGGCTTGTCCTTGCGTGGAAGAAGGATGCTGTACTATCTAAACCTGCGTTAAAATTCTTATCTTTAATTGCGTAATTTACGAAGTGTTTTATGATTAGAATGTCGTATGTAATGCTACAATGTTCCAAAGTTTCAATAAAATTTATTTTGAGGAGGTTTTTTGTTATGAGCAAACGTAATTTTTGGCTCTCTATTTTTGTAATAGCTATGCTCTTCTTTGCTGTCCTTGCGACATCAGGATGCGGCGGCGGTGGCGGCGGCGGAAGTTCCAGCGGCGGTTCGGGCGAAGAAACGACAACTGATCCCGGAGATTCTGGCGGTAATGGCGGCGGTTCAGGCGGTCAAACTGGTGGAAATACTGGCGGCGACACTCCCGGCGATACATTAGTTACTCCTGAAAATCCTATGGGCATTGAGAGGCTGAACGATGGCAACGAAAACTTCAGAATGTCCTACAACTCAGCCGGAGGAATATCTAACATTGACGGACAGTTCACGGGAAAGAAAATTACCAGCGAGACTGCTGCATCAGAAGTCCTTAACGAGATGAGTCCAATGCTCGGTACAAGCAGCAACGGCACAAAGTTCTCTTCTGTTGTCTCTACGTCGGATGCAAGCGGCTCGGAATATCACTTTGCACAAACGGATGCAGACGGCACGCCATACTACGGCAGGGGTGTAACAGTTTCCGCAAAATCTGACGGCACTACAGATGCTCTTACTTCAAACCTGTGGACAGGCAGCAACGGAAGTTCAGGTACAAACAGCATACGTTCAGCGGCAGTTTTGACGCAGGAAGAGGCAGAGACAGTAGCGTTAAATCGCTACAAGAACG
The DNA here is from genome assembly GCA_905233455.1 of uncultured Synergistales bacterium. GTDB lineage: Bacteria > Synergistota > Synergistia > Synergistales > Aminobacteriaceae > JAFUXM01. Next base: position 2,484 of record CAJOES010000152.1, on the reverse strand, counting down.
ATGCTAACGTTATGTATGAACCGGAACTTGATCCGGACATTTCTACGAAAAAAGTGATTTATTCGCTGTCTGACGATGAATTTGACTATGAAAAAGAACCTGTAACAGCTTATATCGTCAATGTACAGGGACATCGCCTGCCCTCAGAAGAAGAAATAGAAGAAGGTGCTGACAGCAACGAGGGTATTTACTTCAGTGATGCAGTTATAGTGAATGCTGTTAATGAGAAAATTATCAGCATTATGTCCAACCTTCACGGGGATCAGGAAACTACAACAGGTGTCGATGAAAGCGGAGATATACGCACATTCACAGTTGATCATACAGGGAACACCTATTACATGCGTAATCCTATAGAGTACAACTACAGGATTATGAACGGGAATGAAAGCACTGTTGTGAGCAGACCTTCTCTTCAGGGGCCTTGGGATGAACAGGCTGTTTCGCTTTATGCCAATGCCAAAGAAGTGCTTGACTGGTATAAAAATACATTCGGGCGTGATTCGGTTGACGGCAATGGAGGAAAAAACAAGCCCATTCAGATAGTGGCACATTATCCAAGCTGGCCTAATAATGCTGCATGGAAGACTTCAACGAGTTCTGCATACACCATATATTTTGGGAATAGAAGCGGCAGTACAAGCACATACGCTCATTCAATGGCAGTTGATATTGATACTGTAACGCATGAGATAAATCATGGTATGCTTGAGGCAAGTATAGGTGTAGATTTCCCGTGGAGCGGAGTAACTGCGGCAATCAATCAGGGATATGCTGACCTTTTCGGATGCCTTAAAGTGCGCAAATGGCAGCATGGAGTAAACTGGCTGAATCAGTCAGGACCGTACCGTTATATCAGGAATATAGCAAATCCCACTGACCCGTTAGCATACAACAGGGTATCTTCAGGTCCTATAACTGTAAATAATCCTAATGTTCGTGCTTACGTACAGATATGGGGAGTGCTTGTATCACACGCGGCCTACCTCATGCAGACAAACGGCATGAGCTGGGAAGATCTCGAACAGCTATGGTACAAATCCATGAGCATGGGCTACAACGCTTCATCGACAATGCAGACTGTAAGACAGTGCGTAATGAAGGCAGGAAGAAAGCTCGGTTTCAATGAGGAAAAACTCCAGATAATCCGTGATGCTTTCGACGCGGAAGAAATATTTGACTCCCGTGCAGTGCTTTTCGGCAAGGTAACGGACTATGTAAGCGGAACTGCTATTAACGGTGCATCCATAAAGGCCACACGCAATAACAGTACAAAATCCTTCCCGGCGAATTCTGACGGCGAGGGCGACTATGAGCAGCCTCTGGATCTCGGAACGTACACGGTAGAAATATCTGCACCGGGCTATGTTACGTTCAGCATGAAAAAGAGGCTTTCGGAAGAATCAAAGGACATAAGGCTTGATGCGGCACTGGTCAAGACCGGAAACGGCACGATCAGCGGCGACATAATCAACGCAGAGAACAATAACACTATTTCCGGAGTTACCCTGAAAGTGATTTCCGGCACGAGGACGGCACTGTTCTTCAGACGCTTACGACTGATGCTAACGGGCATTATACGCTTACCGCAGATGCAGGCTACTACACCATCATCAAAGAGAAGGCCGGATATCTTACGTCATCATTCAACGCTACAGTAGCACCCGACAGCAACAGACAGCAGAACAGCTACATGACTGCAACAGATATATTCGTGAACGACGGGCAGAGAATAGTACTTAGCTGGGGAGCAAACCCGGCAGACCTTGACGCACACCTTGTAGGCAAATATCCGGACGGAAGCACATTCCATATATATTACAACAGCAGGAACGGTACGCATTCCGGCGCAACAGTGGCCAAACTTGACGTGGACAACAGGAACGGCAACGGCCACGAGACAATAACGCTTTCGGACTTTGACGCAAACGCAAGGTATGATTACTTCGTGCACTGGTCAGACGGCACAAGCTCATGGGCAGAGTCAAACGCAGTAGCAGAACTGTATGCAGACAGCGACAGATACGAGTTCAGAGCACCGGCGGAGACTGACGAATACACCGCGCAGTACGGCTATATTAACGGCAACCCGAATGACGGCTTACTGTTATGGCATGTGTTCACGATTGACGGCGGAAGGCTTATTGAAGTAAACGAGCTTTACGACAAGGAAGACACGGAAAACGGAATCGTGATCAGGGCTTCAGGCTACGGTGATAACGATGCGCTTTCCATCGTACTTGATTCTATACGCGCCAACAGCGGCAAATAACAGCATATTTATTCCTTTGAGGTTCAGGGGCTTCAACCCTTGAGCCTCATTTTTTATGCAATGGTGATTGTTTCGAGGTCATCAGGCACAAAAATATTCCCCGCAAAATATTTCCTGCCCTCGTCTGTATATTTCTCCTTACGGTGCAGAAGGTCAGAATCCTCCGTGTGATACAGCAAAAGATTCTTCACGCCCAATCTTTGAGCCAGTTC
>CAJOES010000151.1 GCA_905233455.1 uncultured Synergistales bacterium | reverse complement strand
TGCTGTAAATTTTATCACTCTTGCACCTTCAAGCCCCAGACATTAAACTATCCTCATTATGAACGACATAACACAAGCAGGACTGCTCTTCAATGCGGCGAACATACCGTACAGCTTATTCATGAAACTCTGCGACAATTATTCCCCGCAGGATATATTTACCGGTGTTTCATTCTGGCAGGAACTCGGCCTCAATGAAGCGCATATTTCCCGTCTCTCCGGCTTGCTGGCAAAAGACGGGTGGGCACAGCGTGAACTCGATCAGCTCACCAGCATGGGAGCAAGATTCATCACTGCAAAGGATCTCGATTACCCCGCAAAACTTGCAGACCTCAAACGCCCTCCTGTAGGTCTCTACGTCAAGGGCCGGGCAAATCTCTCCTTGCCGTCAATCGCAATCGTAGGCACACGGACCCCCGATGATTACGGCAGGACTTCAGCGGCATCACTGGCACGCGGGCTTGCACAGCGCGGAATAATGACAGTCAGCGGCGGGGCAAAAGGCATAGACTCTTCTGCGCACAGGGGGAGTCTTTCGGAGAACGGCGCAACTGTTGCAGTGTTCGGAACGTCAATCGACAAATCATATCCCACAGAAAACCGTGATCTATTCTCGCGCATAACCGAACGCGGTGCTATAGTCTCTGAATATCCCCTGAAATCACCTGGCGAATCGTGGCACTTCCCGGAACGCAACAGAATCATAGCGGCTCTTGCTTCACGTGTCGTAATCGTGGAAAGCAGGGAGGACGGCGGAGCTATGATTACTGCAGGTGATGCCATGAGTCTTGGCCGGGAATTATGGGCTGTGCCGGGACGCATCAATGATGACAGCTGCAGGGGGACTAACCGGCTGCTGAATCAGGGCGCAAAATGCCTGTGTGATGTCGGGGAGTTCATTGACAGCTTTGCGGGGAAACATGAACAGCTTGAATTGTTCGGAGATACTCAGGATACAGAGAAAACACAAGCTCCGGAACTTTCGGACAATGAGAAGATAATATATTCACTGTTGCAGAAACAGGGAAACAGAATGTTAGACGAGATTATTTCAGAGAGCGGGCTGGATGAGCAGGATGTACAGGACGCATTGATGATACTTCAGGCTGAAGGGTTAGTGCATGAGGCTTCCGGAAGGTTCTCTGCGTTAAATTGATGACACAATATAAATGGAAGGGGAATCACAAAATTAATACCGGCATAATAAATTCACGTCTCGAAAAATTACGCGCTTTAATGTCAAAGAGAGATCTTGAAGTTTTCGTTTTGATGGTTGATGAGCGGGCAAATTCTGAGAACTGTCATTATATCTCAGGCTTTCGGGGGAGTTCTGCGGCATTAATCATAACTTACGATGAAGCACATCTGATCACTGACGGCAGATACACCACGCAGGCAAAACAGGAATCCCCATTTGAGATAACGATACAGTCAGAAGTCCCTCTGCTGAAATACATAGCGGACACGGTTAAAGAAGTTGGATGGCGGCATATAGGCTTTGAGGCAAAGAAGGTTTCGCATTCAGATTACTATGATTATTTTGAGCCGGTTGGAGGTTATTGGTATGATGCTTCTGACCTGATACTGAAATTGCGCAGGACTAAGGACGCTCATGAAGTAGACATGATACGTCAGGCGGCATTGATCGGGCGGAAGGCATACGGAGAGACACTAAAGCTGGCTCATGCCGGGATGACTGAGACGGAATTCGACATAAAGCTGATGGAACGCATAAAGCTCAATGGTGCGGAAAAAGGCTGGGCGCATGATGATTTTATCGTGGCTTCCGGCGCACGGTCTGCAATGTGTCATGCTCCTGCAACCCTGAAGAAATTTGCTGAAGGCGATACTGTTACGGTAGATTACGGCGCAATGGTTGAAGGCTATATGAGCGACATTACCCGGAATTTTGCGCTAGGTCATATCAGCGACAAGGCACGGGAGATTAACGCTGTCCTGCTGAAGGCTCATCATGATGCGGCGGCGGCATTGAGGCCGGGAATACCGGGACGCGATGTTGATGCTGTTGCGCGGGGAGTGATTGAGGAGGCAGGATACGGGAAATTTTTCCTGCACGGCTTGGGGCACGGCTTGGGGCTTGAAGTCCAGAGACTGTCGAGAACGTCAAATGATATTCTGCAGACGGGTGATGTCGTTACGATTGAGCCGGGAATATATATTGAAGGCTGGGGAGGACTCCGGATTGAGGACGACTATCTGATTACGCCGGACGGTGCGGAGTGCCTGACAGTGAATGACAACCAGAGCATAGAAATAATATAAACAAAAGCCCCCCTTCATTAAGGCAAGGGGGGAATTTTTGTACAGATTTACTTTTTCTTCAGCAATACAGCTCCGCTCATGAGCAGCATAAATATTCCCGCAAAATTTACGCTGCAGCCTCCAGAGCCTCCGGAAGAGTCTCCCTGTCCTTCTCCGCCGTATTGGACTTCCTGACTGTTACTGCCGGAAGAATTATCGGATCTCCTGCCTTCAGTTGTATTTTCATTCCTGCTGCTGCCCGAAGAATCATCTTGTATCAGGTTTTCATCATTAGAATTGTACTGTTCTTCACCTGCAGACGAATCTGCATGTCCTCCTTGCTGGGAAGAATTATTGTTATTCCCGCCGTCAGCCGGGTTTCCCTGTTCTTCTCTGGCAGCTTCTGATGCCGTAACGTTAATATCATTAGTTTCAACAGCAAGTCCGTCTGAAACTCCAGAGACATATACCGTGAAACTTCCGCGCACAAGTTCTCCCGGTATCGTGAACGTTCCATCAGCGGCAACACTTATCCTTTCAGCGGCTTTATCGTTCATGAATACCTTTGCACCGGAAATTTCTGCTGTGCCTTCAGCGTCATCATCACTGCCTGATTCTCCGGCTCTGAACTTCAGCGGCATTCCTGCTGTTACGCGTATTGTTCCGCTAAGTTCCTCATCTCCGCTAAGGAAATACAGTTCTATATTGTCGGAAGCATATACTTCGGGAAGTTCAGCATCTTCATCGGAAGCATCAAATGTCCCCTCTTCGCTTGCTACAACTATCTGAAGCGGTACGGTGCTGGTTCCTGTGCTGTTCTTGGCCTTGACGGTGAATGTATATGTTCCTGCAGTAAGAGGAGTTCCGGAAATTTCGCCCGTGTTCCTGTCCAGCTTAAGACCATCCGGGAAATTACCTGTTTTGCTCCACGTTAAAGATTCTCCTTCAGAATCAAGCATAAAGCTGTATGGCTCGTCAACAATGCCGTAAGGAAGCATCAGTGTAGTAATCTGCGGCTTTTCTGGTTTCAATATCAATGTAAACGTCTTTGTTGCACTGCCCTGTGAATTTTCTGCGGTAATATCGAAGCTGTAAGTGCCTTCCTCAGAAGGTATGCCTGATAAAACTCCGTCCTCAGTGAATATGAATCCTTCTGGCAGATTTCCTGTGTATGACCATGTGATGGGCTTTGTGCCTGAAGCCTCAAGAGTGGCCGAATATGTACTGCCTATGATTGCGTTCGGAAGTCTGTCCGTGAGGAGTTCAGGTTTAGCCGGAGTGCCGTCGTCAGCTCCCTGCCCCGCCGCATAAGCAGTGTTCCTGTCTATAGTCATTCTGAAAGTTTTATCGACATAGCCGTTATGACTGCCCTTTGCCCTGAGCGTGAATGTGAATGTGCCGTATCTGGTAGGTATTCCGCTGAGATGTATGTACCTTCCTTTTACTGACAGAGACAGGCCGGGAGGCATTATGCCTGAAGTGGAAGTAGCACTTACGGTGTAGGGAGAACTACCGCCGTATACAGCTACATAATCATTATATGAGACACCCAGCTTGCCCTTCAAGAACGTGAATACTATGTACATGCTAGGATCAGCAAATGATACACTGCGCTGAGGAACATTGATTGTCTGCATTGACTCAGTATAGCCTCCGTAACCGTTTAACGCCCTTAAGGTAAATGTATACGTACCTGCTTTTGTTGGAGTCCCATAAAGAGAAATATTAGCCCACATGTAGCTGTCTATTCCTGAGAGCGTAGTCCATCTCAGGCTCAAACCCGGAGGAAGCTCGCCATCAATGACAGATACGTTTGCCCCTGCCATCCATCTGGACAGATACATAGAGGAATTAAAATACAGTTTTATACTGCTTGAGTATCCCGCTCCAATCTGGCCTTCCTTGAATGTGCCGTTAATCCACATGTTAGACTCCGGAGTCGGTTCGCCTATCTTTATCCTGTAAATTTTCGTCGTTGTAGTATCCGGATTCCCAACAAGATTATAGAGTCTTACCATGAAATAATATGTTCCCGGAGTAGTAGGTGTTCCGGAGATTGTAGCCTTGCGTGTGTTTCTAGAACCGTCGAACTTGAGTCCCGGAGGAATCTTGCCCGATATAATCTTCCAGTTCATGGTAAATTCTGTCCCGCTCGCATTGATCTCTTGGCTGTAGCTTTTACCGGTTTTGCCGTCCTGAAGCGAATTGGTTGTGATGTTAGGAGGCTCATATATGCTTATAGAAGCAGACCTTTCTGCCGTGCCTCCTGCGTTAGTGGCTTTCACTTTGAACTTATAGCTTTTTGCCATATACGCATAGAGTCCCGAAGCTGTTGATGAAGGTTCGCCTTTTATCTCTCCTGTTGAGGAGT
>CAJOES010000150.1:2695-4834 GCA_905233455.1 uncultured Synergistales bacterium | reverse complement strand
CCCCCCGAAAACTTCTCAGGGGGTTAATGCCTGTTATTCTGCCTGAGAAGCAATCAAATCCTTAGACCTGCCTGCTCTCAATACGTAGCTGTCGAGGCCATGACCGACAATCTCGCCTATTTTGCGGGAAAGTGCCATAACCTTTAACACGTCAACGCCGGTTGCAATGCCCATCTCGTCCATCATGTTAATCACGTCTTCGGAAGAGATGTTGCCTGCTGCTCCGGGAACGAACGGACAGCCTCCCAGTCCTCCGAAAGATGAGTCGAACTGGGTCATACCTGCCTGCATTGCGGCGAGAATGTTAGCGATCGCTGCGCCTCTGGTGTTGTGGAAGTGCAGCCACCATGTAGCCTGCGGGTATTTTTCGCGGACGTGAGTGCACAGATCGTAAAAAAGATATTTCGTCAATCCCTACCTTCAGATACGCCTCTATGATTGCGTCAACATCCTCAACGGGAGTCCTTCCTTCCCACGGAGAAGCGAAGGGCATAGAGATTGAGCCGGATATAGCTATGTTGTTCTCGTTGGCCATCTTCACGCAGTCCGCAAAACCTGCAACGCTCTCTTCAGGGGTACGGTTGAGATTCTTTAGGTTGTGCATACGGCTTGCGGAAACATTGAGCTTGACCTTTTTGCAGCCGCAGTCGATAGCTCTCTGGACACCGCGAGTGTTCGGGATGAGTGCTCGAAGCTGTACATCCTCCGGGCAGTGTCTGCCATCTGCGGGACTCTCTTGGGATGCATGAACGAGCCTACCTCGATGACCTTATAGCCCGCGTCGATGAAGCCGCGCAGAATCTCTACCTTCTGGTCAGTGTTGGGGTAAACCTTCTCGTTCTGTACGCCGTCCCTGAGTCCGACTTCACAGATTGAGACTCTTTCGGGTAAGTTCATCATTAGTCGATACCGTTAGCGGCAAAGTATTTCTTGGCCACTTCAAGGCAGCGTGCAGCGTGTCCGGCATTACCGCGAGCCTGAATCTCCTTGAGGTTAGGAAGCTCGGGATATTGGGCATAGCCTTAATCATGTCGGCTATCTTCACGTCGCCTTCACCGGGATAGTACCTAGCTTCACGAGCTGTGTACAGCATAAGGTCATCCTTGATGTTGTCGAGCACGGTATCTTTGCACTCTGCGCCCTCAGGTGCCGGGCCGTCGCAAAGGTGGATGAAGTTGAAGTACTTGCGCGGTGTGCGGGCAAGTTCTGCGCCGGTTACGCCTGCTCTGCCTGCGTGAAGTGTGTCGACCATCACGAACACATTATCGCGGCCAAGATCGTCAATCAGCGTAATATCTTCCTGAAGGTTTCTGACTCCTGCCCACGGAAGGAACTCGATGTTGAACTTGAGGCCGAACTCTTTGGCCATGTCGGCGACTTTGCCTGCTGTGTCGGTGTACCATGCGCGGTCGCGAGTCCACACGCTGCCGAGAACGTCAGTTGCTCCGAGCTTGGCCGCTGCCTCAAAGGCGGGTTTGTACTCGTTGATGTCGAGGTCTTTGCGGATACGGGCAAGCTCAATATCCATGAGGGGCATATCGTACTCTTTGAGGGCTTTCTTGATTGCGTCGAAGAGTTCGGGGTCATCCTGCGGAAGGAATGACGGCTCACCGGGCAGGTGCATGGGGATTGTGCGGAGGCTAACGAAATCGTAGCCTGCTTCTTTCGCGATCTTGATCTGGTTGACGGGATCAACGCCGGGAATTGTGAGATACGCTAACGAAAATTTACGTGCCATATGTTTTACTCCCTTCTGTGAATTAATGAAGCCGTCCTGAGTTAGCGACGGCATTGATGCTCCTTACTTGCCTGCGAGAATGTCCATCAATGTCTGGCGCATTACATCCAGCGGAACAGCTTTCCCGCCCGTCCAGAGCTGGATCTGACGCAGACCCTGATACAGCGACATTCCGAGTCCGTTGATGACCATCTTGCAGCCTGCTTCCTTCGCTTCCTTGAGGAATCTGGTTTCGGCGGGGTTGTAGGTTGCGTCGAAGCAAATGTGCTCCGGCTTGAGGAACTTCTTATCAACGCAGGTATATTCCTCTTTGCCGCGCATTCCGAGTCCTGACAGGTTGAGGATAATATCTGTCTCTTCGAGGGCTTTAGCGATGCCTGCTTCGTCAGCTGCTCTTACAG
>CAJOES010000150.1:0-2562 GCA_905233455.1 uncultured Synergistales bacterium | reverse complement strand
CTTGATGACGCAGCCATGCTCCTTGATGTCGCGGAGAGCACCGTAACCGTCAGTGTTGTAGCCGACGAGTCTGCCGCCTTCGGTCTTCACTACTGTGTTGGAGGAGCCGATTTTCTTGCAGAGGGGATCGAGGTCGTCGAGGTACTGCATGACGTTTTCCTTGTTGGGCTTCGTAACTGCACAGCCTAAGAACGTGGGCATGTAGCGGATGCCGTCGATGATCTCCTTGAGGTGGGTACTGTCAGCCTCGCAGTAACAATAGACCATGTTGAAGCCTGCTGCCTGATACGCTGAGTTCTGCATTCTTGCTGCGAATGACTGGCTCAGAGGTGTGCCGATGAGTGCGATAAGTCTGCTGTTAATATCAATCTGCATACTAATACGCTCCTGACATATAGAATTTGTGTTTGGAAAAATTGGGGAAAACTTAATGAACTTAATTTTATTCACGGGAATCATAGAATGCAAACATAATTTTACCTATCCGAGCAAACAGAACTAGCTACAAATAAAAAATATCCCCGTAGCTTTCATAACTGCGGGGCTTTTCTCACTTTTCCTTCATAATAACGTTTCATCTTTTATAGGACATATTGCTGTCGGTCTAGACTTCTTCACTGTATCAACTATCTTCTTAATCCAGCCGCCTTTGAACATCTCACACACTGTTTCTGAAGTTCCCATGAGATTATTCTCGTCCTCAATAAGCGCAACTCCTCTACAGCCTCCGTAACAGTGCTTCGTGAATTTGCATGTTCCGCACTTCCTGTTCACCTTCAGGAAATCACTTGCTCTCATGTCGATTAACTTCATGTACTCAGGCGTGTTTATGCACTCCGCAAATTTTCGCTCGAACATCGTCGGATAATTTTCCTGCATAGCTATGCCAGCCATAAGTCCGCACATTAACGGCCTCCCGTCAGGTGATATGTACGATGAGCTTCTCGCATGTCCGCATAAAAGCGTCTCGTCAGGGTTATATTCATCATAATAGCCGATAATCTCATACTTGTCGGGTTCAGCCGGATCTGCAATGAAGAATGACGTGAAAAATATTCTCATCGGCATTCCGTCATCTTCATACCAGTGAGGTATATAGTCTAAGTATGTCTGAAATACATCCTTGAGTGATATTTTTCTGCCTTGCGTCTTCCATTCTCCAATATTGGCCGCAAATGCCGTCTTGATTTGCCCAACTCCGAATTTCGCAAGATGATTTATCGTGTCCCTCAATGTGTGAAGATTGCCATAGTGAAGCGTCATGTTCGCCGCCGCTCTGAAGCCCATTTCATGACAGAGTGCAAATGCATTGTCGATTAACACTTCTGCTCCCTTTACGCCCCGTAACCAGTCATGCCAGCCGTCTACACCGTCATAGCTCATTATGAATGAAGGACTAATATTGCGGTTCTGAAGTTCAGTAAGAAACTTTTTGTTCACTAGTGCTCCGTTGGAATATATCTGCGTTATTATGATGCCCCGTTCCGTCAATGCATCAACGATTTCAAGAAAATCATCACGGATTAACGGCTCTCCTCCCGTCAGGCTTACGGCCATAACTCCGCACTCGGCTAACTGATTCACTATGTTCATGGCCTTTTCATGTGAAATCTGATGAGCATTCACTTCAGGTGCCGACATGTAACAGTGTTTGCATCTGTAATTACACTTGCCCGTTACGGACCAGTGAACTGAACGTATATAACGGTTCGGATATTTCCTGTATTTCTGATTAGGTTTCAGTCCATCGCCCTGCCTGCATTCCTCGATTAATCCATTATTTGCGGCTTTCGAGATTTCATTCTTCAGTTCATCGGGAATAAACGGCGCAGATACATCAAATGAACCGTCGCAGAGTTCAATAGCCTGCATCTGATTCGGCATGAGGAACATTGCATTTCCTGTTGTGCTGTCAACAATCGCGTAGGGGAGTTTTTCCCAGCCGCGAAACAAATATTTATCTTTCAGTCTGTAATACATTTGCTCAAATAAAAAACTGCTGCCCCCCGAAAGAGCAACAGTTCAAGACATTTCAGATTAAAACGTAACTATATCGCATAATACGTGAGCAAAAACTCCTGTGCAGCTATAGCCGACTATTAGTGGTTCCCTATCGTCGCCTAATACTGGGTCTATATTGCCGCCTGCTACTGCTTTCAGCTCGTCAAGGTCAAGCTCCTCCATCTCACTCTTGAAGCCGTGAGCCTCTGCTACCTTCGTTGCAGCTTCAACAAGAACCTTCTGTGCCTCATCCTTGAAGCCTTTCTCTGTAACGAGTACCTTCAGTGCCTCGAGTGATGCCTTCTGAAGTTCCTCCTGTACTGCCTTGTCTTTAGCCGCAAGCTCAAAAAACTCTTTCATTGTTACTTTGCCTCCAGTTCTGCAACTTGCTCTTTTCTTCGCAAGCTCTGATCTTTGTTTGTGCATTTTATTATAATGGCGCAAGAAGACTCCTACTTCTGCAAGTGGGAGATGTTCCGGCTTGTCGGCTGGAATTGCGCTAAGTTAAGTTAAACAGAAATATAATAACTTATTATAAGTTTTTATTAGCTGTTATATTGC
>CAJOES010000149.1 GCA_905233455.1 uncultured Synergistales bacterium | reverse complement strand
GGGGAGTGTCCGCAAGGACAATTATTGCGTGCGTAGTTCTGCTGCAGTTCCGTATGTGTTGGTGATTGTGCCTGCAGATATAATCTTGAAAACAGCCCGTAAGTGAATTTTTGCGCAGATTTGTGCGCCTGTCCTAATAAATCATCACGCAACAAAAAACGAGCCGTGCAATTTCTCACACGGCCCGCTGAAATTTCCGCGAAAATATTTATGCTGCCTCTATCTTTGCGACATCATATCCCGCATCTTCAATCGCCGCAGTTATAGCACTGTCTGCAATGTCTTTCGCTGAAGTGATTACTGCAGTGTTAGTGTCAAGGCTGACATCTGCACCAGTTACGCCTTCAAGCCCTTCAAGAGCCTCTTTGACGTGGTGCACGCAGTTCATACAGCCCATGCCCTTAACGTGAATTATCTTCTTCATGATTACTGCTTCTTCGTCTCAGGGAAATATACGCGGAAAAGGTATATTGCGCAGAATACCACTGCAACAGCAATACCTATAGCATATGCTGTTGCTGTCGGAAGCTCTAAGTAGCACTCTTTCGCAATGCAGAAGTACGTAACGCTGACTGCGCTCATGAATGTTGCAGGGATCGCCGCGATGAAGCCTCTTGACGCTCCGACGTTCCTGCACAGATACACAGCACCTGCCCATAAAGCTATCATTGCGAGTGTCTGGTTGGACCATGAGAAGTAACGCCATACTATGCCGTAATCGAGGAATGATATTGCGTAGCCTGCCGCCAGTAACGGAAGAGCCAGCATCATACGTGGAGCAAATCCCTTCTGGTCAATGTGCCACCAGTCTGCAAGGGTCAAACGTGCGCTCCTGAATGCTGTATCGCCTGAAGTGATCGGACATGCAACAACGCCGAGAATAGCGAGAATACTACCTATCGGCCCGAGAAGCCCTACGGAGATCTGATATACGCTCGTTGAGTTTCCGCCGCCTACTGCAAGCAGTCCTTCAGTGGAGAAGCCGCCGCCGGTCTTGTTGTAGAATGCGATGCCTGCACTTGCCCAGATGAGCGCGATAATTCCTTCAGCAACCATTGCACCATAGAACACGAACCTTCCCTGACGTTCTGACGTTAAGCACCTTGCCATCATGGGAGACTGTGTTGCATGGAAGCCGGAAATAGCTCCGCACGCAACTGTAATGAACATCAGAGGCCATATCGGAGTCGTAGCCGCTTTCGGGTGCATGTTGTACAGACCTTCCCACAGCTCTATCATGGGCTTTGTGCCGTTAATGTGATTCATGACCGTAACGCCGCCGATACCAATAGCCATGAAGATTAAGCACAGGCCGAACAGCGGATAAATCTTGCCGATAACCTTATCGATAGGAAGCAGTGTAGCAAGGAAGTAGTACACCAAGATTACGACTGTAAGAATTTTCGTCCATTCTGCAGTGCTGTAGCCCATCAGTGTAGCCGCCGCACCTGAAGCCGTGCCTACTGCACCGCTTGTGCCCTGAGTGAACATGAGCGCGAGAAGTCCTGCCGGGCCGACCATGAAGACGACTCCGACCATGACCAGAAGCACAACCGAGAACAGGCGCATAACCTGAAGCATGAACCCGCCGAGATATTTTCCGGTGATTTCGGATACGCTTGCACCGTCATTGCGCATTGAGAGCATTCCGACGAGGTAGTCATGAACGCCTCCTGCAAGAATCGTACCGAACACGATCCACAGATACACCTGCGGACCCCAGATAGCTCCGGAGAGCGCACCGAATATTGGCCCAAGTCCCGCAATGTTGAGCAGCTGAATCAGGAATGCCCTGCCGGGTGTGATGGGAACGTAGTCAACGCCGTCTTCAAGACGTACGCACGGGGTTTTTCTGTCGTCAGGAGCAAAAACCTTATCGACGAAAGCACCGTAAATCACATAACCTAATATGAGGATTACGAGGCCGCCTAAAAATGAATACATTAATCAATTTCTCCCTTCTGAAAAATGTGAAAAAACTGTGTAAAAATTTTAGTCCATTCATGTTTTTATGCAAGGAGAAAATTATTTGCTGTTATACTAATCAGAAAATTATTCCATTTAAGGAGGTTGTTATCATGCCTGCACGACCAGCAAAGACACTAGGAGTTTTAGGAGGAATGGGACCCGCCGCATGTGCTGAATTCCTGCGCATTCTTGCCCGTGATGCCCCGGCCAAAAACGATTCCCAGCACCCGAAAATCATAATGCTTTCTGACCCGGACACGCCCGACAGAAGCGACGGTCTTATGGGCATTGGCCCTGATCCCCTGCCTGTGATACGGAAAAACTTATTGCAGCTCGCTGAATGGGGCGCAGATATTCTTGCAGTTCCGTGCAACACGGCTCATTACTTCATTGACCGTTTCAGGGACGAACTGCCCGTGCCGCTGGTTCATATCGTTGAAGCCACTGTAGGAGCAGCAAAAGAACTCAGCAAGGGTAACTGTTCATGGCTTCTTGCTACCGACGGAACGCAGAAGAGCCTGATATACCCTTCATGCGCGGCAAAAATGCACTACCACTTCCTGAAGCCTTCGGATGAACAGCAGGAAAAGATTCAGTCGTGCATACGTTACGTGAAGGCAGGGGATATGAAGACTGCCGGAGAAGTCATGAATGCTGTTGTGTCGGAGCGTGATGTGCCTGTTACGATGGGCTGTACGGAACTGCCTTTAGCGTATGCAGTGTCAGGGCTGCCGGAGGACAAGCAGGTATCCAGCTTAAAGGCCTTGAGTGATGAATGTATCCGTGTGCTGTATGAATCGTAATGTTATAATCACGCGGAATTTTATTTTTTGAGGGAGATGATTTTGTTTGCCTTTTGATGATGAGGAAAATTTAGATCAGGAATTATCTTTGCTGGATATTTTCGATATATTCTGGAGGAGAAAATTTCTCATACTGCTGATAACAATACTGGCAGCTTTACTTTCTGTTCTTTACGCAATAACACGACCTATAACATACAAAGCCGTATGCCGTGTTATGTCTTCGGGCGGGGGCGGAAGAAGCAGTGCACTTTCCGGGCTTGGCGAACTTGCAGGATTAGTGGGCTTTTCTCTGGGCGGAGGTGCTGGAGGAGGCTTGACTCTGACGGGAGTAATGAAGATAAATTCTGTGGCTGATCAGATAATTGACGAATACGACCTCATGACGGTATACAGCACGGATATGCGTGAGGCTGCCAGAAGTGCTCTGCTCGACGGTCTTGATACAGCACCGTTTCCCGAAGGCGGAGGCATAACAGAAGTGTCATATATACATACAAGCCCGGATTTTGCAGCAGAAATGGTTAATGCGTTTGTCATTGCGGCACAGAATAAAATGCAGGAAATTTCTATTGAGGATGCACAGCGCAGAAAGAATTTTTTTGAGATACAGCTTGCTCAGGCTCAAAGGGAACTTACTGAAGCTGAAGACGCAATGATAGCTTACCAGCAAAGCAAAGGACTTCTGTCTTTCGAGTCTCAGACGTCAGCACTGTTAGCATCAGTCAACAGCCTGAAAAAACAGATAGCGGATAAAAATATGGAGATAGCTTCACTGAAGAGTTATGCGCGCAGGGATAATCCCAAGCTCAAGCTGGCACAATCACAGCTTGATGCACTGAATGAGGAACTGCACAAACTTGAAGAGGAACAGCGGAACAGCGGAGCAAGCATAAGCAGTGCTGTATTTGCTACTGAAGCAACACGTTCATCAATAGGAGATCTTCCTGAACTGGGAATAGAATATCAGCGTTATGTCAGGGATCTGAGGTTCGCCACCGCAAAATATGAATCCATGTTTACCCAGTATGAAAGTGCAAAGCTCAGTGAAGTTAATGATCTGTCAAATATATTCATTCTTGATCCTGCAGAGCCTCCCGAAATCAAATACGGGCCGAAAAGAAAAAGAATAGTTATTATCGGTACAGCTGCAGGCTTTATTTTCAGTGTATTTCTTGTGTTTATCCTAGCGCACATTCAGGCACTGCGCAAAGCCAGACAGGAACAAGAAGAATACGAGGAATATTAAAATTTTACCCTCCGTTGTCATCAGCGGGGGGATTCATTCTGCCTGTACATTAATGCTTCTGTGAGGTGTTTTCTGTTTATGTTCTTCCGCAATAGTCCTTGAGACTTTCAGAACCCTGCTTAATCCTCTCCCGGACAGGTTGAGCTTCAGAGCCATATTCGCAAGATAAGTCCTGCATTCATCGGACAGCATAAGACATCTCCGCACGAGTTTTTCCGGCAGTTCAGCATTGCATACGAGGCCGTACTCTTTCCATCTTTCCTGCTGAATCTTTCTAGCCTTCACGACTCTTTCACGTATAGCCGCGCTTGATTCCGGAGGGTTCGCAGTATCACCGAGCCTCAGTAATTCTTCCGGTGTTAATCTCGGTACGTTAATCTGAAGGTCTATCCTGTCCATGATCGGCCCTGAAAGTTTGCGTTTGTAGCGTTCTATTGCCATTGCCGAACACTTGCAGGGTATCACGGGATCACCGGCATAACCGCAGGCACATGGATTAGCTGCAAGCACCAGCAACACTCTTGAAGGGTACGTTACGCTGCCTGACGCACGGCTGACGGTAATTACTCCGTCCTCCAGCGGCGCACGAAGACTCTCGGTCAGGTCTCGCGGGAACTCCGTATACTCATCGAGGAACAGAACGCCTCTGTGTGCAAGCGAAACTTCTCCCGGCCTGAGCGAGCTCCCTCCCCCGCATATTGATACTGTGCTTGCCGTGAAATGCACTGTCCGGAATGGCCGTGTACGCCCCGGTTCTGTCTGTATTCCCAGAGTACTGCGCACTAACAGAGTCTCAACCAGCTCCTCATCGGTCAAAGGCGGGAGTATTCCGGCTATGGCTCTGGCTATGAGCGTCTTTCCGCTTCCCGGTGCACCGACAAGCAGAAGGTTATGATGTCCTGCGGCGGCGATCTCTGCGGCACGTCTTGCGGCTCTCTGTCCCTTAATGTCCGCAAAATCAGGGTCGGCACTCACTGGCAGATCCGGAATATACGCAGGAGGAACAGGTACTGGCTTCTCCTCGCCTGTGAGTGTCATGAACAGTTCGCTCAAACTGTCGGCGCAATAGGCTTCAACCCCCTGCACTAATGCAACTTCTTCGGCATTTTCGCGCGGGACATACAGCGGAACGTTCATTTTTCTGGCGAGAAATGCGGCAGGAACAGCTCCCCGGACTCTGCGGAGTCTTCCATCAAGTGCAAGCTCACCCATGTATAACGCTTTCGGGCATTGTTTGAGGTGTCCTGTAGCCTGCATCATTCCGAGTGCAATGGGAAGATCCAATAATGCTCCCTCTTTGGGTATGTCTGCCGGTGCAAGGTTGACGGAAATGCGTCCTTTAAGGTTCAGCCCCAGTGAACGCAATGCGGCTCTTACACGCTCTTTCGACTCCCTCACTGCAACATCAGGCATACCTACAATAGAGATCGCAAAAAGCCCTCCCGTAATTTCTACTTCAACTTCAACGGGCAGGGCTTCAATTCCCCTGAGAGTTACACCGGGTATTCCGCTCATGATTTATGGTGTCTGCGCCAATAGAGGTAATACCCTCCGGCAATGATACAGGCCAAGCCTATGCACCCAAGCGTTATGACGTGCAGGTATTCCTTCAGCATGTCCTGATGTTCTCCCAGAAGATAGCCCGCAAATGTCAGGACTGCAACCCATGCTCCTGCGCCTATAGTCGTGAAGAGCGTGAATATTCCCAGCGGCATACGTGCTATTCCTGCGGGAAGTGATATGTACTGCCGTATTACCGGCAGCAACCTGCCGACTAATGTGCTTACGTGTCCGTGCTTCAGGAAGAAATCATCTGCTTTGCTGATGGATTCCTGTGATACGAAAAAATATTTTCCCCAACGTAACAGGAACGGGCGGCCAAACTTTACGGCTATCCAGTAATTGAAGACTGCTCCGAGTATGCTCCCTGCTATGCCGGCGATTAATACAAGGGATAATGACATTTCGCCCTTCCATGCGAGATAACCCGCCGGGGGCATGACAACTTCACTGGGGAAAGGGAAAAATGATGATTCCAGAAACATTAACGATACTATGCCGGTGTAACCCATTCGCCCTATAGTATCAACGAGCCATGCTGTTATTGCGCTGAGTATGTGCAAGGTTAATCCTGCTCCTTATGATTTGATTCTTTCTGC
>CAJOES010000148.1 GCA_905233455.1 uncultured Synergistales bacterium | reverse complement strand
AGTGTCTAATTTCCTTCTCTGGTTATTGAGCGTAAATCCGTCGCTCTTCACGTCGAAATACCAGAAATATTTTTTCCCGTCCCTGTCCCTGCTGTTGACCTTCACGGCGTAAATTATGTCCGTCTTCACCCCTGTATACGGCAGGAATACCCCCTGAGGCAGTGATATTATGCTCTGAATCCTGCACCTCTCCAGCATATATTCGCGCACCCTCGCGAGGTCTTTGCGGAACAGGAATCCTTCAGGCACAACAAGAGCCATGCGTCCGTCCGGTGATGCGGAGTTCACGGCCTTCATGCAGTGCTGTACGCAAATGCTGTCCCCGTTCGCGCCGGGCAGGTCATACAGGCTTCCGTATTTCGTCCTCTGTGAGTAGGGCATGTTCGTGATCACCGCGTCATATTCGCCGTCGGCAGGATTGGCTAGGCTGTCCTTCATTTTGATGTTGCTGTGGCCGTCCCCTGCAAGAATCATGTTCATCTTCGTGATTCTGGCTGTGTTGGTGATCTCGTTTCCGTATATCGTGCGTTCCCTGAGAGTCTCAAGGTTCGTTTCAGTCCGTGCCATGTTCGCGTAAATGTGCCTGAAAGTCTCGATCAGGAATCCTCCCGTGCCGCAGAAAGGATCATATATCTTCTCGCCTATTTTCGGGTTCACTAAGCGCACCATAGTTTTCACTATATGCCGGGGCGTGAAGTATTCGCCTAAATCGTTTTGCGTTGAAGTTGTAGACTTCAGGAAATACTCGAAAGCGTCGCCTTTAACGTCGCTGTCAACGTCCGTAAGAGTCAGGGGGTCAAGTTTGTCCATGATGCCGTCAAGAATGTCGGAATTGCGTATCTGAAGCGGAGTAAATATTTCCGTCTTGTATAACTCATTCAGCAGCCTGTAAACCGTGCTGTTTATGTAATCGATTCTGACGGAAGATTTTATATCGCGTATAGATTTCCAGCTGCAAGCGGAGTCAAAATCCGTCTTTATGCCGTTCTCCTGTTTTATGCGCTCGCTTTCGTCAATGAGCTTCAGGAATAGTATATTTGCGAACTCACCGAAACGTTCAATCCCTGCCCTGAGTCCTTCTCCCCTGAGCATATTATTGGCCTCGTCGAATATCTTTATGAGTTCCCTTCTGCTGTACATTACTGCCTTGCTTACGGTGTTTACTTCATGTGTATGCAGATAGCGCAGTGCAAGTGTCTCGCGTATCAGTTCATCTATCTCCGAACCGTTCAGGATTGGGGGACGGTTGGCTTCTGTGTGGAATGACCTGCAGAATACCCCGTCGGTAGCGAAAACCAGCGGCGCGCCTAATATGCGGGCGTAGGTTATTCCCTGTTCCAGCGCGGAGTCCAGGCGGGATCCTTTGCGTTTGGTCTCAATAATGATGATGGGGCTGTTTCCGGCTTCATGCGAATACAGAACGTAATCCGGCCTTTTCCCGTCAAGTTTGCGGCGTTCATGTTCGGTGCGGGGCTGTTCAAGGTAAACGTTCCTTTCAGTTCCCGCGAATCTCCATCCTAAATTTTCGAGGCTTCTGTCAATAAGCAGTCTGGTATCCTGTTCTAATGGCAAAGTGTCGGCAGTCATGATGTCATCTCCCATTCAGCAATAATTTTCCGTGCCTGAAGCTCTGCAAGCTCATTCGACAGATACCCGCAAAGCTCTTCCGGAATATCAGCAATGACGCTCACATTTTCCCCGTAATCCCATTTCAGCCCTGAAGCCCCGCAAACCTCCAGAAGGTGCGTTACCGTTCCCATTGAGGCATAACCCATCACGACACGAAACGCTGAGGTCATGACACGTTCAATCCGTCCGGCAAGCTCAAGGGCTTTTGCCGCAGTCATGCCATATGCGTCGATGAGTCCCCGGACTCCGAGCTTTACCCCGCCGAAATACCGCGTAACTATCACCATGACGTTTACGAGCTCCGAGCGTTTTATGGCGTTGAGTATGGGTTTTCCGGCAGTTCCGGAGGGTTCTCCGTCATCGGAGCTGTATTCAGTCCCGCCGATGATATATGCGCGGCAGTTGTGCGTTGCGTTCCTGTGCTGTGAGGTTATGCGGGTCAGGAAGTCCCGTGCTTCGGATTCACTGCGGCATGGCTCAAGATTTGCTATGAAGATTGAGCGTTTGATTTTCTCCTCGTATGTTACGGGTTTTTCCGGCTCAAGATAATTCATCCCATGCTTCTTTTATCCTGCGCCATGAATTTTCGATAGCGTCGGATATTACCCGCGTATCAGACAGTACAGGCATGAAGTTATTATCACCGTTCCATCTGGGTACTATGTGCCTGTGCAGATGGCCTTCAACCCCTGCCCCTGCAGTGAGGCCGAGATTGATTCCCATGTTGAAGCCGTCCGGATTCATGACCTTCTTGAGGACAGTTACAGCCTTTGATGTCAGGTGATGAAGTTCTAATGCTTCTTCGTCGGTAAGAGATTCGTATATGTTGGTGTGTCTGAAGGGAATAACCATCATATGACCGGGGTTATACGGATAAAGGTTCATGATGACGAAACATGTTTTGCCGCGGTGAACGATAAAGTGTTCGTCGTCCTTGTGTTCTGCAGGGAAATCGCAGAAGATACAGCCTTTGTGTTTGGGTGCTTCAATGTATGACATTCTCCATGACGCATATAACTGCTTCAAGGTGTAATACCTCCTGAATTGTTATGTGAGATGGAGAGATTATAACGCAAAAAAAATACTCCCGCGCCGTAACACGGGAGTAATGTATCAATCAGACTGCGCGTATTATGCGTTGTTCTTCTTGAGCATCATAATTCCTGCAAGCATCAGGAGCCCTGCAACGGAGAAGCCTGCATCACAGCCGCCGCTGCT
>CAJOES010000147.1 GCA_905233455.1 uncultured Synergistales bacterium | reverse complement strand
AAGCCCTGCCCTCTTTAGGAGAGCAGAGCCGAAACTATATATTTTTGCTTGCAGTATTTGCGCCGTTTAGTGTTTGCGTCTGAGAAGGACGAATCCGCCAAGTACTGAAAGTGCATAGAAGCTAAGTCCCATGCTGCAGTCGCCGGAGTCATCCTCGCCGCTGCCGTATTCACTGCTGGTTACGGTTATTATTACTTCTTCTTCATCGAAGTCCACATCAGGATTAGAAACATCTGCCCTTACAGTGAAAGCAAATGTATCAGCAACTGTGGGAACACCAGCAAGAAGCCCTGAAGTCTTGCTGAAACGAAGCCCGTCAGGAAGGGCACCATCACCCTCAACTATTGACCACTTAACGTTGCTTGCATTGGCCTTGAACTGATGCCTGTACGTTGTATTGATAGGCACTGTGAACGCACCTGTAGTAGAACTGTCTATTGCGAACTTGAAGCCGCTGGAGTGTATCGTGAGCGTAAAATACTTTGAAGCAGTCTGGCCGTTGTACGTAACCATTATTTCTGCTGTATAGGTATCTGCCGTTCCGCATTCTCCGGTGATAAGTCCTGACTCTGTAACACGAAGTCCGCCTAGTGAACCGTTTACTAAACGCCATACGCCCTCGGAGTGAGTTGTTCCTTGGTTGTGCGTAAGCTGGAAGCCTTGTCCTCCGCGATATGACATACCCTGCGTACCGTCAGGAAGGGAATCAACATCGATAGTAAGTGCGCCTGTCGGTGTTGAAGCATCATTAACTTTCAGGATAAACAATCCAGTATCAGTCTGCGTACCCCAAGTAGCCTTAATCTCAAAGCCGTACTCTCCTGCTTTGACAGGTGTACCGTAGAGCGCGCCGCTTTCAGAGTCTAATACGATTCCCTCAGGAAGAAGGTTAGTATCGTTTACTTCCCATTTTACGTTTTCCCTCTGATTGGCTGTGATGACATAGTTATAATCATTATTCACCGTTCCGTCAGGAAGTGCTGTCGTGATAATGGCAAAATTATCTCCGATTATCTCAAGCGTAAATTCCTTCGTTGCAGTAGTTTCTCTGCCGTATGCGTCGGTTGCAGTAGCACTTACGATGAAATCACAAGTACCGGCAGTTGCTGTAAGTATTCCTGAGCTGCTGATTGTTCCATCGGCGCTTAAGCTGAGATTTCCGGGAAGAGTAGTGTCGTAAGCCAATTCCCATGTAGCTTCATCCTTGTTGGATAAGAGTTGAGTACTATACGGAGTCCCGATAATTCCGCTCGGAATATTGTCCGTGATAATGTCGATAGGCACTATATCTTCACGATGTATCTCTATTGTGAATGACTTTGAAACTGGCGATGCAGCTCCTGTTGCATTAGCTGTAACGGTAAGCGTATAAGTTCCTGCCGTTAAGTTAGTGCCCGTGATAGTGCCGTTGTCGTTGTTGAATGTAAGGCCGCCGTTGCCGCTAGTTCCCCAGCTGTGAGTCCATGTTACGCCTGTAACATTTGCCGCCACTGAATCCGCATATGGCACTCCTACCTTGCCGCTGTTGAGATATTGTGTAGTTATCGCTAACGGTATAGCGGCAGGATTTATCTTCATTGTGTATTTCACTGCTACAAGATATGAATCAGTGGCCGCACTGATAAGGAATGAGTAGCTTCCCTGTGCTGTGGGGCGACCAGAAATTACACCGTTTGAAGACAGATTAAGGCCGGGAGGAAGGCTTCCTACGACTGCCCACAGAATGTTATTTCCGCCGCTTGCTACTAATCTTTCGCTATAATCCACTCCAACCGTGCCCTCGTTGAGTGAGCGCGTAACGATTGAAAGCTCCGTAGCCATTGATGCCTGAGCAAAGCACAGCACAAGCAGAGCAACCAGCATTACGCTAAAAACTTTTCTGCTAATTCTCATTAAAAATAACCTCCTAGATAAAATAAAAATGTAAAACTCAAAATACTGCTTCCATTATTGCGCTAAAAACTTTTTTCATTGAATTTCCTATATGATAATTCTACACAATCACTTCCTCCGTAAAACTACCCGATATTTTTGCCTTACGTATATATTATCACCTGCACGCGGTTTTTGTGGCAAAACAGCTTTTATAAAAAAGTTTTATCCCGAAATTCTAAAAACATTATCACTAAATTTTTCTTTTTTGTGGCAAATCCTAAAAAAATTCAGCAGACCGGAAAAATCCAATCTGCTAAACCTTATCGTCTAACGCAAATACAACTTTAGCTTTAATACTACAAGCCTAGTTCCCTAAGCCACCGGTCAACGCTTCCTTCAACTGATGAACCGCCCCTCTGCGCTGATGCCCCGCTCACGTAGAGTCCCTTCAGGATATTTGCTCCCTTCATCTTACTGCGCAGAGTCCTCTCAGTCCTTCCCATTCCGCTGCCTTCACTGGTGCAGAAAGGTATTATTGTCTTGCCGTTCCAGTCATGCGCCTCAATGAACGTGTACAGGCACATCGGAATATCCCCCCACCACACAGGATAGCCGAAATATATCGTGTCGTATTCGGTTATGTCCTTATCCTCAAGGAACGCAGGACGCGCATTAGCATTCTGTTCCTTCTTGGCCACGTCAATACACGTATCATAGTCAGCAGGATATTTCTTTTCCGGCTTAATCTCGAACATTTCTGCTCCCGTCTTCTTTTCGATAAGCTGTGCGAGCTTCATCGTGTTTCCTACAGTTATATAGCCCACGCGGTAATTTTCATCAGCACGTGAGAAGATGAGGATTAATGATTTAGCTTCCGCCGCATAAGCCGAACTTATTACCGCCATAACAATTAATACACCTAAAAATATTTTGCGCATAAATTTCTGCCTCCTATAACCATTTCTGAATCAATGACTTTGATTGTGCCACGTCTGCACCGTGAATCGCAAGACCCTTCATGACGTTTGCACCCTTGCAG
>CAJOES010000146.1 GCA_905233455.1 uncultured Synergistales bacterium | reverse complement strand
GGGAAAAGTACATTGATGCGTCTTCTGCTTGGGTTTGAAAGCCCTGACAGGGGAGTAATTTACTATGACGGTATCGACATAAAGACTCTGGACTTGAGGCATCTGCGAAGTAATATCGGCTGTGTAATGCAGAACAGCGGACTATTTCCCGGAAGCATTTACTCAAACATAACGATTTCCGCCCCGCAGCTCACGGAAAAAGCGGCATGGGAAGCAGCAGAGATGGCAGGGATAGCCGACGATATACGCAAAATGCCTATGAAAATGCAGACAATGATTTCTGAGGGAGCAGGAACGATTTCCGGCGGTCAGCGTCAGAGAATAATTATTGCCAGAGCTATAGCCTCAAAGCCAAAAATATTATTATTTGATGAAGCAACTAGTGCGCTGGATAACATCACGCAAAAAATAGTTTCTGATTCACTGGACAAGCTGAGGTGTACGAGGATAGTTATTGCTCACAGACTTTCAACGGTGAGGAATTGCAGCAGGATTCTTGTGCTTGACGGCGGGCATATAGCAGAAGAAGGAAACTATCAGGAGCTTATGGACATGAAGGGATTGTTCGCTTCCCTAGTTGAACGCCAGAAGTTAGGCGAGGTGATTTCTTAAATCATGGAGATTTTCAGGACGGCGTTACGTTCATTGTTGAGCAATCGGACACGTTCAATTCTCACAATGCTGGGAATAATAATCGGTGTAGGAGCGGTTATCACAATGGTAGCTATAGGCAACGGAGCCTCACAACAAATGCAGGAGATGATTGCGGGCTTCGGTTCTAACTTGATTATAGTCTCTCCCGCTCCGCCTAATACGACAGGTGCAAGAGCTAAGGCAGGAAGCGGCGCAAGTCTCACACTTTCGGACTCAGAGGCCATAGCGTCAGAGGGCTTTGCAGTTCTCCGTACAGCTCCCGAAGTCAGCGGTACTGCTCAGGCAGTGTACAGGAATAACAACTGGAACACGAGCATAACCGGCGGGACTCCTGATATTCTGCCTGTAAGGACATGGGAGCTAAACAGAGGGGTATGCTTCTCGGACGCTGATGTCAGGAGCGGTGCTAAAGTCTGTGTGATAGGCCCTACCGTAGCAAAAGAGCTTTTTGGTTATGCAAACCCGGTAAACAGTACAATACGAATCCGAAATATTCCCTTCAAAGTCTCAGGAGTAATGAAATCCAAAGGCGCAAACTCTTTCGGCTTGGATCAAGATGATTTTATTTTAGTGCCGATAACGACAGCGCAAAGAAGACTCTTCCGATCCGGGACGCGAGTTGATAGCGTGAACCGCATTAACGTACAGGCAAAGACTAGAGAACTGCTCAATACTGCCACAGAAGAGACGAAAGCAATCTTACGCCAAAGACATCACATAGCTAAAGGGGTTGGAGATGATTTTGATATTAGGGATCTCACTCAAAGCCTAGAGAGCGCGGCAAGCATGTCTGCACTTATGAGTCTTCTGCTCGGTGCAATAGCCTCAATATCGCTTGTAGTCGGCGGAATTGGTATCATGAACATCATGCTTGTCTCAGTCAGTGAACGCACCCGCGAAATAGGGATCAGAATGGCTATAGGAGCGCGTCCCTCAAATGTCCGTATGCAGTTCTTGACGGAAGCAGTAGTGTTGTCGCTTCTGGGTGGTGCTGTCGGAATAATGATAGGCTGGGGGATTGCCATTGCGGCTTCTGCGGTTCTTCCTTTCGGCGCAGTAGTTTCATTGAACTCTGTATTTATAGCTGTGGGGTTTTCGGCAGGTGTTGGAATATTTTTCGGGTTCTGGCCTGCTTGGAAAGCTTCAAATTTAGACCCTATTGTAGCGTTGAGGGCGGATTAACAATGAAGAAAATCATTATATGCTTGCTGATAGTGTTTTACGGCTCATCATCTTTTGCGATGGAGAGTCCGGATAAAGTTTCAGGTCTTTCACTTGAAGAATGTCTTAAACTTGCGCTTGAAAATCACCCTTCCTTGAAAAAATCTAAGGGAGCAATCCGAGCTTCATCTGCCCAGCTTGAACAGACGAAGGCGGCTAACCGCTGGACTGTTAGGCTGACAGGCAGGACAAATTACAGCGGCACTTATGATCATTGGGACGACAGGTATCATGATGGCAGTTTAGGCATAAACGCGTCAAAGACTCTTTATGACACTGGGGTTAACAGGCTTAACCGTGAAATAGGATCAGAAAATGTTCGCTCCGCTGTTGAGAGTGAGCGCGGAACGCAAATAACTGTGGCTGCTACTGCGAAAAAAGCCTACTATGACTTAGTGTTGAAGATTTTGAACCGCGATGTAGAGCGTGAGAAACTTTCCAATTTTGAGGACCATCTGAAGACTGCGCGGGGTATTTACGAAGTCGGCAACAGCTCACTTGTCGAGGTAACGAAGGCTGAAGCTGATTTTGCCAGTGCAAAGGTATCACTTCTAAAGGCAGAGAATGATATTTTAGTGTCTCAGGAAGCTCTGAAAGTAGCGATGGGAGTCAGTGATTATGACACGTTTAACCTTGTAATCTTTACGGATATGTTTCTTCCCCAGCCCGCCGGTGATATTGCTCAACTTTTGGAGATTGCGATGGCCGACCGTTCTGATTACCGCAGAATCATTAGCACAATCAGGCAGCGTGAACTTGAGATTAAGGTTGCTGCCCGTGATAGTTCTCCTACGATTACGGGTTCAATAGGCAGTGATTTATCAAAGCGAGAAGGCACGCCATCGACGAATAACTATAACGTCAATATCAACGTAACCGTTCCGATTGTAGACGGTGGAATGACAAAGGCTAAGATAGATTCAGCCCGTGCAATGCTTGAGCAGGAGGAAGCAGAAGAAGAAAGTTTGCGGCAGACTATAGCGCGTGATTTGAGGAGTGCGGCATTATCACTTACGAACGCAATAGACAGGGTTCATTCCTCAGAAATCAGTGTGAAGTATGCTGAAGATAATCTTGCTCTTGCACGTGGACGTTATGAAGTTGGTGTGGGCAGTCCGCTTGAAGTGAGTGATGCGGTATCTACGCTGGCGAGTTCACGTTACACACTGTATCAGGCACTCTATGATGCTCAGGCCGCTCGGACAAATCTTGATGAAGCTATGGGGCATTTGCCTCCTGAACTTAACATTGAAGGGAATATGTA
>CAJOES010000145.1 GCA_905233455.1 uncultured Synergistales bacterium | reverse complement strand
AAGCCCTGCCCTCTTTAGGAGAGCAGAGCCGAAACTATATATTTTTGCTTGCAGTATTTGCGCCGTTTAGTGTTTGCGTCTGAGAAGGACGAATCCGCCGAGTACTGAGAGTGCATAGAAGCTGATTCCCATGTTGCAGTCGCCGGAGTCATCCTCGCCGTAATCCTCGCTGGTAATCGTTATCGCAAGTCCCTTTGAGGCATAGTTACCGGTAGTTTCATTGGCCGCCATAACTGTGAACTCAAACGTACCGACTACTTCAGGAACACCAGTAAGCATACCTGCTGAAGTCAGAACCATACCCTGAGGAAGCACGCCCGTGTATGACCACTTCGCATTTGTGTCAGAGCAAGCAAGCGGGTAAGGAGTGCCGTTGTTGTACGCTACATTCAGTCTTCCATTGGGGACTGTAGTTGTTGTGATGTTGATCCCGTTGCTTACGTTGCCTTCCGAATCTGTATTGCCGCCGCTTGTACCATCCGTAATTATGAGGGTTACGTCAGTCTCTGCTGTCTGTCCGCCTGATGTTGCTGTTACGTGGAAGATGTATACGCCCTTCACGTCAGGATAGCCTACAAGCTGACCTGTTGAGGGGTTGAGCTGAAGACCTGTAGGAACGTTGCCGGTTACTGACCAGTATGTTGTAGCATTGGAGTTGGTGGTGAAATAGTAGCTGTACATCTCTCCAACTTTACCCTGCGGAGGATTGCTTGTGATTGTCAGGTTTCTTGAAGCACCTGCAGGGAATACCTTCAGCGTGAAGTAGTTGGAAGCAGTCTCACCGTTTATGGTTACAGCAATCTCAACCGTGTATGTATTTGCCGCTTTAGGCATTCCGGTGATAAGGCCGGATTCTGCTAAAGACATGCCAGAAGGAAGTGTGCCGTTAGTTACGCGCCATCTTGCAGTGCCGGTCTTGTTTGCCTTGAGCTGGTATTCTCCTCCCTGATATTCTGTGTTTACTGTGCCGTCAGGAAGATATTCAGTTGTAATCTTCAGCGATTCATCACCTACAACTACAGTTCCGTTATCATCATCTTTATCATTGATGAGGATTGAAAGGTCTGCAGAATCAGTCTTTGAACCAGCCTCAGCAAAAACAGTAAATGAGAATAACCCTGCTTTAGTCGGGATGCCTGAAATTGTGCCGTCCGTTGCAAGCGTTAAGCCGTCAGGAAGTGCCGGTGAATCTGAAGTCAGAGACCATGAAGCATCGAGCCCTTCTGATGAATAAGCCGTAAGTGCCCACTGATATGCTTCATCTACTTTGCCGTCCTTGAGATATGTTGTAGTAATGGCAAATGCACCGGTATCATTGACTTTAAGCTCAAGTGTCTTATAGTCTGTAGTTCTAGTTGCTGAATCATAAGCAGATACTACAGGATAGAACACTCCTGCCTCTGCAGGCTTTCCGGAAAGTATACCGTTAGTGCCGAGACTCATACCGGAAGGAAGGTCGCCGTCCTCAAATGTCCATGTAGCACCGCTCTTGTTGGAGAGAAGTTCAGCATTGTAATCAACACCTTTAGTTCCCGCTGTAAGGAAGTTTGTCGTGATCCGTATCGGAATGATTTCTTCCCTAGCTATGGATACAGTGAAGGTCTTTCTTGCAGGTGTGCTGTTGGCCGCTGATGACGTTGCTGTTACAGTCAGTTCATAGTCGCCTGCCGCTGTGGGTTTGCCGGTGATTACTCCGGTCTCGGTGTTGAACGTAAGCCCGGGGATTTCGCGGCTGAATGACCACGTTACGCCTGATGTGCTGGCAGTAAGTGCATCTGCATAAGCATCTCCTACCCTGCCCGAATTGAGATATTCGTTAAGTATCTCTACAGGGATCGGTTCGGGATCAACTGTTATTGTGAACTTTGCCGCCACCATGAACTGCGATGCTACTGCACTGATGTAAAATTCATATTTTCCTGCAAGAGTGGGAGTTCCTGAAATTACACCGGTGTTAGGGTTAATCAAAAGGCCATTGGGAAGAGTGCCTATGCTGGACCATACTACAGCTACGCCGTCTGATGCGCTGGACAGCATCTGCTCACTATAGGGCTGATTAACTGTACCGTTGCTGAGGGAGCGCGTTACTATCGAGAAATTATATGCACTTGAAGCCTGCACGAATACCAGCGAGAACATCATAACTAGAATGATGCCCAGAATTTTTTTGCTGCTGTGTTTCATCGTTAAACTACCTCCTAGATAAAATAAAAACATGAAACCTAAAAAACTATTTCCATTATTGCGCTAAAAACTTTTTTCAACTAATTTCTCTTTGCGAATTTTACGCAATCACTTCCTCCGTAAAACTACCCGATATTTTTGCTTACGTATATATTATCACCAATACGCTATTTTTGTGGTAAAGCGACTTTCACAAAAACCTTTTTCCGAAACTCTAAAAACATTATCACCGGAATTTTATTTTTTGTGGCATCCCGTAAAAATCAGCAGACCGGAAAAATCCAATCTGCTGAATATTATCGTCAATATTTCTCTGAAATTGAACTAGAAGCCGAGATTTAGCCCTTTCAGCCAGCTGTCTACTGTTCTGCTGACGTTTGCTCCCGCCTTCTGTGCCGTTGATCCTCTCATGGCCATACCCTTGCGGATGTCTGCACCTTTGAGCACCCTGCGCAGTGTCCCTTCAGTCCTGCCCATGCCGCTTCCCTCGTGAGTCGCGAAAGGAATTACAGTCTTTCCGCTCCAGTCATGCCCTTCAATGAAAGTGTAGTAGCACATCGGAATATCTCCCCACCAAACCGGATAGCCCAGAAAGATCACATCATATTCTGATATGTCCTTGTCCTCAAGGATTGCAGGGCGGGCATTCTGGTTCTGTTCTTTCTTGGCCAAGTCTATACATGTCTCGTAGTCCGCAGGATATTTCTTTGCCGGAGCTACCTCGAATAAATCTGCTCCAGTCTTCTCCGCGATAACCTGTGCCAGCTTCATCGTGTTTCCGACTTCAACATAACCGACACCGTAATTTTCATCTGCACGGGAGAATACAGCTATAAGTGCTTTTGCCTCAGCCGCATATGCCGAAGTGATTACCGCTAATACCGCAAATATTCCCAACAAAATTTTACGCATAATATTTCTGCCTCCTATAACCATTTCTGAATCAATGACTTTGATTGTGCCACGTCTGCACCGTGAATCGCAAGACCCTTCATGACGTTTGCACCCTTGCAG
>CAJOES010000144.1 GCA_905233455.1 uncultured Synergistales bacterium | reverse complement strand
GCAGAGGTTTGCACCTTTTCCGCCGAGCAATAGACGATTTGAGCCGTCGCCGTTTTTCAGCGAATATACATAACTGGGCATAATAAATCACTCTCCAATGAACTAATTAATCATTCTCTAAATGAACTGCTCCACTAAATAGAGGCTGGAGCTTCCTAATTCTGCGAGGCACTTTGTCCTCTCTAAAGGCATTAATTTCCTGCATCCCGCAGGTATTTTGTTTTTGAGTGCTTTCTTCCTTCAGCGATGGAGCGTTCTGCTGTCCTAACGGCTTGTACAAAAACTTGCAGTTTAACGGTCATCTCCGGAAGCGTTAATTTCCCTTGCTGACTCAGTGGTATTTTTATTCATTATTATCTTGTCTTCTTCTGCTTTTGCTCAAATATTTTCTGCACGTGCCTTACTATATATCTAATTCAAGTGAGCATTATAGAAATTATAACAAGTTAAAATACACGGTGCTATTCATTTTTCACCTATAGAGTTGTGCGGTTTTTTGCGGGTTATGATAGATAAAAGACGTTCCAGCACCCTGCTCAATGTCTTCACGAGCCATCTTGTAATATTCTGTGAGTTTGGACGGTTTTCAAGTCATCAGGCATACGGATAATTTGGTAATAAGTACGAAAGTAATAGCACCTGTTTCTCTCTGCTTCGCGTTCTACTGCAAAAGATGTAGCCAAGCGTGCGCCATTCAATAGAATTTGCCGAGATCGTTATTTCATCTTCAGGCTGGATAACGACACTGTCAGGCATAAAAAGCATTTTGTTCCTATAAGTTTTGCCTTCCTTCTTCATGTACACGTAGACTACAGCAATCACACTAAGCATGTTTCCGCACTCAATCATGAAACTGTAAATGCTGCAGAAACGAAGCCTCTTCACCGCCATTAAGCACGAGACTCGGATACACTCAAAGCCCAATGCAGATGCCCGCGAACACAAGAAGAATATCTGCAGGAACTAACCACGATGAACGCACGAATCCCAAAATCTGAGAGAAAACACCATATGCAGTAACAATACTACTGCAGCATCTGCAGTTATATTTATTACAGCTGTCATAATTAATGCAGTGTTTGCCATATGGCATTACCCTTCCGTATGCCAATAAGGAGTTCAGAAGCCTCGTTATTGTATAAAACGGAACTCCGGCAGCGTGTTTATACTATTCTGAAAGAATATAGTAGAATACACATACTAATAAAGGCAGAGGAGATTAGAATTAATGTTTTCATTTTTATATGAAAAACTGCTTGCCGGTGAAGAGAATATTTCAGTAATAGGTCTTGGTTATGTAGGTCTGCCCCTCGCTGCAGCATTTGCAAAAAAAGTTAATGTTATAGGCTTTGATCTGAATGCAGAGAAAATTAATGTGTATAAACAAGGTATTGATCCAACTCATGAAATTGGTGATGAGGCAGTAAAATCTTCTTCCGTGAAGTTTACCGCAAATCCTGAAGAACTGCGAAAGGCAAAATTTCACGTTGTAGCTGTACCAACTCCGGTAAAGGAAAATCATTTGCCTGATTTGAGCATGATAGAGAATGCCAGCAGGATTTTAGGGCGTAACCTCGTGAAATATTCCGTTGCAGTCTTTGAGTCTACAGTTTCACCAGGAGTAACGGAAGAGATATGCGCGCCTATTCTGGAGAGAGAATCGGGACTTGTATGCGGGACAGACTTCAAGATAGCTTACAGTCCTGAAAGGATAAATCCAGGGGATAAAGTTCACCGCCTAGAGACAATAACAAAGATTGTTTCAGGTATGGACAGTGAAACACTGGAATGTGTTGCTAATGTATACAGCCTCATAATCAAAGCCGGAGTTTATCGCGCTGAATCAATAAGAGTAGCTGAAGCCGCAAAAGTTATAGAGAACAGCCAGAGAGATATAAATATAGCCTTCATGAATGAATTGTCCATGATATTCAACAAAATGGGAATAGATACTAAATCAGTTCTTGAAGCAGCAGGAACAAAATGGAACTTCCTGAATTTTCGTCCCGGGCTCGTCGGCGGGCACTGCATAGGAGTAGACCCATATTATTTAACGTATAAGGCTGAGACTGTCGGCTATATCAGTCAGGTAATACTTGCAGGACGAAGAATTAATGACGGCATGGGGAAATATGTCGCTGAGAACTGCGTAAAGAGCCTTATAGCTGCAGACAAGACCGTAAAGAATGCCAGAGTTGCAGTGTTGGGCTTTGCGTTCAAGGAGAATTGCCCTGATACAAGAAACACAAAAGTTTTTGACATAATCACCGAACTTGGAGAATATGGAATAGTTCCGGTTGTTGTTGACCCAAAAGCTGACGCGAAAGAGGCAGAAAGACTTTACGGTGTGAAGTTCAGCAATATCAACGATGTTAAGGACATGGATGTGATCATACTTGCTGTAGCTCATGCGGAATTTTGCAGGCTGACAATGAATGATATTGATGTGCTTTTCGGGAAAGGGCAAAAGGTTCTCATTGATGTCAAAGGCCTGCTGAACCGCAAAGAATATGAAGCAGCCGGTTATATCTATTGGAGGCTGTAATATATTCCTAAAGGTTTATTCTTCTCCCCTCCTGCGCAGAAAGATACGCCGCATAAATCACCTGCACAGTTTCATATGCAATGTCAAAACCTGAAACGGGTTCTTTGTCGCAAGCAATCGTTTCAAGGAAGTCAAGCAACTCGCCTGCATAGCCCCGTATAATCTCATCATTCACAAACGCTTTGTTCCAGCCGAGCTTGCGCGGGAGCATCTCCGATATGTATACCTTGTCGAGTCCGTCCTCGTCGAGAAAATATGTGTTGAGTATGTCTGTCGGTGTAATATTGCACATCAGCACGGCATCATTGGCGTATATCTCAATATAATTTTTCGTTCCGCCCAGCACAGCATCACTCGCAATCGTCAGGCATTTCGTACCGTCGCTGAAAGTTACGGTAACAGCCGCATAGTCTTCTACGTCCTCCGGGTATGCGTCAATATGGCGGTGTTCATGTTCGGTCAGGCATCTTGTAGTTGTCCCGACATCTGCCGACACGCACGCAATGCGAATATCCTCGCCGCGGTTCAGTGCTTCCTGCTTCTTGAGCCATAACATGCCGCGTGAACATACCCCCGCTTTAAGAAGCGGGGGCTTCCTGCTTCAACGAAGACTGCTCTATAACGTTATACACGTTATAAAGTCTTACACCCTCTCCACAG
>CAJOES010000143.1 GCA_905233455.1 uncultured Synergistales bacterium | reverse complement strand
ACATTCTTTATCGTTACTGATCCTAAATATTCATACGTGTCAAGCTCAAGTGTCCGGGAAATATTCCATTTCGGCGGGACTGTTGAAGGGGTTGTGCCTTCATGCGTATATGACAGGCTGAAAGGACGGTATGATGTCGGTAAAACTTTTTGACATTAATGCTTGAACGGGTTGCACGATACAACTCACGGTGCAGCTCTGCCTGACAGTATGACGCATACTACACCAGACATGAAAAAACCCTGCCGCCATACAATAACAGCAGGGAATAATTTTACTCTCTTATTTTGCCGGTTTTATCTCCATCTCCTCAAATTCTACCCTCTTGCTGTCCTCCTCAAGCGGTGCGGCATAATTCCTCTCGATATATGTCCAGTCCCCCCAAGGTCTTGGCCGTATGCGTTTCAGCGTGATCTCATTTCCGTTGAGCACGAACCCTACCCGTGCAATAAGCGGCCTTTCACCGAACTTCAGCGGCAGAGTGTGCCAGAACGTTACGCGCACCCAGAACCCTGCAGGAATATCGCGCGGCATTGAGTTCGTCTGAGAGTCTGCAACATATCCCCAGTTTCCTGTCCTGTAGGTGAATTTGTTGGTGCGTATGTCTATACCGTCCTTGATCTCCAGCTTGAGCTTCGTATCATGATCAGACTTCACCATGAAGACGCTGAATATTCCCTCGTCAGGAGCTTTTGCATCTTCCGATTCTGTTTCTGGCTCGACAGGTTTTGCACGGAACGTTCCCATATAGACTACTTGAAGCCCGTCGGAAGTCTTGAAGCCGATAGAGTTCCCCATGTCGCGCTGAATCGTGAACGCTGACACGCCCGGAATATCCCTGCTGACGGCCTCATCACCGAAAGCACACGAAGCCACAAGCATTAAAGCAATGGCACACAAAAATTTTTTCATGATATTTCTCCTCCTGTTTAATCTGAGTCTGATATATTCTACAATACTAAATTACTATTGCAGAAAGTTACTATGCGCTATACTTTTTCAAATACATGCAAACTCTACACACTCAGGAGGTTAAATGATGCAGAAGTGCTACACGCTGTTGTTTCTCGTTCTATGGCCTATGGCGGGCGGATTGCTGTGCTACGCTGCAGGAAGGTTCAGCAGGACGGCACGTGATTATCTCGCAGATATCGTGTGTCTGGCTGAATTGGGCGTAACTCTGTCATGCCGTAAGTATCTTGGCGCAACTCTGGATATTCCGGGAGTCTGCGGGCTTGGCCTGAAGTTCTCTCTTGACGGTTTCAGGCTCATATACGCCGTAATCATAGCGTTCATGTGGGCGGCGACAACAATATTTTCACGCGAATATCTATCGCACCATCACAACAGGAATCGCTACTATCTTTATGTGCTGATGACTCTCGGCTCAATCATGGGCGTATTTCTCTCTGCAGACCTGTACACAACGTTCATATTCTTTGAGATGATGTCGCTGTTCTCATACGTTATGGTTGTGCAGGACGAGACACCAGAAGCGCAGAGAGCTGCACAGACGTATCTTGCCATTGCGATAATAGGCGGTCTTGCCACTCTAACGGGGCTGATTCTGCTGTATGCACGTGCCGGGACTCTGGACATTTCCGGGCTTGCTCACCTGTTCGATGAGGCAGAAGGAGAAGCTGACAGGTCAGGGCTGTACGTTCCGGGATTCTTGGTGTTCGTGGGGTTTGCGGCAAAGGCGGCTATATTCCCCTCGCATATATGGCTTCCCACAGCACACACTGCCGCACCTGCACCTTCAAGCGCGTTACTGTCTGGACTGCTCACGAAATCCGGGCTTTTCGGGATTCTCGTGCTTAGTTCAGGGCCGTTCATGGGAGATCCTTACTGGGGCTTCATGCTTCTGATTCTTGCTGTGATCACTATGGTGTTAGGGGCAGTTCTCGCTGTGTTCTCCGTCAACCTCAAGAGAACGTTAGCGTGTTCGTCCATGTCGCAATTAGGGTTCATACTGACGGGAATAGCTATGCAGTGTTTCTTGGGCAAGCACAACGACTTAGCCGTCAGGGGTACGATACTCTACATGATAGGTCATTCTCTGGTGAAACTGGTATTGTTCCTGTGTGCAGGAGTAGTTCACATGAATACGCACAAACTGAATCTCAATGACATTAAGGGCTTCGGGAAGGGCAAAAAGTGTCTTATGTTCGCATTCATCATGGGCGGGCTTGGCCTTATGGGTGCGCCTTTCTGGAACGGGTATTTAGGGAAGACTCTGATACATGATGCGATAGTTCACCATATCAGTGCGGTTAATGCCGGTGCCGGGACTCTGGCATTCATGACACCAGCAAATGAGTCGTTCATGTTCAGTGTGTGTGAATGGTTGTTCCTCATCTCCGGAGGACTCACAACTGCATACGTGCTGAAGCTGTTTTTTGCGCTGTTCGTGGCTTCACCTTCTCCCGACATGCACGAAAAGCCCGTGTATATCTCCCGAATCAATGCGCTTATTCTGACATTCTCCGCATTATTGCTGCCGTTCATCGGAATGCTGCCTTACAGCGTTGGCGACAAGCTGAGCATAATGGCATCACCCTTCCTGAACGGGCCGGAGCATCACCACATACTGAGCTATTTTTCGTCGGAATGCCTTGAAGGCGCGGTAATCTCTATATGTATCGGGATAGCTGTATATTTCCTGCTGATTCAGAATTTCCTGCTTGAGCGCAACGGGAATAGCGTAACGTATTATGACTTATGGCCGGAGAAGCTCAACATAGAGAATGCGTTATTCCGTCCGGTGACAGTGACTGTTCTGCCGTTCTTCGGCGCATTGTTCGCGCGGGTGCTGGATCTCGTAACTGCCGGGCCGGTGAGATTGCTGCTGTCTCATGCGTCAAGGGTAAAGTTCATAAATGTTCCTGAAGATACGGACTTTGGATATTACCGGGATGATTCGGACAGTAACACGATGAGTTCTCTGCTTCCGTCAAGCCTTGCATACGGGCTGATGAGCTTCACTATAGGGCTGCTCTTCGTGATGGGATTTGCTATGCTGTCATGATGAAAGCTGAAACGCTCCGGAAGTGCATATTGCGTGATGCGGTCATGGGCAAAATGAGTCATCAGAGGCCGGAGGACGGCAACGCAAGGGAAGAGCAAGCAACAAAACAGATGGTTCATCAGGGCAAAACAGCTTTCGGGCAAAATTATACCGGGCAGTCAGAGTTCAAGACACGCAAGCCAACTTTTATTGCGTAATGCTGGCAGCTGAAAGAACAGAAACGGATAGTACAGAAACTTGATGAACTTCTGCCGCTCCTTGAAGATGTTTAGCGTATAATCTCTGCAAGCCAGATTTTTTGTGT
>CAJOES010000142.1 GCA_905233455.1 uncultured Synergistales bacterium | reverse complement strand
CTATAAGGGATTGAAACCCGCTATAAGTATTCTGTTTATTAACCCTACCGTATTACGAACCTTCCTATAAGGGATTGAAACACAGACACCGACACTACCAACAACGCTGCTAAAATTACGAACCTTCCTATAAGGGATTGAAACTCAAGCAACTTTGTGCACTCAGCTTCTGTCATTGATTACGAACCTTCCTATAAGGGATTGAAACCCTCTTACTCGCTCAAGAAGCTTTTCGTCGATGATTACGAACCTTCCTATTAGGGGATTCCCCTCCCGGAAAATTACCGGGATTTTTTTGTTCCCTTTCACTCAAATATCAACTATATATTTTGAACACAATAAAACTATGGAGGCTCTAACCATGAAGAAAAATATTGCGGCTTTGCTGGCCTGTGTCATGGTGGTTGCTGCTGCAGCTCCTGCTATGGCTGCCTACCGGACTGGCTCGGCTGTTGGCGATACCGTCGCTTATGGCACTGGCGGCGCACTCGTCGGCGGCGGTGCGTTCGCGGCGGTTACGTGGCTCTTCAGCGTGGCCTGCCCTCCTGCAGCCCTCGTCAGTGCGGCAGTCGTCGGCGGGACTTATCTCGGCTGGTATGGCGCAACCGATGAGAACAAAACCTTCAAGAAGGATGTCGAGAAGATCGCTCAGACTGGTGCGCTGGGTGTCGCTGCCGGTCTTGGCGCAAAGGAGCTTATCGAGAATAAGACTGCTCTCCAGACTGCTTATTAGCACTGGGGAGCTTCATTCTTGTACGAAAGGACTCATATCCCATGCTTGAAGCTATACTTTCGCCGGATAATCTCAATCTCGCTTACTCAAAAGTAGCACGCAACAAAGGCACTTATGGCATCGACGGCATGACAACTGATCAGCTCCTCCACTTCCTCAAAAATCACGGGGAGGCTTTAAGGCAGTCCATCATTGACGGAAAATACATCCCTCAGCCAGTCAGAGCCGTAAAAATTCCTAAAGGCAACGGAAAATTTCGGACTCTCGGAATCCCGACAGCTATTGATAGATTCATTCAGCGCGCAGTTGTTCAGATACTTATGCCGCTGTATGACGCTCATTTCTCTGACGACAGTTACGGCTTCAGACCAGACAGAGGAGTAGAAGATGCCGTGATGAAGTGCCTGCAATATTTTAACGACGGTTATACTTGGGCGGCTGATATTGATCTGGAAAAGTTCTTTGACTCCGTCTGCCGCGAAAAATTAATGCAGATCCTTTTCAGGGATATTCATGACGAAAGAGTGTTATATCTTTTGGGAGCTTACATCAATTCTGGGATCATTGAGGACGGAAAGCCGGTGTATTCTTCAGCAGGTATTCATCAGGGCGGACCGCTCTCGCCTCTTCTGGCTAATGTTATGCTTAATGAGCTTGATAGGGAACTTGCCTTGAGGGGAGAACTTTTTGTGCGTTACGCTGATGACATGATGATTTTCTGCAAGAACAAAGCCTCAGCGTTTCAGGCGTTGAAGCATATAGAGCCGTTCATAGAGGAAAATTTGTTCCTGAGGATCAACGGGGACAAGACGATTATAGCCCATGCCGATAACATAAAATTTCTGGGTTATGGGTTCTTCAGGACTCCGAACGGTTACAGGATTAAGGTACATGAGGACTCGATAGCGCGAATGATAGACAGGGTATATTCACTCTCAGGGAATGACGGCAGAATAAAGCAGTACGTTACGAGCTGGATGACTCATTACAGGCTTGCCGACGCAGGAAAATTCCTTGAAGATGTCAGAGCTTCACTGAAATAGTATTTATACATTGTGGGGGCGAAAGGATTTCGACGGTTCACGGAGGATTTTGACGCGCAGGCCGGATAACGCCCGTAACGTTCCGTAAAAATTCGGGCAAAAAATAACAGTCAACACTTACAAGATCGCGGCTTAGTGCCGTAAACGTCAGCAGAAAGATTTTCCGCCGGTCTCCTGTTGATGTCATCATGGCGGATATTCCGTTGTGCTTGTCCTCGACACAGCGGAGAAACTATAGGGGACTCGGAAGAGCAGAGGCCGTTTTCTGCCGAACCTCAACGACAATCATAAACGAAAACTAAGCCTGTAGCACCGTCATTATTTGCCCAAGCCGGACGGGAGTTCAATTCTCCCCGCCTCCACCATCTTTTTTTCCGCATAACAAAAGGAGTCATTCATTATGGGAAAAACTCTGTACGTGTTCAGCTCCGCTACTCTCAAGCGCAAGGACAACACGTTAATGTTACAGACAAAGACTAACGGATCAAGCTATATTCCCGTTGAAACTGTTGATGAAATTCTCATTATGGGAGAAATAGAGATCAGCAAGAGCCTTATAGAATTGCTCAGCCAGAAAGGAATAGTGCTTCACTTCTTCGACCATTACGGGAAATATACAGGAACTTACAGCCCGCCGGAAAACAAAAACTCCGGGCAGGTCTTCCTAGCGCAGGCTTCCTACTGGCTGAATGAGCATAAACGCCACGATTTGGCAGCAGCTTTCGTCGTCGGGGCAATAGGCAACATGATTAACTTAATCCGATATTACCAGCGGCGCAGAGAAAACATAAATGCCAGCGAAATTATTGACTACCTGAAATTCTGCCTGGCTCAAGCTCCCGACACTTCAGACATTCAAACATTAATGGGGATTGAAGGCACAGCTCGGAATACGTACTATAAATTTTTCGACATGCTGATTACTGACAAGGATTTCAAAATCGGAAAAAGAGTCAGAAGACCACCAAATAACATAATGAATGCGATGATAAGTTTCGTGAATGCGTTATGTTATTCGGCAGTCTTGACGCAGATTTATCACACTCATCTTGACCCGCGAATAAGTTTCCTGCATTCGCCGTCAGACAGAAGGATCAGCCTTAATCTTGACCTCGCGGAAATCTTCAAGCCCTTGCTTGTTGACAGGCTGATATTCTCACTGATTAACAGGAAGATGATTAAGCCGTCCGATTTTGAGAAGGCAGGAAAAGGAGTCTTAGTTTCAGAAAACGCACGGAAGCTCTTAATGTCCAGAAATATATCACTGACGGGCTGCCATATGAGCCGTTTATTCACAGGTGGTAACATGTTCGTCATAATGGTATATGACGTGAATGTAAAGCGCGTCGCAAAAGTCCTGAAGGTATCAAGGCGTTATCTGTCGCGTGTTCAGAACAGTGTATTTGAAGGTGATATTACTACTGGTAAGCTCAATGCGTTGAAATTCGAGCTTGGGAAAATAATTAATGAGGCGGAAGACAGCGTATTATTCTACACATGGCATTTCAAGAATTATGCGTGCAGGGAATGTATCGGAATAAGCAAAGGCCTCATTGAGGAAAGCGGTATTGTATGATGCGCTTAAATGCAAAGCGTTATCATAGTTACTGATTAGCTTTTACACTTCTTCTTAGAACGCTATTCTGAACTGACGCATTCCGTCTATTTTCACTATCCGCATATTTTACGGATACATTGTTCCTGCACGGCAAAAGCAATAAACATTTACCTTCCTAATTAACCTTCTGCATTAAGCAGCATTTCAATCCACATCACCGCCCTATCCGCTTTTCCTTCGTCATGATTGTTTTACG
>CAJOES010000141.1 GCA_905233455.1 uncultured Synergistales bacterium | reverse complement strand
CTCTCGTATATCTTCAGTCCGGTAGTTCCTGCATAGCCGTCAATAAAAATTTTTTTCATGTTATCTGCTCCATTTGATTTTATAGGGGCGTATTATAAAACACTGATAATTTTTGCGTCAAATAATAAACAAAATTATATTTCACGAAGGCACAAAAATTTTTATCTGCAATACTATATAATACGCACAATAAATGTTATTAAAGGGGTTGACTTTTTTAATGCGCAAAAAGTTTTTTATCTCCCTCGCTTTTTTCCTCATAGTATGTTCACC
This sequence comes from uncultured Synergistales bacterium, assembly GCA_905233455.1. GTDB lineage: Bacteria > Synergistota > Synergistia > Synergistales > Aminobacteriaceae > JAFUXM01. Next base: position 3,331 of record CAJOES010000141.1, on the reverse strand, counting down.
AGCATTAGCCTCGCCGTATTTATGGACTTCACACAACACAATGGTAACCATGTACTCAAGCGGTAATGATGGGACAACTTTACCTGCAAATCTGAGCACTGCAAGATTCTTCTGCGTAACTCTTGAGGCTGCTGACACTGAAGCGGACATGCCTGAACTTAATATCAACATGAGCGACCGGGATTCTATACCTAAGTTCACGATAACCGGAGGCAAATATTCATACTGGAACGGCGACGGAATCAAGACAGGAGACGGCACGGCAGAAAAATTTGATATTGCCCGCTCTGATGCCGTAATGTATGAGGATCACGGCACACTGATAGGTTCGGACTACAAAGGCTATGTTCCTACGAATGATGCAGGAGACTGGATACACTTCTTCGGTGAGGCAGAGACCGGCCTTCAGGGTGCAAATGTAAGCTGGGAGGCTCAGGACTCCGCAAAGGCAGGAAGCGGAACAGTACCGGATTTCAAGACGACGAGTGAACAGCTTGAAGGTATTGTGCCGTATATCGAGTATGAATGGGACAATGAAGACCCTGCACAGCGTACCGGAGTAACGGGCTTCACTTGGCGGTTTGTACGCTCTGATGATGTCAATACGGCTGTAGCTGCTGAATCCGATATGACTGTAAGTTTCAGGTATTCCGGCGAACAGCTTTTTGAGCATCATTATCCGTACCTGCTTTCAGGAGATATTACAGCAGAACAGATTATGCGCAGCGGCCTTCCTGCTATCACCATCAAGACGGGTGAAACTCTTGAAGGGCACGTTAAACTCACCGAGTCTTCAATTCCTAGAGAGACTATATTGAGATATTACACGGGCAACAAGAAGGAAGAATGCTACCAGTGGTATTTTATGTGGAACTGGGGCTACGAAGAAGACAAACCGGAAGCTCATCGGAAGGAATTCAGAGCTAACTACGGCATAGAAGTTCCCGTCATCAACGGAAAAGTGGAATATAAATATGCGCGCTATAAATACACAGATTTAGGTTTGACTATACTCAATCTAATTGCAGAACCTAAATATTACGTGATAGGCAAACTTGAGATTGGTGACGGAGATTATGTGCTCGTGAATAATGATATTGAGATTGGCAAAGATGATATTTATCTGGTCAACTATTCAATAATGGGCAATAACTCAACATATCTTCCTCTTACTAAAGACATTATCAGGCCGGTAGACTTTAATTATCTAGGCAACAGATACAACCCTAGACAAATTTACGTTAAGGACGCTACAGGCTCGGCACTAAGCGGCAAAAAGGTAACATGGACTTTCCCTGAAAGCGGACTCAACGGTGAAGCTGTAATGCCGGACTTCATGTCTTTGGAAGAGATGTTTTCACCTGAAGGCTTCTACCCGTATATAGAATACGTCTCGAATGATAACTATATCACTGCCGTAAAGTACAGGTTTGTGCAGTCCCCTGACATCGAAACTGCATATAAGCCTGATATGTTCTGCGTGATGGGCTTTGAACAGACTTTTGGCACTGAGGAAACAGGATATGATTATTATTCATATGGCGGTATCTACAGAGAGCCTGAAGAAACCCGGTCATCTTATGAGGGCAATACATGGACATTCCCAAAACCTATAAGCAGTGATGCTATAGGGAATTTAGGAGTATGGGTTTTCATGTATCCTAACATTCAAACTTGGGACGAATGGAAATATCTAACGGATCATGATCAGTCTCTCTTGCCTGAAAACTTTATCGCATATTCATGGGTATTAGACCAGCATTTGCCTATGAGCAGGTTCGGCCTCATAGATGATGAAGAACTTGAAGACATATCGGGCGACATTGCAGAATCTCTAGGAGAAGATGAGAATATTCTTGCAGTACAGCGCGAAGAAGTCGGTTCTGACTCAGATGTTACGGACGACGTGAAAGACATAATAGAGAGCGGAGACACTGAGCTTGTCGGCAGGTTCAAACAGCTCAACATCATAGAGTCCGGCACGTATGCAGTGAAGGTTACTCTGCCTGATGAACTGTTCGATGAGCTTGAAGGTGCGGCTTCCGCTGATCTGGGAGTGTTCCCTATAACATACAGCGATATAGTCGACTCCGGCGGGGCTTCTGAAATGTCCGCAAGAACTTTAGGAGTTGCCCGGACTTTTGCCGCAGCAGACACAAGCACAAGCAAACCTGTAACGGGTTCTCTGCTGGCGAATGACGGTAAGACCTTCGACACTGTGAGCACGAAAGATTTTATCCTTACTGCATACCTGAAGAAGGCAGACGGCGAGAACTACACTAACTACAGCCTGTATCTAGGACGTGAAACAGCCTCACCCAGCACGCCCGGTACACCCAACACACCCAACACTCCGGACAGCTCAGGGACTCCGAATAACTCACCCGATAGTTCTGAAGGCTCAAAAACTCCGGAAAGCTCAACTGATACAGGGAATGATGACAGGGACTTTACGGCGCAAAAGATTGACCCAGACATCAAGACTGCAATAACAGCTTTATTCAACAGTGATGAATACGAAGTCAAGACGCTTGAAGAGGCCGGAGAATATGTCACTGCATACGATGAGAACGCACAGCCCAACACAAGAATAGTGAATGCAATATCCGGAGATTTCGAGAATTTTGAAGTAGCAGGAAAATTACCGGCATTCACGCTTAATGCTGAAAAGCCAGTAAGATTGATACTGAAGATTACGGCAGACAGCGCGAATAACCTTCCGCTGCATTTCTTCAAGCTGGAGGGAGCAGAAGTTTCCGGTAAGAGTTTGAGGTACGTGAAGTTTGCTTCAAATCCTGATACCGAAGAAGACAAGGACGCAGTATTTTTCGACGAATCCGGAAAGGAGACAAAGACGCTTTCATCAAAGACAGTGTATGTTTCTGCTGTGTTCGGTAACGGATCTTATGCTCCGCTGGCAGTAACTGGCACAGAAAAGACAGATGATGATAACAACGGTAAATCATCTAACGGGCCGGGAACTTCAAGTTCAGGATGTGATTCGGGATTGTTCGGCATCGGCGGTGCACTAATCCTCCTGATATTGCCGTTAAAGAGAAAATCAAGATAAAAAAATTCCCCCTAGCTTTTAGGGGGATTATTTTTTGTTCTTTACTGGATAATTGTTATCCTTCCTTCTGGCTGTCTGTATCTCTCCGGAAGCCTCTCAAAGCTCTTAATGTATCTCGCAAATACATCACTTGCCGCATCATAATCCGGCTCAACTAATCTTGCTCCCGCAAAAACATGACCGTCGCCTAATCCCATAAGAATATAACTTATTGACACTATTTTATATTTCTTCTCCGGGTCAACAGGCTCGCCGTTAATT
>CAJOES010000140.1 GCA_905233455.1 uncultured Synergistales bacterium | reverse complement strand
CCGCCCGTAAAGACTCCCTGATTTATCGCGCAGTCCTGAGCATCACGCCCGGAAGAAATCTTTATGTATGTTCCGTCGCATTCCCTGTTGTGCGTGGGATCAAGCGGCCGCCATAGTCCTTCATCATATATTTCTGTCCATGCGTGGGTAGCTCCCTCGCCCGGGATCATTCCTGCAACGTATCTGCACGGTATGCGGTCAAGCCTGCACAACGCCAGCAGTATGTGCGCATAGTCCTGACACACTCCCCGCCCTAAAGTTACTGCCTCTTCCGCTGTAGTGTTCACGCCCGTAACGCCCTGCACGTACCTGAAAGCCTCATAGAGTCCCTGCATCATTCCCACCGCCTTAGAGTAGCCGGACATGTCCCCGAAGTCCAGCATTGCGTGAAGCCTCCTGATGTTCTCTCCCGCTTGGGTCAGCCCCGTAGCGTAACGGAAGATACCGACATTGCCGCCGTCAGCCTTCAGGAAGATACCGCCGTGAATCTCTGCCGTCCCTTCAACGTCAACCGAAAAGCGTTCATGCTCCTGACGTGCCGCACCGTATATGCACCTGTTGCCGAAAGAGTCAGGCTGTTCTACGCCGTAATGCCGGGGGTAAATCTCTATGCGCTCATCAGATATTTTCTGCCTCTCATCGCTCGACGGAAAGCACCGTAATTTGAACTGGTGATCGTGTGCAGGCTCGCCGAAATTCAGCTGCATGTGATAACTGTATCGTAGTGTGTGCATTTCAGTTTATCCGGGATAAATCTATCAGCCCTTCAACCTCTTTCACTATTTCAGGACAATTAATGCCGTCCTCTGCCGCAAGTTCATTCAGCCTCTCAAGCCTTCCGGAATCATACTTCAGCCCGGCCTTCTCTATCCTGTAGCTTAACCGGTGAATTTCCCGCTGTATGTCTCCGGAATCTGCGTTCATTCTCGCATAAAGGTCAACACGCTCTATTCTCTTGCCCAGCTTGATTATGCTCCGGACTTTCTCGTCATATATCCTGTCATCTGCCATTCCCCAGAATGCCGCAATGTTGTCTGAAACCTTCTGCAGCTGCAATAATGGCGAGTCCGAAAACTTTGCGCGGTTCATCTCATATACCGCCATCTGAATATAGCTGAATGTATCGCTCCCAATCTCCTCACGCAGCTCTATTGCGTTGTCATATGCCCGCATAAGCCCGTAATACACCGAATTGGGGTCGTCTTCATTGAAGCAGTATTTTTGCGCAAAATCCTCTTTTGATGTGTATATGCCGTCATGGTTCTTACGGTCAATCATAGAGTCAAACTGCTCTGCAAAATATTTTAGTGTCGTATATACGCGCTCGCTGTAACGGCCAAGCCAAAACAGCCTGTCCCTGTTCTCCAGGGATAAAATTACTCTGCGATTATCCATGTATCTTTGTATCCTCCTCCCTGCGACGAGTTCACGATAAATGAATCAGGATTGCGCGAAAAACGGGTCAAACCGCTCTTCCACACAACCGGCTCATCACTCATCAGTACGAACGCACGCAAATCTGCCTTTCTGGGGACTCTCTGTCCTTCGTCGTAAATGTCTATGTCCCTGAAGTCTATTACCTCCTGAGCAATAAACCTTCTTGGTTCTGACTTTATCATGTCAGCAAATTCTGCCTTTTGTTCTTTCGTTAATTTGTTTCCGAAAACAACGCCGTAACCTCCCGCTTCAGATACGTCCTTTAATACGAGGCTGTCAATATTTGCAAGAATATATTTCATGTCCTGCTCATAGTATGGAAGATATGTCGGTGCATTCTGCAGTATAGGTTCTTCTCCGAGATAATATCTGATCATTGAAGGCACGAAATAATATATCCCCTTGTCGTCCGCCGCGCCGTTGCCGGGAGCATTGATGATCGCAACATTGCCCCTCCTGTATATGTCGAATATGTGAGGAACGCCGATAAGTGATGCCATGTTGAAGTTCACCGGGTCAAGGTACTCATCAGATATTCGCCTGTAGACTGCCCCGACCTGCTCCTTTCTGCCGGAGTAATCGGAAAAGTACAGGTGCTCGTTCTCGACAGTAAGCTCATCGCCGGCAACAAGATACGCTCCCATCCGTTCTGCAAGGTAGGAATGCTCAAAGTATGCGGCGTTGAATCTTCCGGGAGTCAGTATGACCGTACAGCCTCCGGTGTTCACGCAGTCCATAGTGCGCGCAAGAAGTTCCGGGTAGTTGCGGTTGTCCTCTATGCGGTGTTTCGCGAACTCATCCGGAAAGCTCCTGCGGCACAGCTCCCGCGCAATCATGGGGTATGATGCCCCTGAAGGTATGCGCAGGTTGTCCTCCAGAACGTACCAGCTTTCGTCTTTGCCCTGCACAAGGTCAATGCCGGAGATATGCGCGTAAATACCCTTCGGTGGGCTTACGCCGTCGCACTGCACAAGATAGCCCGTGCCGGAAAATATGAACTCCTCAGCGATAACCCCGTCTGCAACAATCCTTTTTGCCGAGTATATGTCCCTGATGAACTCGTTTAGTGCCGTAACCCTCTGCTTAAGTCCGAGCTCAAGGTATGCGAACTCGTCATGCTCGATGACTCTCGGTATCATGTCGAAAGGGAAAAGCTGTTCATGAAAGACTCCTCCCTTGTAGATGCCGAACTTCACGCCGTAACGTGCAAGCTGTTCGTTAATCTTCTCCTGCTTCTCCTGAATGTCTGCCATCAAATAAAATCTCCCTGCAAATTAAAATTTCGCGTAATATTACCGCCCGTTAATCTTATTGTCAAAATTGTTAAACAATTCTGCTTTTTATATCGCGGTGATATTATTCAACTGAGGAGATTACACCATAAACAACAAAGAATACTATGCTTTCACGTGGCCGGGAAAACGTAATGCAGTCATTGAGGCAGGGAAACCAACGGATAAGACTCTGCGCCCGTGTCCGGAACTCAGCAAGTATTTCAACACGACACAGAATCTATATATTGGGGGGGATAACCTTGAGGTGCTGAAGGTGTTGCGTAACAGCTACATGCACAAAGTGAAGATGATATACATTGACCCGCCATATAACACCGGGCATGATTTCATCTATAGGGACACAACTTCATGCAGGATGAAGATGAAGCGGAAGGTGATTACGGACTCTATGATGATGACGGCACAAAGAACTTTACGCACAGTAATTACCGGGAGAACACAAAGAGCAATCCCCGGTATCATTCAGACTGGTACAGCATGATTTACCCTAGATTGAAGGTTGCACGGGATTTGCTGTGTGATGACGGAGTGATATTCATCTCCATTGACGACAATGAATAGGCTAACTTACGGAAAATTTGTGATGAGGTTTTCGAGGAAAATAGTTGTATTGCACAAATACTATGGAAAGGACGAGGAGGTAAACAGGACAGCAAATATTACGCAGTTATTCATGACTAAATATTATGTTATGCAAAAAATATCACATTGTTGCATTTATAAGCCACCTCCTGTATTATTTCTCTTAATAAAAGGAATTATTGATATGTACCGATACGTTAGTCACCAAACGTAAGTAGCAGACCATCGTGAAAGCGGACGCGATGAATGAGGAAAGAAACATAAGAGTTGATTTATAACTTTTTATAAGTTTTCTGTAACGGTAGATGGCGTTGGGTGCAGGACACCATGAGGCAGGCTATACCCAATGGAACGGAGACACTAAAAAGCTATTCGGTTCTGCACCATTCGATTACTCTAAATCACCTGAACTAATCACACACCTAATGAAGATGGCTCACACGAAAGATGATGATATTATCCTTGACTTTTTCTCCGGCTCATCAACTACGGCCCATGCAGTAATGTTCCTGAATGCCGAAGACTCCGTAACGCGCAAATTCATCATGGTACAGCTTCCCGAAGAATGTCCGCCGCAGTCAGAAGCCGCAAAAGCCGGGTACGCAACGATATGTGATATAGGCCGTGAACGCATACGCCGTGCAGGTCAGAATCTCTCAGGTGATACGGGATTTAGGGTGCTCAAGCTGGACACGACGAATTACCGCAATGTGTTCTTCACTGCCGATGAACTCACGCAAGATATGCTTGATGACACGATAGAGGACATAAAGCCTGACAGGACGGTAAGGGATCTGCTGTTCATGTGCGTATCAGATTTCGGCTTGCCGTTATCGCTGAACTACCGGGAAGAGGATATTGACGGCTTCACTGTGTATGTGTACGGTGATGGCGGGATTGTCGCGTGTTTCGACGAGGGCATAACCATATGATGCAGTCCTTTGAGGCTTATGCTCCGGATTGTGTTGTGAGGGTGCTGTAGGTTCAGGACAGAATCTCCCACGCACACCACAGCAGTATCACTCCCATTGCGGCATTGAACGGCCTGTAGTACCTCGCGAGGAATCTCTGGAGGAGTCCGCCCATTGCTCCCCACATGCACCAGCTTACAGCACTAACCGCAATGATGAATATTCCGTGCAGAATCATATCGTACAGCCCTGCACCTTGAGGGATTATGTATGCTGTGTATATCGTGATGAGGTACAGAATCACTTTTACGTTGGTGATTGAGAGAAGATACCCGTTCACGAAATTCATTGAGCGTCCTTCTGTCTCTGAAGGCTTGCTTACCGCGATATGATACGCAAGCCAGATGATATATACAGCACCGACATACTTCAACATTTCGACAAGTTCAGGGTACTTTGCGATCTCGTTGCAGAACAGAATAACCAGAATCATAAGCGTAGAGAAGCCTGAAGCTATACCCAGAATGACTCTGCCGCCTTTTCTCCATCCCGCACGGCTTATTGAGTACAGGGACATGATATTATTCGGGCCGGGCGTGAATGTTGTGATGAGTGCATAAGGCAGGTACGACAGAATAACTTTCAGCATAAAATAAAACCTCCATAAAAATTACATATTGATTAAGTCTGTCAGTCGTGGCATAATTCGCAGTGTCCAAATTATATACGAGGTGAAAACAGTATGCGTAATTTAATGACATTCAACACCATCATTAAGGCAATATGCTGCTGTTGTCGCTTCCAGTTCTAGTTTTACTTTTCATTATCGCAAGTTCACACAAAAAATTTTTCGTAAATATCCTCCTGCATATAACATCACGGGTATTTTGTACACACACAAAAGGAGAGAATTATTATTATGTCGAAGATTTATACTTCAATCGACCAGCTTATAGGCCGCACGCCCCTTCTTGAACTCACGCACATAGAGAAGCAGTTTAACCTTAAAGCCAAAATTCTGGCCAAGCTCGAATACTTCAACCCCGCCGGAAGCGTCAAGGACAGGATCGCAAAAGCCATGATAGATGACGCAGAAGCCTCCGGAAAACTTCATCCCGGCAGTGTCATCATTGAACCTACCAGCGGCAACACGGGTATCGGGCTCTCATCAGTGGCAGCAGCAAGAGGCTACAGAATCATTATCGTAATGCCTGAAACCATGTCCCTTGAACGCAGGCAGCTCATGAAGGCATACGGTGCAGAACTGGTACTGACGGAAGGCAGCAAGGGAATGCGCGGTGCAATCGAGAAGGCATCACAGCTTGCGGAAGAGACACCGGACAGCTTCATTGCGGGGCAGTTCGTGAACCCTGCGAATCCCAAAATTCACCGTGAGACAACAGGCCCGGAGATATGGCAGGACACTGACGGGAAAGTCGATTACTTCATTTCAGGTGTCGGGACTGGCGGGACTCTCACTGGCACGGGCGAATACCTCAAGAGCAGAAATGCAGACGTTAAGGTCATTGCTGTAGAGCCTGCAGGATCTCCGGTGCTTTCGACGGGCAAGCCGGGATCGCACAAGATTCAGGGCATTGGCGCAGGGTTCGTTCCTGACGTTCTGAACACGAGAATATACGACGAGATCATCACTGTTCAGGACGCAGACGCATTCGCCGCAGGGAAACTTATCGGCAAGGCAGAGGGATTCCTTGTCGGGATTTCGTCGGGAGCCGCAGTTCATGCCGCAGTTGAGATCGCGAAGAGGCCGGAAGCTGAAGGAAAGAATATAGTTGCGATACTTCCTGACACCGGAGAAAGATACCTTTCTACTGCACTGTTCACCGACTAGGATATGAATATAGAAGAGGCTTTAACTTTTGCAGAGAGAGAATTAACGAACATAACTGCACAGGACAAGGTAAGCTACAACGGCATAAAGGAGAGCGTAGAATTTGCGTTCAGGAGTCTTCAGGCGGCAATGTTCCCGTCACATGCCAACCCTTCAGGCGGTGAAGTAGGCGACAATCTGAGGCTTGCGCGTGAGTATCTCGTCCCTGCCATCACGAAACTGACAGGAGACGGGGACAAATCGGAGGACTACGCTGCACGGCTCATCGCGAAACTTCCGGAGATCAGGCGGGTATTATGGACGGACATAACTGCGGCGTATCAGGGAGACCCTGCGGCAAAGAATCCTGATGAGATAGTTTTGGCGTATCCTGCATTCACGGCTATTAGTGCTTACCGTGTGGCGCATGAACTCTACGTTATGGGCGTTCCGCTGATTCCCCGCATCATCACGGAATATGCTCACAGGCTGACGGGCATAGACATTCACCCGGGCGCAGCGATCGGGGAATATTTCTTCATAGATCACGGAACGGGAGTAGTAATCGGCGAGACATCAACAATAGGAGACCGCGTGAAGATATACCAGAATGTTACGATAGGCGCGAAGAGTTTTGCGGCAAATCCTGACGGTACGCTCATCAAGGGCATAAAACGTCATCCGGACATAGGCAATGACGTAGTGATTTATGCGGGTGCTACGATACTGGGAGGCCAGACGGTTATCGGGGATCACTGCGTCATCGGCGGCAATGTGTGGCTGACTCATTCGGTGAAGTCCGGGCGGGTTGTCCTGAACGAAAGATAGAAATTTGTCCCTCCTGTAATATAGCGGGAGGGATTTTTTGTGTCCGGAGATTTCAGCATTTCATAATAAAGCATTATCATAATCTATAAGCCTTCTTTCACTTTCAGACTGCTATAATTTTCCCATTCAACAACACAAAGGAGCTGAAGAAATATCATGTGGGACGAATATTTTGACACTAATACGGTATCAGAGATACGCCTCAAAACTACGGTATATTTCGGGCCGGGAGCGATCGCAAAGATTGA
>CAJOES010000139.1 GCA_905233455.1 uncultured Synergistales bacterium | reverse complement strand
TCTATAACTAATAGAACAGATGCCCTAAACTGAAAACGCCTAACCATGACATAAGCACGTTAATTCCTACGTTCGCCACCGACAGCAAGAACAGAGTCTTAAACATGTTGTTCATCTCTTCGGTTGTTGTCTCCTTGCTGGCACTGTATGAAGACATTATGATTGCTCCGCCTGTCGATAACGGGCTTATGGCCGCCGCAAACGATGTAGCAATTATCGCAGACATCAGTTCAACATAGCTCACTCCTGAGAATGTATGTGCAACGTTGTCCGCAATGGGCAGCAGTGCAGGCATAACCACTCCGGTTGTTGAGCTTACCCACGAGAGAATGCCGGAGGTTGCAGACATTATCGGGACGGCAGATTCTGCAGTCATGAGGCTTGAGAGGTAATCTGATACCAGCTTGATTCCGCCGAGCTTGTTGATGACGTTCACCAGAGCACCAACACCGCAGATGAATACCAGCGTTCCCCAAGGGATACCCTTTATGGCTTTCTTCTCGTCCGCACAGCCCGTGAGGATCAGCACACTTGCCGCGAGGAATGCGAATAATCCCGTGTCGAGCTTGAAGCCGATACAGCACACAACTACAACAATGATTACCGCGATTGTGATTCTCTGGTCTCTGTTGAATTTCGGGATCTCTGACCACTTCAGCGGGTTGTCTGCTTTCACCTTGTAGCCCTTGTAGAGTATATACACCACCAGCGTGAACACGAAACCTGAAAGAAGCGTAGACAGGAACAGATGAAGCCCGAAGCCTGAATATCCAATAGGGTTGGAGAGCTGTGCCGCTAATATTCCCGTCAGCGATAAGGTAGACGCACAGCCAGCATTAGCCCCTAACTTTGCGTATAGTGATGTTGCCATCGGGTTAATGTCCATCTCAAACGCAAGATACATCGCAAACGTTGTCATCAATATTCCTGCCGCTATGTGCCCCGGCCCTATTGCAGAGATAAACGCCGAAAGCACGAACATCAATATCGGTATCAGCACCGTATGTTTTCCCACTAACGCAACAACTTTCTTCGAGAATAATTCAAGCGTACCGTTCTGGCTGGCCATTCCGAACATGAACGTAACACCGACAAGAGTAACAAACATTGAGGAGCTGAAACCTGCCGTGATCTGTGATGCCTTCATTCCTCCCACAGTTCCGAGAACGAACGCCGCGCCCAATGCGAAGAAGCCTAAATTGATTTTCTTGATGAAGCCTATTGCTACAACAACTGCAAGAACCAGAAGCGATATTACCGGCAGATACGGCTGCAAAAATTCCATGATGACATTACCCCCTTATGCTTGCTGTGCCTTCCATCAGCAGGTTAGCTGTCCTGAACCCGAACGTGTCAATAATCTCCGGGCATTTCCCGTTCTCCCTGTAATCTACCCCGCATTCAAGAATCCCGCCCGGGTGTCCAATGCGTATAAACTGCGTGTCTGCATTGGGAGCAAGCACCTGATTTACGACAGAACCCGGAACAACACATGCTGCCGCCGTACACATTGCGCCTGTCATTGCGTATGACGGGTGAGGCTTCTGCATTGACATCATGCGTGAAAGTATGTCTATATCACCTTTCGCTATTGCCTTGCCGTCCGATGTCGTATAATCTTCGGGACTGGCTACAAATGTCATCTTCGGGATTCCAGGAGTTTCCCACGCTGATTTTGTGTAGTCGTCTATGAGGTCTAGCTTTTGCGCAGCGAGGCCTCTTATCGTCTCTAACAGCTCTAACATTTTCGGGTTTGCATTGAGATTGTCGGGAAGCTCTTTCCCTGTAAGCCCTATATCCTTTGCTTTCACGAACACTAACGGATTCGCGGCATCAATGATCGACACCTGAACCTGTCCGAACTCCGGAACATCAAGAATATCTGTTGCGTTTCCTGTGGGCAGAAGGCCTTTGCCGAGCGTTCCTGCAGGACTGACGAACTTCAGCTTTACAGGCGAGGCTGTTCCCGGCACTCCTGCAATGGCGAAATCTCCGGAGTACTCCACCATGCCGCCGGGAGTCCGGACATCAGCGGCTATGATTTTCTGCGTGTTGGTGTTGAAGATTCTTACGGTTGTTATTCCGTCTTGTGCCTGCACTAATCCTTTCTCGATTGCGAACGGCCCTACGCCTGAAGAGATATTGCCGCAGTTCCCCTTGTAGCTAACTAAAGGCTTATCGACTGAAACCTGAGCAAACGTGTAATCTACATCAGCGTCAGGATTATCGGACTTCTTGATGATTGCAACTTTGCTCGTTACGGAGTATGAACCGCCCAGTCCGTCAATCTGCTTTGAGTCCGGGCTTCCCATGAGCCGGAGCAGTAACGCTTCCCATTCGTCATGGTTGGACGGCATATCATCTTCAAGTATGTAGACTCCCTTGCTTGTTCCGCCGCGCATAATAGTTACCGGCAGTTTCTTAGCTGTCATGCTGTTTTATCCTCCTCTTATTTTTTTTGCTGGGTTGGAATGAGCAAAGAATAACATTTTGCTTTCTCAAAGTGAAAGGTTTTTTTGTGATATAAAATATTCCCAGAAGGAATAACGGGAGGGTTGCATGAATGGACTTCAGGGAGCTTAACTACATACTGGCAATAGCAAAGCATCAGAACATAACGAAGGCGGCAGAGGCTCTTTACATGGGACAGCCTAACCTGAGCAAGTTTCTGGCAGGACTTGAGGATGAACTAGGATTAAAGCTGTTCAGAAGGATAGACGGCAAATATATTCCGACTTATGCGGGTGAACGTTATTTGTCTTACGCAAAAAGTATCCTTGAAACAAAAGCCTCGCTTGACGCGGAAATTTCCGACATCATAAAGCGTGATATAGGCGTTCTGAATATCGGGCTGCCTAACATGAGATGCACATACATGCTTCCGAAAACATTACCGGCATTCAACAAGAAATATCCCAACGTGAAAATAAATATCTTTGAGGGCACATCATCAGCGATAGATAAAAGGCTTCTTGACGGTGATACTGATTTAGCGTTCTACAGCAAGCCCCACAAACCTAACCCTCACCTAGAGTATGAGACCTTAGCGCATGAGGAGCTGCTCATATGCACCTGCCGCAATCATCCCGTAAAGTCTCTTGCAGATTCTTCCGGACACCTAGACCTCTCCGCACTCAGGGACGAACGCCTGATACTGTTATCGCCCGAACAGAGAACCGGACAGATCTCGCGTTACTGGCTTCAGTGCGCCGGAATCCCCCTCAGCAACTCCATCACCACCAACAATATGCCCGCAGTGATCTCACTGACCGAACAGGGCTGGGGAGTGTCATTCATATTCGAGAGTCATCTGCGCTGGCATTCACCGAAACCTGAAACAGATACATACAGCTTCGGAGAGCCTAAAGTCATGAGCGATTTTGTTGCGTCATACAGGAAAGGCAGCTATCTTCCCGTATATGCGCGGGAATTCATCAATGTTGCACGGGAGCTTTACGCATGAATACCTTGCGCAGTGCAGTGAACCTTCTGTGCGACAGTCTCAATACACTGCCGCCATCAAAAGTTACTGCATCATCTTCAAGCATAATTATGTTGTCCTGTATCGTTCCTTGGAATGTCGCAATCATGTAATCCACCTCCCGAATAGTTTTCTATTCGACAAAACTGCGAAGGAAGGTTCTGTCGCGGGAACCGCATTCCTTCACGTGGTATTATACCACAAAATGTCAACA
>CAJOES010000138.1 GCA_905233455.1 uncultured Synergistales bacterium | reverse complement strand
CGAACTGCGAACTGCGAACTGCGAACTGCGAACTGCGAACTGCGAACTGCGAACTGCGAACTGCGAACTGCGAACTGCGAACAAATTATACGCAGATTTTTGCAATTCCGTCAACCTCCTTAATGTGTATTTTCCCGTGATTATACCATATGAATTTTCCTGCTCTTCTCCCTCAGTCTGTGCAGTATCTTCAATGCCTGCATAGGTGTAATATTATCCGTATCAATCTCTGAAAGCTCCTCAATGACCGCATCACTTTCCGGCGAAAACATAAGTATCTGACGCTTCAAGGCATTAAGCGGCAAAGGTGCGGGTATGTCCTTAACTTCAACACCGTCCTTCTCGAACACATTCAGCAGCTCAAACGCCCGGCGCAGAACCATATCCGGCAGCCCTGCAAGCCTCGCAACTTCAATTCCGTATGACCTGCTGGCCTCACCGCGTACAACCTGATGCAGGAACAATATACCTTCTTTGCCCTCACTAACGGCCATGCTGTAATTCTTCACGCCTTCAAGCCTCTCCTCTAAGCATGTCAGTTCATGCAGGTGCGTCGCGAAAAGCACCCGTGCCCTGCTCCCTGCCTGAAGGTATTCCAGAACTGCCCATGCTATGCTCATTCCGTCCCATGTCGCAGTTCCCCGCCCGATCTCGTCGAGTATGATCAGACTCCTGTCAGTTACGTTGTTGAGTATGTTCGCCGTCTCCAGCATCTCAACCATGAATGTACTGCTCCCGTGAACTAAATCATCACGCGCGCCGATACGAGTAAATACCCGGTCAACGACTCCTATTCTCGCGCTCTCCGCAGGAATCCATAACCCCGCCTGAGCCATTACCGCAATTAGTGCAGTCATTCGCAGCCACGTAGATTTGCCCGCCATGTTAGGCCCGGTGAGTATGATTATCCTTCCGTCATTGCCCAGCGTTACATCATTCGGCACAAATCCCTCGTCCCGTAATTCCGCCTCAATCACGGGATGCCTTCCGCCCTTGATATCTATCACGTCAGAACCGTCAACCACAGGACACGCATAATTCCTTTCCCGCGCAAGCCCTGCACTTGAAGCCGCACAGTCAAGAATCCCTAAAAGCCTCCCGGTCATCTGCAGCTGTGAACTGTAGGATATTATGTGTTCTATCACCTTTACGCACAATTCACCCTCAATACGTGAAATTTCAGCTTCACTATTCTGCATCTCCGCTTCAAACTTCTTCAGTTCAGGTGTGGTGTAACGCTTTGAGTTCACGAGAGTCTGTGTGTGCCTGAAATATTCCGGCTGTATGGTCAGTCCTGCCTTGCCCGACTCAAGATAATAGCCGTATGCGTTAGTGTATCCTGCCTTGAGTCTTGGTGTTGCAGTAGCCTCGCGCTCCCTCGCAAGATAATCATTCAGCCACTTGTCCCCGCCCGCTGAAATCTCCCGCCAGTGAGCAAGCTCACTGCTGAATCCTGAACGTATTATGCTGCCGTCAGTGAAACTTCTCGGAAGCCTGTCCTCTAATGCCTCCTCAAGATACCCGCTCAGCTCCTGAAGGTCAGGAAATGATGCCGCTATCTGTTTCACCGGTTCTGCCAGCTCCACAGCCCTTATTGCCGGAATGATCCTTAATGTGTCCCGGACTGCCCCCAAGTCCGCAGGGTTAGCTGTACCGAGTGCAAGCCGTGATAATGCCCGCTCAATATCCCTAGTCCCTGCAAGAGCGTCAAGAAGCTCTGCGCATTCCGCCGGAGAATCCACCAGCACAGCAATAGATTTCTGTCTGCGTTCAATCGCCTTAATGTCCGTCAATGGCCGCAGAATCCAGTCCCGCAGAGTCCTTCTGCCCATAGGAGTCCTGCACCTGTCCAGACATGACAATAACGACACGCTGTCCCCGGAAGTCTCCGGTATAAGCTCAAGGTTGCGCTGTGCCGCAGTGTCAAGGCTCATACGGTCTTTCACGGTCAATGGCGCAATCTTCAGGACGTGTTCAAGTGAGCTGAACTGTGTAGCCGAAAGATAGTCCAGTGCCGCCCATGCACTGCCCACGCACGGATCACGCTCATCTATGCCGAAGCCTGCAAGCCTTGAAGTGTTCAGGGCAGATTTCAGCCGTCCCGCAGCATTTTCGGTCTTGAAGGTCTCCGGTGATACTGCAAGAAGGTTATAGCCGTTCAGGAAGTCCGGAAGTTTCTTGATGTTTGAGGGGTACAGCACTTCGCCGGGCGTGAATGACGCAAGAGCCGCTTCTGCCTCGCGAACACTGACAGTTCCCGCCTCAAGCCTTCCGGTATCCACCGACAATAACGCAACTGCAATACTGCCTTTGCCGGGCCAGACTGCCGCAAGATGCCCGGTATCCCCGGTGTTCTCCTCCGGGACATATGTGCCGGGAGTAACCACGCGTATGACCTTGCGCTCAACGAGTCCTTTCGGGTTAGGTTCTCCGATCTGTTCGCATATTGCCGCACGGAAGCCCGCACGTATGAGCCTCCCTAAGTATGAGTTCAGCGCGTGGTGAGGTATTCCCGCCATAGGTATTTTCTTCTCCGGGTCTCTTGCAGTCAGGGCAATATCCAGAACTGCCGCCGCCTGCCTTGCATCATCAAAGAACATCTCGTAGAAATCCCCCATCCTGAACAGGAGCAGTGCATCGGGGTAATCATCAGAAAACTTTTTGTACTGTTCAAGCCACGGGGTTAATTTTATGTCGTCAGGTATCTTGCTCATCTATTCATGTCTCCAGGCATCAGAATCAGAAAGATTCTCAAGTGCATTTACTATCTTGCTGTACAGATCCGGAATTTTCCTGCGCAGATCTGCAATAAAATCACGCGTATTCTGCCGTTCGGTATGTCCTGCAAACGGGCAGGCACTCGGAATTACGGGAAGCTCAAGCCTTTTTGCCTCATCAATTATTGCCGCCTCAGTCGAGAGCACTAACGGACGTATAACGGTGATATTAGTCCGGGACATTAGGGAGACTGGCTGAAAACTTTTTGCCCTGCCTGCATGAAAGATATTCATGAAGAAAGTTTCTGCGGCATCGTCTAAGCTGTGGCCGAGAGCTAATTTGCCGTAACCGTTCTGTGAGGCCCATGAACTGATTATCCCGCGTCTCATGTTCGCACAGAATGAACACGGAGACTTCTCCCTGCGTTTAGCGATAATCTCAATGATAGGCTGTTCGATGACGGTGTAGGGAATGTTCTTGCACCGACAGTAATCCTCAAGGGGAGCTGTATTCATTCCGGTGAGCTTTACGCTTAGTGCGGCGAGATGAAATTTCACGGGGCTTCTGCGTGAGAAGTCATGAAGCGCGTGAAGGAGTATAAGGCTGTCCTTGCCTCCAGACAGGCCGACGAGGACGTTATCGCCTTCCTGTATCATGTGCCATTGAGCTAATGCCCGGCCTATTGTGCGGCGAAGTGATTTGTTGATTGGTTCATTCCAGATGTGATTTTGCATTTTGGTTTTTTTGCTTTTATTATACGCTTGACGGTGCATTGAAGATGATGTGAAAAATTTATGAAAAGACACACAAAAATAACAAGGCTTTGTGCTATAATATTAATCGCTAACAAAAATAATTTCTGCACATAACTGCGGGATTATGTATAAAACATGTCCTTTAGTTTTCCTTGTTACGTGCTTATTATAACACATGGCAATGATGACGTGAAATAGTTGTGTGCGAATTATTTTTACTGCACCTGCGTTGTGTAGTTATTTTACTGCACGAGTGGCTGTAGAGCAAAGAAAAAATTTTTTTCAGGAGGTAAAAATTATGAAGAGGACACGCAAGGGTTTCACGTTGGTTGA
>CAJOES010000137.1 GCA_905233455.1 uncultured Synergistales bacterium | reverse complement strand
GGCAAGAGTGAAATGCTCACAACATGGCTTTTATCTATGGCACTGACATTTTCTCCCGACGACGTTAATTTTGCGTTGATTGAATTCAAGGGTAATGACCTATCCAACATACTGAAAGACCTTCCTCACATAGCAGGAATCATCAGCAACCTTAATGACCCGTCGGCAATAGTGCGCGGACTCAAATCCCTTAAAGGCGAGAAAGACAGAAGAATGCGCTTGTTTGAGCAGTCGAGCTTCTTATCGTCAAAATCAATCTTTGCATACCAGAAATACCAGAAATCGCACCCGGATGAAGGGCTTGAACCCCTGCCGTACCTTATTATTGTTGTTGACGAGTTCGCAGAGTTCGTTACGCAGTATCCTGAATACAACGACGAAATAGTTTCTATTGCCCGTGTCGGAAGAAGTGTCGGAATGTATATGGTTCTGACCATGCAGTCCCCTCAAGGTGTCGTTAAGGGGCAGGTGTCATCAAATACGAAATTCCGCGTGTGCCTCCGTACAGCAACAGCCGCAGAGAGCAAGGAAATTATCGGAACTGATGATGCCTACAACATATCAGCACCTGGGCGCGCATATGTGAAGGTCGGCAACAATGAAGTATATGAACAAGTGCAGACATTCTACGCAAAGGCTGCCTACAATCCCAATTCCGGAAAGAAAGTATCAACGGCAGATATTAAGCTGGTGAATCTTGACGGGACACGCGAAAAGCTAGTGAACTATGAGATGACTATGAAGGCTGCAAGGGACGAAATGAGCGAAGGAAATGCAATAGTGAAAGACATAATTGAAGAGTCTAAAGCTCATCATTTCCGCCATGCCCGCCCGGTATGGACTGATCCCCTGCCGGAAAAGCTCCAGTTGTCCGGACTCATAGCGGGGCGTGAAGCATTCGACTCCGAGTCTCAGGCATGGACACAGGCAAACAAGGGGCTTTCCGTTACAGTAGGGATGATTGATGACCCGGAGAAGCAGACGCAGTACCCCTTTGCGCTGAACTTTTCCGGAGAAGGGCATCATGTGCTTTACGGCGGTCCGGCAACAGGCAAAACATCATTCCTTCAGACTGTTATTGTGTCTGCCGCGATGACATATACGCCTGAACAGGTGAACTTTGTGGTATTTGATTACGGAAGTTTCATTATGGGTGTTTTTGAGACGCTCCCGCACTGCCTCATAGCCGCAGACCCCACTGACGAAGAGAAAGTCAAGAAAGCACGGGACTTCCTGAGAACCGAACTTGCTGTAAGACGCAAATTATTTTCCGCGCGTGGAGTAGCAAACATTGAGGCTTACCGTGAGGATACCGGCGAACCTTTCCCGGCAATAATCGTTGTTATAGACAATCTTGCTTCATTAAGCAGTCAGGATGATGAACTTATGGACGTTCTGAACCTTGCTGCAAGGGACGGCGTAGGGCTTGGAATATACCTCATGATTGCTACGGGAAATCAGGGAAGCTATATGTTCAGGATTTCGCAATATGTGAAGGCCAAGTTTACCCTTCAGATGACGGATAAGACAGAGTACCGTGAAATTGTAGGAGGAGACGGACATACACAGCCGGGAGCTTATCCGGGCAGAGGGCTCACCAGAGGGCCGCTTGAATACCAGGCCGCATTTTGCATTGAGGGCAATTCTGACGGTGAACGCACAAAGAATCTGCGGACTCTGTGCAATGAAATGTCTGAAGCATGGACGGGCAAGAGGGCATCTATCCTTGAGGCAGAAGCTGCTCCGATCGACATGAGCGAATTAGCTTCAACGAAGGATTATGTCCAGATAGGGATTAACCCGGCTACGCGTGATCCTGTTGATTTCATCTTCAGGGACATGAACGGGTGCGTTATTTCGGGTAAAGACGGCGGAGGAAAAACAAACGTTCTCGGCATGGTAGCTAAAGCACTCGATAATGACGCAGGTACTACGCTTTATATTTATGAGAAGGCAGGTAGCACATTCCTCGAAAATCTTTGTCCCAACGCTAAGACTGTGCATGATGAGGCAGGGCTTGATGAGGTTACTGCTGAACTTGAGAAGGCATTTGACGAACGGGACGAGGACAGCGACGGGCGTATAGTGTTCTGCATTGATGACTTCTCTGAATTCTACAGTGCCGTAACTAATGAGAGCGTTGCTTTGCTGGCAAATATCATTGACGGCGGGGCTGACAGGGGAATATATTTCTATATTGCCTGTGATCTAAAGGGAATGGCCGTTATGGACTCGTTCAAGATCAAGGCATTCATGAACTGCCTGAAGAACGGTAATGCTATTGTTGCCGGAGGGTCTCTTATGGACTGCGGGACTTTCATGACGCTCTACCCGACCGGTGAAGAGGTGCTTATGGGTGATCATGAAGGCTGCCTGATCCATGCGAACAAGATAACGCACGTAAGGCTTGCGAGAGTTGAAGGAGCATGATTTGCTATGAATGAGCCTGAAAACCTGATTGTTACTGTACAGACTGCTGACGAGAATTTTATGCACGATATGGAGCTGCCTTCGGAGCTTCCGGTTTCGGAGATAAGCAGAAAACTTCTTGAAGCGTTAAAGAGTATGCCTGAAAGCGGCTTTTCTGACTGGAATTCGTGCCTGCTTTTGTGCGGAAATATGATACTTGATCCCGGCGATACGCTGCTCAATGCCGGAGTATTGGACGGAAGCAGGATTATAGTGCTGGAGACTTGATGAATTGCGCTAAT
This sequence comes from uncultured Synergistales bacterium, assembly GCA_905233455.1. Taxonomy (GTDB): domain Bacteria; phylum Synergistota; class Synergistia; order Synergistales; family Aminobacteriaceae; genus JAFUXM01. Next base: position 4,688 of record CAJOES010000137.1, on the reverse strand, counting down.
CCGGCGGTTTTGTGCCGTGAAGGGGCAGGAGGTTTTGAGGCTTCCTGCCCTTTTGCGTGTTATTGCCTGTCTTCCTTCCGGAATGCCGACACAATAAGCCCTACACAATCTGCTATTACACCAAACAGCGACTTAACGCAGGATGCCACCTGCGGAGCTGCCACAAGCACAAGGATTATTGACAGCGTCCAGTAATTCCAAGTAAACAGATTCCCTACATCATGTTTCAGGCCCGTTATATCATTCTGCATCACTGCAATTTGCGACTGCAGTACCTCAATCTTGCCGGATAACTTCTGGTCAACAGCTTCAATCTTGCCGGATAACTTTTGATCAACGGCTTCAATCTTGGCAGACAACTTTTGATCAACAGCTTCAATCTTGCCGGATAATTTCTGGTCAACAGCTTCAATCTTGCCGGACAACTTCTCATCAAGGGCTTCAATCCTGGCATTTACCCTGTCTTCAAAGTTCCGCATGTCCTGCCTTACCTGCTCACGGAACTCCGCATTGTCCTGCCTCATCTTTGCGAACTCCGCCTTAGTGTCCGAAAAATGCTTCTCTAGCAGAAGGGTTATTGTCCCTATATCATCACTCGTCATACTTCTTCGCCTCCTGTATCACTGGCTGTATTCACGCTGTCATAATTATCACTTCATGGAAATTCTATCATATGCGTTTTTTGCTGTGTCCTTATCCGGGGATCTACGCTGTTTTTACGATAGGCCGTTAAGTAATTTTATCGCTTGTTTTCCCTACCCTAAAATGCCCTTCGTGAATATAATAATGCCATCGTAAATGAAGCGAGCAAGGCAACAACAGAAACACAAAAATATATAAAGAAGGAGGCGAAATTTTATGGCAGAGATTTTATTAACCCCTGAAACACTCAGAAGTGAAGCAAGCAGACTGGACAGCGCACGCATCAATCAGCAGAATGTCCTTCAGGCAATTGACAGAGTAGTAGCTCGTATCAATGATGGTTGGGAAGGCAAATCGCAGGCAGCGTTCAGAACCGCATATGCTGATAAGAGAAGACTGTATGTGGAATTTGCTAATGATATGCAGAAATTCTCAAAGTTCCTTAGAGACTATGCGGCAGAAATGGAGAGCCTTGATGCCGGCAGTTCAGGCCGTGTATTCGGTTAATCTCTTAGAAATTCAGCGAAAATATTAAAAGGAGGTGAAATTTCATGCCACGTATCAAGTTAACGCCTGAAGAAATGCAACAGGAGTCAAGGGATCTTCAGAACAGCAAAGTACAGAATGACGAAGCTATCAAAAGACTCGACCAGATAGTTAATGGACTTCTTAGTCATTGGCGCGGCGATGCTCAGACAGCCTTTGTAAACAGCTACAACCAGAAGAGGAACGGATTTCTTGCATTCTCAAGAGACATTGAGACTTTAGCGAGATTTGTAAGCAAGTTCTCTGGTGATATGGCAAATAAAGAGGGTTCTGAGGTAGTTATAGCGCGGAGTCTCTAGTAGATAAAGGCAGTAACAGTGAAATTCGGGGCAGGGGCAGGTATTGTTACCCTGCTCTTTTACTAATTCAGGGAGAAAAGATTATATATGTCAGAGAAAAAGTTTCTGCTGATAACGAAAAAGGAATTATTCTATTCAGCCGTAATGTTAAGGATACGAAGGCTGGTGAATATAGTTTACAGTTTTCCGGCTGACGAAATAAGGTTTGAACGGGAACTGAAGGAAGCCAGAAAGACGCTACGCAGAAAAAATTTGCTCGAAGAGACGGCGCGGGACGGCGTGAATCTAAGTTTTTCGCTGAGTGTGTGCGTTTCATTCTGTGCCAACCCTGACAAATGCGAGGTAGTAGATTCATACGGTTACGCTGCAACAATATACCAGGCATCAAATATGTATATGCTGATGGAACAGAGGGACGATGAAGAACTTGCGGCGGCGTGGTTTACGGACAGAAAAAAACTAGATGAATACATAGATAACGAAATACAAACAAGGAGAGGAGCTGTATTAAGATGAGCGGACTTAGGGACACGAGCGGAAAAATCGTTATAGACGAGGCAGAAGCAGAATCTGATGTGCGCAGTATCCAGTCTGCACGCTCGAAGCTGGAAGAGGCCAAAAGATATTTGGATCCGCGCAATATTGACGGTTCACGCATATACGGTGCGACCCGTGATGCGCTTGAAGAACAGCTTACACGCATATCATATGACATGTCGCAGTGGCAGGAAAGGTGCGATGCCAGCGTGAAATATATACGTCATGTAGTTGCCTCATACAAGCAGACGGACAAAGATTTTGCAGCTAAAGCGAAGGAGCTGAACTAAACAATGGTTGCTACAGTCATAAATGTTATGGCAGTTCAGGAGAGCATATCACGCATTCTCAGGGAGATTGCCGGGCAGGAAAGTACGCTTAACCGCATGGATAATGTAGTGAACTCTATGGAAGGCGTGTGGGAATCTGAAGCGCAGAAGGAATATGCAGAGAGCTTCAGGAGAACCAAGCAGGAAATAGACATTTTCAACACAACAATGAAAGAAACTCTTGAGAAGATGGGCGGTTTCGTCTCTGAATGCCTCGAAACCGACGAACAGACAGCAAGCGCACTCCGCGGTATAAACTGGTAAAGGGGGATAAATTATGCCTAAGATATTAGCTGTTACTGAAGAGATGATGGACAGGGCTTCAAGCATAGGCAGCGGTGCATCGGAAATACGGGACAGCCAGAACCATATAACAACAATAATTCAGAACATGGGAAGAAACTTCAGCGGGCCTATACCGTCATTAATCATAGAGAAAATGATAGCAATGGAAGATACGTACAGCGGTATGAATGAAAATCTGAACGGCTATAAAACATTCCTTGAAGATACCGCCAGAAACTATGAATGGACAGATCAGGAGGCAGCAAGATGGATGCAGTCTATGAGCAGATAAGGAGGTGCGGACAATGCCGTCTAACGTGATAATTTTTGATGCAGATTATATAGCTGAAATAACCAGCAACATGAATACGGCCTGCGGTCTTGTGGGCGAAGCAGTAAGTTTCCTGAAGAAAGCCAGCCTCCATGAAGGGTGGCAGTGCAAGGAATGCGTAACAATTTCGGATAGCCTTGATGATCTGAACAGGCGTCTTGGCCGTCTTGATGAGGGAGTGAATGAGACAACGCGCATTTTGAGAGGAAGTGTAGGAAGATTTGAGGAGCTTGAAAGGCAGTACCGGGATCAGACAGACAGTCTTTCGCGTGAATTGAGGAGCAATTACGGCTTCACTGCATCAGGCTACAGCGGTTCTTCAGGGTCTTCGGGCAGTTCATGGGCAGGAAGTGCCCCCGGAAGCATGGAGGGCGGAGCAGTGCCGGGAACACCTGCAGGACAGGGCAGCACTTACGTATCACCGGGTAGTGTCAGTGCTCCCCAGAATCCCTCGCCTTCAGTGCAGACACCAGCAGATACTTCGGGGATCACAGGACAGCAGGAGGGTTCGCCGGGCGTGAACATACCCAGCGGGAATATCCCTGCATCCCAGACGGGCACGGCACAAACCGAGACCGTTCAAACTGTTCAAACAGAGACGGCACAAAACGAAATGCCCAAGACTGATACAGCCCAGACGGGAACAGGCACAGGAACAGGTTACACAGGCACTGGCACACCACAGACAGGCACGGCACAGGGGAATGCGGCACAGTCTGTCATAATCCAGACTGGGACAAACCAGACGTATACACCTTCTGCCGGCTCAGAACAGACATATACGCCTTCATGGAGCATAACTCCCAGCGGTGATATACAGCTTCCCGTTACGCACATACCCGACAAGCCCGAAGCAGTTGCAGGCGGGGTGAAAGCCGTAGTTGAAGTTGAGGGTGTTGCAGTCAATAGCGTAACAGATTCTATCTTTACCCTGCTCGGAAGCAGTGAAGACATATCCTCAATGCCGCCGGAAGTACAGTACACAACAGCAAACAGCATAGTGCAGACGTATTCGGCAGGAAGGCAGGTAACGGAAAACACTGCTGCAATCATCAGCAATCCTTCAATAGCTCATATACAGGAGAATATAGCTATTGCGTCCGGAGTGGTAAACCTGATCGGAGGACTATCACGAACATTGTCGATGTTGGGTATTCCCGGCCTTGAAGGTTTTGAGGATTTAGCGTTTCTGTCAAACATTCCGGAAGGTTTGACACCGGGAGCTGTCAGTCCTGAATCTGTAAGTTCAGCCGCTATAGATCCTTCTGACCCTGAAGTTATCGCGATGAATGCCTCAGTATCCGGAGATGCTATAGCTGAAGATGTCATGGGCGCAGATACAGGTATGCGTTCGGGTATGCACTTCACTTCTGCGGGACTTGCTACAAATGCTGAAAGTATCATCGGGAATATGGGCAATGATGCTGATTCTCAGGAGGTCAAAGAGGTACTGCAAACCTTTACATCAAAAGGCGGAGGGCAGTCAGTATCTTCAAGCAGTGATTTCCTTGACAGGATAAAATCATCTATAATGGAAAAAATGCAGGGAGGCGTATCACTGGGTGTTTTAGGCTCTGTAAACATCAAAGACTTCCTAGAAAAAGTTATATGAGAAAGGATTTGACGCGCAATGACCAGAATATCATTTGCTGCACGTTCCGAGACCGGCAAAGTCAGGAGCAGCAACGAGGATAATTTATACTGCAACGGCGTAATAAT
>CAJOES010000136.1 GCA_905233455.1 uncultured Synergistales bacterium | reverse complement strand
GGCAAGAGTGAAATGCTCACAACATGGCTTTTATCTATGGCACTGACATTTTCTCCCGACGACGTTAATTTTGCGTTGATTGAATTCAAGGGTAATGACTTATCCAACATACTGAAAGACCTCCCGCACATAGCAGGAATCATCAGCAACCTTAATGACCCGTCAGCAATAGTGCGCGGACTCAAATCACTTAAAGGCGAGAAAGACAGAAGAATGCGCTTGTTTGAGCAGTCGAGCTTCTTATCGTCAAAATCAATCTTCGCATACCAGAAATACCAGAAATCGCACCCGGATGAAGGGCTTGAACCCCTGCCGTATCTTATTATTGTTGTTGACGAGTTCGCAGAGTTCGTTACGCAGTATCCTGAATACAACGACGAGATAGTTTCTATTGCGCGTGTCGGAAGAAGCGTCGGTATGTATATGGTTCTGACCATGCAGTCTCCGCAGGGTGTCGTTAAGGGGCAGGTGTCATCAAATACGAAATTCCGCGTGTGCCTCCGTACAGCAACAGCCGCAGAGAGCAAAGAAATTATCGGAACTGATGATGCCTACAACATATCAGCACCGGGCAGGGCATATGTGAAGGTCGGTAACAATGAGGTATATGAACAGGTGCAGACGTTTTATGCCAAAGCCCCCTATAATCCACTGTCAGGGCAGACAACGTCTTCTGCTGATATAAGGCTGGTGAACCTCAACGGGACTCGTGAAAAGCTCGTGAACTATGAAAAGACGGTAAAGGCTGTACGCGACGAGATGAGCGAGGGTAACGCAATAGTGAAGGACATCATAGAGCAGGCAGAAACGCATCACATACATCATGCGCGGCCTGTATGGACTGAACCGCTACCGGAAAAATTACTGCTGTCGGAACTCATTGCGGGGCAGGAAGCATTCGACACGAAAAGCGGAAAATGGGCACAGATAAACGAAGGGCTTTCCGTTACTGTGGGGCGCATTGATGACCCCGAACACCAGACGCAGTATCCGTTGGTTCTGAATTTCATGGATGACGGGCATCAGGTGCTTTACGGTGCTCCTGCAACAGGCAAGACAACATTCTTGCAGACTGTATTGCTGTCTGCCGCTATGACATACACGCCTGAACAGGTGAACTTTATCATATTCGATTACGGCAGCTTCATACTGGGGAGCTTTGATATACTGCCTCACTGCCTTATTGCCGCAGACCCTACTGACGAGGACAAGCTCAAGAAGGCTCGTGATTACCTGCAGAATGAATTAGCATCAAGGCGCAGGCTTTTCTCTGCCCGTAAAGTCTCCAACCTGATTGAATACCGCGAAGATACCGGGAAGCCTTTCCCGGCAATAATAGTAGCTATCGACAATATAGCCTCTCTCTACAATCAGAGTCCGGACATCATGGACGTACTGAACCAGACTGCAAGAGACGGAAGCAGCTTGGGAATATACCTCATGATGACGGCAGGCAGTACAGGAAGCTATATGTTCAGGATTTCGCAATACGTGAAGGCCAAGTACACGCTACAGATGACGGACAAGGCAGAATACAGGGATATTCTCGGCGGTGATGGCAAGATGCAGCCCGGACGCGTTGTCGGCAGGGGACTGACCAAAGGCCCGCTTGAGTATCAGACCGCGCTGTACCTTGAAGGCGGAAATAGGAAGCTAACCGAGAGGCTTACGGAAATGTCTGAAGCATGGACAGGCAAGAGGGCATCTATCCTTGAGGCTGAAACTGCACCTGTAGACATTGGCGAACTGAAATCCAGCGGAGACGGCGTGCAGATAGGAATCGATAAGGTTACACGCGAGCCTGTAGAATTTGTGTTCAGAGACATGAACGGCTGCGTAATCTCCGGTAAGGATGGCGGAGGCAAAACCAACGTAATGGGCTTCATCGCAAAGACACTGGGCAATGATCCTGATACGAAGCTCTATATTTTCGAGAAGGAAGGAAATACTTTCCTCGAAAACTTATGCCCCAATGCTAAAACCGTACATGATGCCGCAGGAGTTGACGGTGTTGTTGCAGAACTTGAGTCGGCTTTTGACGAAAGGGACGAGGACAGCAAGGGACGCATAGTGTTCTGCATTGACGACTTCAACTATTTCTACAGCGCAATATCAAACGAAAACGTAAATGTCCTGAACAATATAATTCAGGGCGGTGCTGACAGGGGAATATACTTCTATCTTACCTGCAACCTTAAAGGGCTTGAGCGCATGACTACATTCAAGGTCAAACCGTTCATGAGCTGCCTGAGAAACGGAAATGCTGTAGTTGCCGGAGGATCACTGTCAGACTGCAGGGCTTTCGAGAATATGTACCCGACAGGTGAAAAACCGGTTATCGGAGAGTATGAGGGCTGTATTATTCACGGCGGCAAAATAACGGCTCTAAAGCTCGGTAAAGTGGAAGGAGCATGATTGCGCAATGAATGAACCTGATACGTTTATTGTAACTGTACAGACAGTTGATGAAAGTTTTATGCAGGATATGGAGCTGCCTTCAGAACTCCCGGCATCAGAACTCAGCAAAAAACTTCTTGAGGCTCTGAAGAGTATGCCTGAAAGCGGCTTGGGTGAGTGGACGACGTGCCGGTTTGAGTGCAATAACAGGATACTTGAGGACAGCGAATCTCTGCTGAAGGCTGGTGCTTTCGACGGAAGCAGAATTATAGTGCTGGAAGAGTGAGGAGAAGGTGCGGTAATCCGGCGGTTTTGTACCGTGAAGGGACAGGAGGATTTGAGGCTTCCTGCCCTTTTGCATGTTATTGCCTGCCCTCCTTCCGGAATGCCGACACAATAAGCCCTAACCCTTCAGCCACTGCACCAAACAGCGACTTAATGCCTGATGCCACCTGCGGAGCTGCCACAAGCACAAGAATTATTGACAGCGTCCAGTAATTCCAAGTAAACAAATTCCCTACATCATGTTTCAGGCCTGTTATGTCATTCTGCATCACTGCAATTTGCGACTGCAGTACGTCAATCTTGCCGGAAAACTTCTCATCAAGGGCTTCAATCTTGGTATTTACCCTGTCTTCAAAGTTCCTCATGTCCTGCCTTATCTGATCCCGGAACTCTGCATTGTCCTGCCTTACCTGCTCGCGGAACTCTGCATTGTCCTGTCTCATCGTCGCGAACTCTGCCTTAGTGTCCGCAAAATGCTTCTCTAACAGAAGGGTTATTGTCCCTACATCATCACTCGTCATACTTCTTCGCCTCCTGTATTCACACTATCATAATTATCACTTCATGGAAATTCTATCATATGTGTTTTTTGCTGTATCCTCATCTGAAAATCAGGAGAGGTTTTGATATACGCTGTTTTTACGATAGGCCGTTAAGTAATTTTATCGCTTGTTTTCCCTACCCTAAAATGCCCTTCGTGAATATAATAATGCCATCGTAAATGAAGCAGCGAGACAACAACAAGAAACACGATAAAGATAAAAGAGGAGGTGAAAAACAGATGGCAGAAATTTTCTTAACACCCGACGTTATCAGAGATAAGGCAGCTCAGGTTGACAGTGCTCAGGCAGACCAAGAGAATATGCTCAATACTATCCAGACGGTAGTAGACGAGATATTATCTAACTGGGAAGGCAAGGCAAAAGAAGCGTTTATGGCGGCTTTTGAAGAAAAGAAGGGCACGTATAAGGAATTTGGTATCGATATGTCGGAGTTCTCCACTTTCATGAAGAATTACGCAACTCATATGGAGGATATTGATGCCGGAGAGACTTTTAACTTTTAAGAGTTTCTAGCAGTGCTGAAGTAAATGGTAAATAATAGAAGGAGGTGTAAATTGAATGGCAACGGCATTAATTAAGTTAACCCCTGAACTTATTAGGGAGGGTGCAAGCAAGCTCATGAATGCAAAAAACAACAACGAGAGTGCTATCGATAAGCTGAATGGCATTATTGACGGATTAGTATCAGATTGGCACGGTGAGGCACAGGACGCATTTGCAGCAAGCTACGCACGCAAAAAAGCTACATTCCAGAGCTTCTCAGTAGATCTTGAGCACTTGATCGAAGCACTTAAGAAGTTCGCTGATGCGATGGAAAGCATGGAAAAAGAAAAGGCCGGAATAGCAGCAAACTTAAAGTAAATCAAACGATAACTCATCGTTTGCGGCAAATAAATTTTAGGGGCAGGGGCAGGTATTGTCTCCTGCTCTTTGTTTAATTCAGGGAGAAAAGATTATATGTCAGAGAAAAAATTTCTGCTGGTAACGAAAAAGGAATTATTTTATTCAGCCGTAATGCTAAGAATACGAAGGCTGGTGAATATAGTTTACAGCTTCCCGGCTGACGAGATCAAATTTGAACGGGAGCTGAAGGAAGCCAGAAAGACGCTACGCAGAAAAAATTTGCTCGAAGAGACTGCGCGGGACGGCGTTAATTTAAGTTTTTCACTGAGTGTGTGCGTTTCGTTCTGTGCTAACCCTGACAAATGCGAGGTAATAGATTCATACGGATACGCTGCAACAGTATATCAGGCATCAAATATGTATATGCTGATGGAACAGAGGGACGATGAAGAACTTGCGGCGGCGTGGTTTACAGACAGAAAAAAATTAGATGAATACATAGATAACGAAATACAAACAAGGAGAGGGGCTGTATTAAGATGAGCGGACTTAGGGACGCAAGCGGAAAAATAGTTATAGACGAGGCAGAAGCTGAAGAGGACGTGAGGAGCATAGAGCTTGCCCGGTCAAAACTGGACGAGGCTAAAAAGTATCTTGATCCCCGCAGTATCGACAGCGAACGCATGTATGGCGCAGCATATGAGGCACTTGAAGAGCAGCTCGGCAGGATCGCATATGACCTTTCTGACTGGCAGGACAGGTGTGATACCAGCGTGAAATATATACGCCATGTGGTATCGGAATACAAGCGCATAGACAAAGAATATGCAGCTCAGGCGAAGGAGTTGAAGTAATATGCCTGCAACAATAATAAATGTTACTGCGGTTGATGAGAGCATATCACGTGTATTCAAGCAGATAGGCTTACAGCAGGACGCTCTTGAAAATATTGACAGGATCATAAATTCAATGGAAGGAGTATGGGAATCTGAAGCACAGCAGGTATATGCAGAAAGTTTCAGAGAGACCCGCCGGAGAATTGAGGGCTTCAACGGCACAATGGGCAAATCGCTTGAGGATATGCAGAATTTCGTATCTGAATGCGTTGCTGCCGACGAACAGACAGCCAGAGAGCTTCGCGGGGTAAACTGGTAAAGGAGGAAAAATCATGCCTAAAATGTTAGCTGTTACAGAAGAAATGATGACCAGAGCCTCCGACATAGGCAACAATGCTTCGGAAATGCAGAGCAGCCAGAATCAGATAATGAGAATATTCATGAGCATGGGGCGGGATTTCAGCGGGCCTATACCAGCTCTTATGATAGAAAAAATGCTTGCAATGGATGATATGTATCAGGGTATGGATGATACTTTGAACGGATATAAATCATTCCTTGAAGATACTGCCCGGGACTATGAATGGACCGATGAGGAGGCAGCAAGATGGATGCAGTCATTAGGCAGATAAGGAGGTGTGGGAAATGCCGTCTAACGTAATAATTTTTGACGCAGAATATATAGCAGAACTGACCAGCAATATGAATAAAGCCTGCAGTCTAATGGGTGAAGCAGTTAGTTCGCTGAAAAGAGCAAGCCTTCATGAGGGTTGGCAGTGCAAGGAGTGCGTAACAATTTCAGATAATCTTCTTGATCTGAATTCACGTCTTGGCCGTCTTGATGAGGGAGTGAATGAGACAACGCGCATTTTAGGTGGAAGTATCAGCAGGTTCGCCGAGCTTGAAGCCAAATACAAGACACAAGCAGAAAGCCTTTCAGAGGAGCTTAGAGGCAATTACGGTTTCACTGCATCGGGCTACAGCGGATCTTCAGAACATTCTGCTGCAGAGTGGGCAGCTCCTGCCACAGGGGGAGTCATCGGCGGTACAGTCTCAAGGCCGAAGGGAACATCAACGCATTATATCAACAATACGTCTCCAGACACGCCGAATACCCCGCAAAATCCTTCGCCTTCAGCACCATCTGCGCCGAATAATCCTTCACAGCCGACACCGAATACTCAGCGCAATACTTCACCTTCAATGCCTTCAAATCAGACAGAAAGGACGGGAAGCCAGCCCGGTAATAGTGATATGAATAATACAAGGACACCGTATACATCATCACCGTATACGCATAACCAGTCAAATATACCGTCATGGAATATACCTTCGGGCGGTAATGTACAGCTTCCCGTAACGCATATACCCTACAAGCCTGAAGCAGCAGTAACGGGACTAAAAGCCGCCGCTGAATTGGAGAATATAGCAGTTACCGGAGTAACAGCATCTATCATTACCGTACTCGGCAGCACAAACATAGCTTCACTGACACCTGCACAGCAGACTGAAGTTGCCCGGAGCATAACACAGGCATACAACACAGGCAGACAGGTAGTGAACAACACGACGGTAATCATCAATGAACCGGCAAAACCTCATACTCAGGAAAATATTGCTGTAGCTACAGGACTAACGAAACTGTTCGGAGGAATCTCAAAGACACTGTCAATGCTCGGGCTTCCGGGTTTTGAGGGGCTTGAAGGCCTTGAAGCTCTGCTCAATGGAGAACTTCTGACAGGCATACCCGCAGACGTTCCTTCAGGGGGCGGCACACCGTCGGGCGGAGGTATTCCGGGCGTAGGCACACCTTCAGGCACAGGTGAAACTGCCGGAGAAAACATAATCAGCGAAATATCCGGAAAATCTGCGGCTGAAAGCGTAATGGGTGATCAGAGTCCTACAGGCCATACTTCAAATCATAGGACAACAGCTACTCAAGGTTCAGGTACTCAGGAACAGAGCGGACAAAAATCAGATGGCCAGAGTGATAGCTTAGGAAGAGGTATGCACTTCAATTCTGCGGGACTGGCTACAAATGCTGAGAGCGTCATAAACAATATTGGGAATGATGCAGACTCTCAAGAGGTGAAGGACTTGCTTCAAACCTTTACGTCGAAAGGAGCAGGAGGAAAATCTGAATCTACCGGCGACAAATTCCTCAACAAGATAAAATCATCTATAATGGGAAAAATGCAGGGAGATATGTCTTTAGGCTTCTTCGGTTCTATAGGCATACAGGACTTCCTGAGCAAAGTTTTATGAGAAAGGAATTGACGCGCAATGACCAGAATATCATTTGCTGCACGTTCCGAGACCGGCAAAGTCAGGAGCAGCAACGAGGATAATTTATACTGCAACGGCGTAATAAT
>CAJOES010000135.1 GCA_905233455.1 uncultured Synergistales bacterium | reverse complement strand
TCACTCAGCAGGTACATATCACTGATACTCCGCCACAAACCAGAGGCTATCGGCATAAAGTTAGACTCTCACGGCTGGGCGGACGTTCATGAACTCCTTGAAGGCATACATACGGACATGCAGACTCTTGAACGCATAGCAGCGCAGGACAGCAAGCAGAGATATTATCTGTCAGGAGACTATGAGACTGCGCACAAGGTGGGGCAGAGGCACGGAAGGCCGGTTGTGTATGAGGTGAGAAGCGGGGAAATGTTCAGGGACGGATATAAATTTTTCCGCTCGGTTAACGGCGTGTGGCTCACTAAGAATGTTCCTGTAAAATATCTCATTAAATCATCAGGCCTGAATGTCTCATAATCCCGTTGAACTTGCAGTGAAAAAGTTTCGGTGATATTCTTTCACGAAAAATTCAATTACTGCAAGAAAGAAGGCAATTCATGTTAGTATTCAGGCACAACGATAAATCATGCGAAATTGATAAAGACAGCTTAACCCTTCATGATGCATTAAAGGCACTTGGCTTGGACAGCAAGAAGGTTATAGCGGCAGACTTCAACGGCGAACATTCCGACCTGTCACGCACCGTAACATCAGGCGGCGAAATCTCCCCAATCACGGCGGACACTCCTGAAGGACTAGAGATACTCCGCCACAGCACAGCTCATCTTATGGCACAGGCAGTATTGAGGCTATATCCCGGCACGCATTTCGGGGTAGGCCCGGCAATCAAGGACGGATTCTATTATGATATTGACGTTGCAGGGACGATCACGGAGGAAGACCTCCCGAAGATAGAAGCGGAAATGCGCAGAATTGCAGGTGCAGGCGAAAAGGTTGCACGCGAGGACATGACGAAAGATGACGCGCTGAAGTTCTTTGCTGATGATCCCTACAAGACCGAACTGATCACCGACATAGACGCTCCTTCGGTTTCAGTATACAAGCAGGGAGAATACGCGGATCTATGCAGAGGCCCTCACGTCCCGGACGCATCAAAGATACACAACTTCAAGCTGTTATCCATTGCTGGAGCATACTGGCGCGGGGACGAACACAACAAGATGCTCACGAGGATTTACGGGACTGCTTTTGCGACTCCCGACGAGCTGAAAGAGTATCTGCGCAGAATGGAGGAGGCCAAGTTACGCGACCACAGGAAACTCGGCAGGGATTTAGACCTGTTCAGCCTGCACGAGGAAGGGCCGGGATTCCCGTTCTTCCACCCAAAGGGAATGGCAATCATGAATACGCTGATAGACTTTTGGCGGCGCGAGCACGTGAAACGCGGCTATACGGAGATAAAGACACCGCAGATTCTTGACCGTGAATTATGGATTCGTTCGGGTCATTGGGATCATTACAGGGAGAACATGTACTTAACCGAGATAGACGAGAAGCCCTACGCAATAAAGCCCATGAACTGTCCCGGAAGCCTCCTAGTGTACAAGACGCAGTTACGCAGCTACAGGGATCTTCCTATGCGGCTTGCTGAACTCGGATTAGTTCACAGGCATGAACGCAGCGGTGTGCTTCACGGCCTGATGCGCGTCAGGTGTTTCACGCAGGACGATTCTCACACATACATAGAGCCGACAAAAATCAAAGAGGAAGTTCTGCAGATAATGGATCTGGATAAATACGTATATACTAACGTTTTCGGCTTCAAGTATACGGTTGAGCTGTCCACACGCCCGGAAGACTCTATGGGGACTGATGAGCAGTGGGAAGCGGCAGAAAGTGCTTTGCGTGATGCACTGGAGAGCACCAATACTCCCTACACGGTTAATCCCGGAGACGGAGCATTCTACGGGCCTAAGATAGATTTTCACCTTGAGGACTGCATAGGCAGGACGTGGCAGTGCGGAACGATTCAGCTTGACTTCCAGCTGCCCGGACGTTTTGACGCAACATATATCGGTGAGGACGGTGCAGAACATACGCCTGTGCTGATTCACCGCGTCGTATTCGGGAGCATTGAGCGTTTTATGGGCATTCTGATAGAACATTATGCGGGGGCTTTCCCGTTCTGGCTTGCTCCGGTGCAGGTAAAGATTATTCCCATTGCAGGAGACCATATGAATTATGCGCGTGAACTGTATGATACGTTCATGAGCTGGGGACTCAGACCGGAGATTGATTCACGCGAGGAGAAGCTCGGCAGGAAGATTCGTGATGCACAGCTCCAGAAAGTTCCGTATATGCTTGTTGTTGGCGACAAGGAGAAGGAAGCACACACAGTGGGAGTCAGGAAACGTTCAGAGGGAGATTTAGGCAGTATGAGCCTTGAAGAGTTCAGGGAATTGCTGTCGAAGGAGTTTAACCCGATACATTAAGGGTTTTGAAAGAAAAACACGAGTCTTCGGTGAAAATACCGGAGGCTCGTTTATTTTGTCAGAAGCTGAATGCTACACCAGCAACCGCAGATATTACGATCCATACGACCGGGTGAAGTTTTTTCGTGGCCTTTAATGTGTTGGTGAGGAGAAGCAGAATCACAGCCAGCACAACAGCCTTCCAGTGTACGCCGTCAGCAAAGAATGTTACCCGCGCAACAACCAGCCCTGCCGCAGTGATCATCGCAGTACTTGCAGGACGCAAACCATAAAAGGCAGCATTCACGTATTTATTGTCCTTAAAGGCATTGAGGAACGTCGCAACAACAAGAATCACAATAATGCTGGGAGTGATGAGGCCAAGCGTTGAAGTTACTGCGCCGGAATATCCCGCAGTAAGGTAGCCGGAATATGTCGCCATGTTTATGCCTATAGGCCCGGGAGTCGATTCGGATACTGCGATCATGTCTGCAAGCTGCTGATGCGTGAACCAGCCAGTACGGTCTGAAATATCATACAGGAAGGGCAGTGTTGCCATACCTCCTCCCATCGCAAAAAGGCCGGTCTTGAAGAACTCCCAGAATAATTTTGCGTATATCATCATGATTTTGTTATCCCCTTAAGTATTATTCCTGCAATTCCCGCCACTACAACAAATACTGCAGGCGAGATATTCAGCCCTGCAGCCCCAGCAAGAATCAGCACGTACAGACATAGAGTCTTTTTGTCGGTAACAGCCTTCGCAAAGAGTTTCACCACCGCATTAAAGATGAGGACGCACACGCAGACACGTATGCCCGCAAAGGCATGTTTCACCCACTCCAGAGCCGAGAACGTCTCAATCACTCCTGCAAGCAGCGATATGATAACGAGAGACGGAAAGACTACACCGAAAGTAGCTATGATTCCTCCCGCGATCCCTGCATACTTGCGCCCGATGAACGTAGCAACATTCACGGCAATGATTCCCGGCGTGCACTGCCCGATAGCGTAATAGTCCGCAAGCTCCTCATCTGTTGCCCAGTGTTTGCCCTCGACGACCTCCCGCTGCAAGATCGGCAGCATAGCATATCCCCCGCCGAAAGTTATCGCGCCCATCTTCGCGAACGTGATGAACAGGTCAAACAGTATCTTCATGCTAATAGCCTCTTATGTTTTTGCCCGTGTCCATGATGACAACACAGCCTTCACGGACATTGCGCAGAACTTCACGCATAGCATTTTCCGGGATCGCAACACAGCCCGCAGTGTAATGATTCTTCGTCTGGCAGTGCAGGAATATAGCAGAGCCTTTGCCTGGTGTGCCGTTCTCGTTGTAGCTTATGTTCAGGCAGTACTTGTATGCTGTCGTGTAGTCGATTATGTGTTCGCTGTCTTTCCTGCTGAAACCGCCGTAATCATTCACCGACACGAAACGGTTATACATGTCCGAAGCGGAATCTCCTACCCAGTAATGAGAATCATCAGCCTGCGTATATCCCATAGGACAGCCCGGATCTGCCTTGATCCCGAAGGCCATCGTGAATGTGTATATGCCTGTCGGTGTCTTGCCGTCTCCCTCGCGTGTCTTTCCCCAGCCGTTGCGCCCGATATACGCAGGGCATGATACGATCTGCTGCCATGTTCCGGTTTCGTCTTTCTTGTGGAACGAGAAACGTGCATTTGTGCCGTTAGTGCCGGACACTATAGCGATCTGTTCTGCATTCTG
>CAJOES010000134.1 GCA_905233455.1 uncultured Synergistales bacterium | reverse complement strand
TGTATTCAAACTTATAAATGAGAAGCATATAGATATCCTGTATGTTCTGTTCGCCATGTCCATACACAAGTCAGCGTTCATAATGGGAGGACTTATCATAGTATACCGGTGGAAAATAAACTGGAAGACTCTGTGTTTATATGCTTTGGCGTGCGTTGCATTGAATGTAGGATATAATTTTTTCGTAGTATACTTATCTTCTTTTACATCTTATGGAGGATATATAGGCTCTAAGTATGATGTTGCCGGATTAATGAGCACGTACCAAAATACTGCAGTAAGACTTGCAATGCTCATAGGATGCTTGATGTTCTCTAAAAGGACAATCAAGCGAGCACCATATACAGTAACATTTTACAATATTGTTCTTGTCTGTACTGTGCTTCAGACTCTGACTATGAGAATCCACATATTATCCAGAATGACAACATATTTTTACGTCCCCTATATAATTCTCGTGCCGGAGGTGCTGAAGACAATAGAGAGCTATTTAGACAAAGCAAGCGCAAGATTAATACGGTTGTCGGTATTTGTCCTTCTGTTCATTTATCACTATGTATATTTTTTCTATAAAGGTGATGATATAACAGAATACAGAATGTTATTTTTTAACGGTATATGGTAGATATGTCATCCTGCCTTATTCATGAAATCACCTAATAAATATGTATATACACCACAATTCGTCTCCATGCTTGCATACTCTGCTTACGGTTATTTAACTCTAGGCAATTAATGAGGCTTCTATCTATGCTATACTACAAAAAAATATCCATAGAAAGAAGTCGTAAAATCTGTGAAAGAAACCACAAATTTTGAATATAGTGTCCTCTTGCCGGTGTATCATGGAGACAAACCGGAATATTTAAGAACTGCTATTGACTGTATGACTGCCCAGACACTAAAGCCGGAAGAAATACTAATTGCAGTTGACGGTTCGATAGGTGATGAACTCCGGAATGTGATAGAAGAATACAGGCAGGGCAATAATACGCTCTTCACTGTCTGCTATTACCCGAAAAACCGCGGGCTTGGTGCAGTGCTGCATGATGCTCTGCTGTTGTGCCGCAACGATTTCATAGCCAGAATGGATGCTGATGATTATTCCGTCCCTGAGAGAATAGAGAAGCAGGCAGAAATATTCAGGAAGTACCCTGAACTTAACGTTGTAGGCTGTATTGTTGACGAGTTCGAGGACGACATCAGTCATCCCGTTGCACACGTAATTCTGCCGGAAAAGCCCGAAGATGTCCTGAAGTTCGCAAGGAGAAGAAGCCCCATGAGGCATCCGTGTATGCTCTACAGGAAATCAGAAATTATAGCTGTCGGGAATTACAGGAACGTATATCACTATGAGGATTATGACCTTCAGGAAAGGATACTGCACAAAAAACCAGGAATGGGCGGAGGAATATACAATATACAGGAAGTTCTTGTGTATATGAGAATAAGCAAGGATTTTTACAGAAGGCGCGGCGGGATACGTCTGATGTACTCAAGCCTGAAGATGAAAGCACGTTTTCTGAAAGACGGTTTTATATCACTGCCGGATTTTATTATCAGCGGTTTCGGACAGGCATTAGTTACTTTGATGCCGGGATTTCTGCGCGAATGGTTCTACAAAAAGTTTCTAAGAAAGTAAAATTTCAGCCTCCCGGACAATCAGGAGGCTTTCACCTTACACTTTGCGGAATATCCGGTCAGCTCCCCTACCGCACATAACTTCTTCTCTCAGTCATCCTCGCGTGCAGTACCGCTTCAATGCCCAAACAGCAGTACCAGAAGAGTCCCTGAAATCTGCTTTTGCATTGCCTCAGCGTCTCAGCACCCGTGAAAATACCTCCTTCAGTGCTTCAGCTGCCTTAGAGTGATACCTGCCGGGAGCAAGGCACACCCCTAAATCTATAATTGCCCCCTCCTCCCCCAGCGACAAAAACTCCGCCTCAGGAAAGCACGACCTTGCACAGTAGTACGTGAACGCAAGCCCCAGACCTTCAGCTCCAAGCGTTGCCGCAAAGAACGCCGATAAATTTCCGTTGTACACCTTCGGGATCAGCCCGTGCTCACGGAAAAACCTGCGCCCCTCACGCCCCAGTACAGTATCATTCCCGCACAGCAGATACTCAAATCCTATCGTGTCTTTTATATCTACGTATTTCGCTATCCCTGACCTGCTGTGAACAGGTGACGGCTTCGCGTATTTCATTACAGGATGCTGCGGCGAAGTGATAATACATATCTCGTCCTGCATAACAGCTTCAGCTTCTGCCTTGAGCACCTTTGGCGGCAGAGTGATCAGCGCAATATCTATTGTCCCGTTCCTGAGCATATGCTCAAGAGCCATAGAATTATCCTCAGCAACAATGACATGAATTCCAGGATATTCCTTCCTGAACGCGCTCAAGACCTCCGGCAGAATGAACGTGCCGCGAAACGTACTCACACCCAAGATCACACGTCCTGTCTTCAGGTTCTCCGTGTCCTGAATCTGATTCCGAAGCCTGTGATACTCCAAACGCTCACGGCAAGCATACTCCGTAACCAAGCGTCCCGCCTCCGTAGGCCTGACTCCCGAAGACGTGCGCACAAAAAGCCTGCTGTCAAGCTCATGCTCAAGACCGCTCAAAAACTGGCTCAAGCTCGACTGCGCCATGAAAAGACGTTCCGCCGCCTTTGATATGCTCCCCTCCTCAGCAATCGCAATGATATAATCAAGCTCTCTGATATCCACTCCATTACCCCCAATCGGATTTTACGATACATGATATAAAAATTTCTGCGTTTCGGCGATATGATTTCACGCATATAATAATTCTATTAATGATTAATACTTTGAGGGAGGTAAAAATTGTTATGCAAAAGAAATTAGGCTTCGGCTTCATGCGTCTTCCGGTTCTTAACCCTGACGATATGACTTCCATAGACATTGAACAGGTCAAGAAGATGGCTGATTACTTCATCGGGCACGGCTTTACGTATTTCGACACCGCCTATATGTATCACGACTACAAGAGCGAAGAGGCATTGCGCAGGGCCGTTGTTGAGAGATACCCAAGAGACGCTTTCACCGCTGCAACAAAAATGCCTTTGGCACTGATGAAGTCAGCGGACGAACACGCAAAAATCTTCGAGAACCAGAAAAAGAATGTGGGCGTTGACTTCTTCGACTACTACCTGCTGCACAACATGACGCTTGAACAGTACGAACGCGCAAAGAAATGGGGCACGGTTGACTATCTGAAGGCTAAGAGGGACGCAGAGGAAATACGCAAATTAGGCTTTTCATGCCACGACACAGCCGAGAACCTCGCGAAGATACTCGACGACTGCCCGGGCTTCGATTTCGTACAGCTCCAGATAAATTATCTGGACTGGGAAAATGCCGGAGTCCAGAGCGGTGCGTGCTATAAGGCTGCAGAAGAACACGGCCTGAAAGTTACGGTAATGGAACCCGTGAAGGGCGGGACACTGGCCAAGATCCCGGAAGATGCCGAAAAGCTGCTGCGCTCAATTCATCCGGACTGGGAGCCTGCACACTGGGCAATAAAGTTCGTGGCAAGCCTCCCGGACGTTCAGACAGTATTATCTGGAATGAGCACTTTTGAGCAGCTCAAGAGCAACGTTGACGCTATGACTGACTTCACGCCGTTCACCGGTGAAGAGCGTGATGCTGTCATGAAGGCAGGAGAGATTATCCGGAAGTGGTACGCAATCCCCTGCACCGGATGCCGTTACTGCGTCGAGACAAACCACTGCCCGCGCAATATCCCGATCCCAAACTACTTCGCGCTCTACAATGCCGCAAAGCAGAGAGAACCGGAGAGTATTCCCGGAGGCTTCATGATCGAAAGGCTGTACTATGGAAACCTCGTGAATGACGGCTACGGGAAAGCCAGTGCCTGCGTGAAGTGCAGGAAATGCGAGAAGGTATGCCCCCAGCACATAAAGATTGCAGATTTCCTTGCTGATGCTGCTGACTTCCTGGAGATTGACATGGCAGGAGCACTTGAGGCTCTGCACAAGAAACCTGAATAGCAAAACTTCAGCCTCCCCGTCAATGAGGAGGCTGCTTCATTACACCTTGAACGGGATATCCGGCAGTCTCAGCTTCTCCCCAGGCACATATCTTCCAGTCTCAATAAGCCCCTCATAGAGTCTCGCTTCAATGTCCTTCAGGTCTCCTACAGCATAACCCCCGACAACA
>CAJOES010000133.1 GCA_905233455.1 uncultured Synergistales bacterium | reverse complement strand
GTTTTGTTATGCACTTTTTTAGTTCAGTACCTCCGCTTTTACCCTAAACTACCCTAAAACTACCCTAAAACTACCCTAAAACTACCCTAAAACTACCCTAAACAAAAAATGCCCCACCTCAAAGAAGCCTTGTAATGGCCGGTAACAACTATGGTAATAAGTTCTTATAGCTCCTAATACACAATACAAAAAGTTTTATGTAAAATACGTATTAGAATACTAAGTAATTCAGAACCGAAAAATTTTTTGATTTGGTTTCTTTTTAGAACTTATTTCAAATTTCGCAGGAGGTATTAAGATGAAAAATAGGCGGGAAGAAACATGCAAATATTGTGGGTTGGATATTCCTGAGGATGGGGAGTTATATTTTTTATTTAGAGATATGGAGCAGGATAATAAAGATGACATAGTGCTATGTCCAGATTGTATATCGACGATGGTATCGACCTACCAATTTGGACATAGATACAAACTAGTTGGAGTATTGAAAAGTAATATAGACGCGTCTAATGAAGTAAGGCAGCGATTTCGTGAGCAATTTCAGAGGCAAAAAAATCAGCCGTATTGCGAGCTACCTTATCAGCTAGAGACGGGCTGTAAGCCGTAACCTGTTGTGAAGTAACATTGTGCCATATAGGCAATAAAATTTGTTCACCCGAAGCAGAGCGGTTAAAAATGCCGTCAAGTTCAAGATTAGTCCATCCTTTACGCATAAAATCTGGAGAAATAACGACAATGCCGACTCTGCTATTCGCTATTCCTTTATCTATAGACCTGCGCAGACTGTCGCCAATATGTAAAGTAAATTCATCGTACCAGACTTTTAACCCTTCATTTTGTAAAGCGATAGCCAGTTCACGAACAATAGTATCTTTATCTTCTGTGGCATGAGATATGAAGACATCATAGATATTGTTTTCTCCCTGAATTGGATGTTGTACTAAGGAAGAAAGCGTATAGAGAGGCATATTTTGAAAAGTAATTTGTTTAGCTTCAGGTAGAGGAGGCAGTAATGCCCGCAGAGGAGGCCATAAAAGTGATTAAGGAATATACCCCCGCCGAGAAGAAGAATGAAGCATTGCCCGCAGCACTGGCAGAACTTCAGGCCAAGATTAAGGCCAAGAGCGATGAGCAGGCACAGCAGTATTTAGACAGCCTGCCGGTTGATGAGAACGGTTGTTATGTGTTTCCTGAAACAGAGGAGCTTGAGGACTTCGGAAAGCCGTCGATGCAGGATTACCTTAGCCTGAAGTATCCGGAGGCAACGGAAGAGGAACTGCGCACGGACTATCGGGGGAAAGTGCATGAGGACTACAGCGACTTTCCCGACCACAGGGAGCTTGAGAAAGCCCTTGATATTGATTACACGTGTGCATTGTGTGAAAGCCCTGAACAGTGCCAGCTACATAAAGGAAGTTCGCGCCCTATCGCAAGGCTTGGCAGAAAACCGAGCGGGCGGAAGTTTATAGAATTAAGCTATAGCGGCTGTATCATGTGCAAGCACGGTACGGAGAAAAAAGACGACCCCGACCTTGAACACCGTATTGAAAAGAGCGGCCTGTCGCCCTCACAGGTGGAGCATACGTTCGAGAATTACAATGAAATAGTATCAGCGAAGGCACATGCGATACTGGCGGCTAAGCACCGAACGAACCTGATACTTGCGGGGAAAGCCGGTACAGGAAAAACGCACCTAGCGACAGCAATAGCCATTGATGTAATGCGAGGCGGCAAACAGGCATTGTTCCGGACAGTGCCCGAACTGTTAGACGAGATATGCCATGCACATCAAGAGCACTCAGACCCTTACGGACTGATGAGCAAGTTCAAGACCGTATCGTGCCTAGTGCTGGATGATTGGGGAAAGGAAAAGACGACACAGGCGCGGTTGGATTACCTTTACCAGATAATAGATTACCGATACCGGCACGGACTGCAGACGATAGTAACAACGAATGCGCAGGATATAGCTGGGCTTATCAATGAGTGGAATGAAGATACAGTAATGCCGCTGGTATCGAGGTTACTGGAAGACGGGAAGTGGGTAAGAGTGAAGGAAACGGCGAACCGTAGGCTGTCCCCAAAAGTAAGCCCTTGAGGGTATAATCATAGCCAACTTATGAACACATTTGTTCTTTTGTGTTCATAAACCATATTCATAATTCGGAGGGTTCGAAGAATGGTGTACGGCTATGCGCGTGTCAGCACAGCGGCACAGGCTAATGATGGTTATTCTCTTGAGGCACAGGTGGGCGCGCTCTGCCATGCCGGAGCAGTGCGTATATTCAGCGATGTATACAGCGGGAAGTCAAAGCACAGGCCTGAGCTGGATAAACTGCTGAAGTTGATATGTCCCGGCGACACGCTTGTAGTAACGAAGCTGGACAGGATAGCACGAAGTCTAGTGCAGGGTATACAGCTGATAGAAGACCTGACCACTAAAGGAATAACGGTTGAAGTGCTAAATATCGGAATAATAGATGATACGCCGACAGGACGGCTGATCCGGAACATAATGCTTGCATTTTCAGAATTTGAGCACGATATGATAGTGCAGAGGACGAAAGAGGGTAAGGCAGTAGCGAGGCAGAAGCCCGGCTTCCGAGATGGCCGCCCAAAGAAATTTTCAAGGAAGCAGGTAGCCCATGCACTAGACCTTCTGAAAGAATACTCATACAGGCAGGTGTCTGAGATGACAGGAATAAGCCTGACGACACTAGTGAGGGAGCATAAAGCAACAGTAACAGCAGGAGGTGTTGTGAACGATGGCGACGATATTTGACGTTGCAGACTGGTTTTTGTCGAAAGAAGCAATGACCCCCAAGAAACTGCAGAAACTGTGCTATTACTACAAAGCATGGGGACTTGCCCTGTATGATGAAGATTTATTGCCTAGAGCAAAATTTGAGGCGTGGGTGCACGGCCCGGTAAATCCTGCTTTGTATCAGAGGTACTTAGGCTATATGTGGCAGGATATACCGCAGAAGCCCGACAATTCCGCAAAGTTCACAGAGAAGGAAATAGAGCTTCTTGAATCTGTATGGCTGACGTATGGAGATATGACAGCCAACGCATTAGAAGCACAGACGCATACGGAACACCCCTGGCGTAATGCTCGTATAGGCTTGTCCGATTTAGAAAAGTGCAAAGCCCCCATCAGTAATGATGATATGAGAAATTTTTATAGGATTGTCTACCGGCAAAATCAGGGAGAATGACAAAGCGATGCCGAAAAGATTACAGGGAAAAACTGCAAAGGCTATAGGTACAGAACTTATTGTCCCCAAAGCAAAATTGCCGTTCCGTATGGTATTCGAAGTAAAGCTGGAGAATGGTTATGAGCTGAAGGACATGACGCAGAAACATACGCTTGAATTTCATAGATTTTTAAATGATACGGTGTATAAAGGCTTAACAATCTCGGAAGTAGATAAGCTGTACCTGCGCAAGGAAGGTCTGAGCAATGCGCCTGTAATATTGTCCAATGGCAAGGAACTGATACATTACGGCAAAGATAGAAAACCATTCAGGATATTTGGTTATTACAATGCAGATGGATATTTTGTAATATGCCGTATAGACGGAGCGCATCAGACTCATGAACAGTGAGAAAAGTGATACGCAAATATTCTGGCTTGGCCTGTTGCGTGATATTCTAGGCATTAGTAAACCAGAGCAATACATAGAGTTTGAGAAGCGTGTAGAGCTAGAGCATGTGAGCTTCATAGATGCTTATATCCCCTCGACCGGAATAGTAATAGAGCAGAAATCACGTGGAATAAATCTCGATTCCCCCGCAAGACAATCTGACGGGACAACGATAACTCCGTTTGAGCAGGCCAAGAGATACAGGGACTGGCTGCCCGCCTCAGAGCAGGGACGCTATATAGTTGTGTGCAACTTCAATGAGTTTCGCATTCACGACATGGAGCATCCGAAAGCCCCGCCGAAAATCTTGATATTTACCCAGCTTCATAACAGCAGCTTGAAATTTCTGGTTAATACTTCATGTCCTGCTCCTAGAGAGATACGGGAAGTTGAATTGTCTGTAAGAGCCGGTGAACTTGTAGGGAAACTCTATGACTCGTTACTGTCCCGCTATGTTAATCCTTACGATAAGGACTCTCAACGAAGCCTGAATATCTTTTGCGTCCGAGTTGTGTTCCTACTTTATGCTGAAGATGCCGGGCTGTTCGATAAATCGCAATTTCATGATTATCTGAAGGCGCGTGAGCTGTTTGCGCGTGATGCCCTGCAAAAACTTTTTGCTGTTTTGAATCAGATGCCCGAAGAACGCGATCCGTATCTTGAGTCTGGCTTGAAAGAGTTTCCGTATGTCAATGGAGGACTATTCGCCGAGAAAGATATAGAGCTTCCCCAGCTAGACGGCGAACCTTTATGTATAATCCTTGAAGAAATGTCTGAAGGGTTCGACTGGTCAGGAATATCCCCGACAATTTTCGGCGCAGTATTCGAGGCTACGCTAAACCCAGAGACGCGGCACACAGGCGGAATGCACTACACCTCCACAGAGAACATTCACAAGTTGATTACTCCACTGTTTCTTGACAGCTTGAACGAAGAACTTGACAAGATAATCCAAGCCCCTGTTTCACGAAGCCGAATACAAAAATTGCGGGCATTCCAGAAAAAACTAGGTACACTGACATTCTTTGACCCAGCTTGCGGCTCTGGAAATTTCTTAACGGAAACGTATTTATCATTGAGACGGCTTGAAAATAAAATTCTGTCGCTGATTTCAAAGCAGATTTCATTTGTGAACTCTAAAGATGAGACAGCGATACAGGTATCAATCTCGCAGTTTTATGGCATAGAGATAAATGATTTTGCTGTGAGTGTTGCTAGGACTGCTTTATGGATTGCCGAGTCCCAAATGTGGAATGAAACCAAGAATGTGATTGTATTTTACGGAGACTTGCTCCCCTTAAAGTCTTATAACAATATTATTGAGGGTAATGCTCTGCGTATTGACTGGCATGAAGTTGTGAAGCCCGGCGATGTGAATTACATAATAGGTAATCCGCCGTTCGTGGGTCAGTCTGTAAGGACAAAAACGCAGTCAGAGGATATGGCGTTTATTTGGGGCAAGGGAGAAATAGAGACGAAGCTAGATTACGTAATATGCTGGTACAAGAAAGCAATCGACTACATCAAGGGAACTGCTGTAAAAGTTGCCTTCGTTTCGACGAATTCAATATGTCAGGGCGAATCAGTACCGACGTTCTGGAAGAAGATGATTGAGGACTACGGAGCTGTGATTGATTTTGCGCGCAGGTCATTTGTATGGAGCAGTGAAGCATTAGATAAGGCAGTAGTTCATTGCGTAATAGTCGGATTTTCCAGTGTTGAGAGCGACAAAGCGAAATTCATTTATGACGAAGACGGGAACAAACTGGAAGTCTCGCATATTAACCCTTATTTGTATGACGCGCCGGATATATGGATAACGAACAGGGTAAACAAACCGCGAAACGGTCTCTCGAAGATGACGACAGGAAGTCCCCCGACAGATGACGGAGGATTGCTCATGACAGCGGATGAAAAATTGCATTTAGAAGCGAAGTACCCGGCATTAACGAGATACATAAGGCCGTTTGTTGGAGCGCGGGAATTTCTGCACGATAAGGTCGGAGAGTTTTCGCGTTATTGTCTATGGTTCAAGGACGGCAACCCGTCAGATTACGCGAACATTCCAGAGGTAAAGGTTCGGCTTGGGAGGGTGAAAGCTATTCGAGAACGTAGCAATGCGGACAGGATTCGGAAAATGGCCGATTATCCGTATTTATTTTGTCAGAACCGACAGCCGGAATCGACATATTTGGTAATCCCCAGAGTATCATCTGAAACGAGGAAATATATCCCGATAGGATTTATATCGCCTAGCGTAATTGCTAGCGATGCTTGTACCTGATGTTTCAATATACGGGTTTGCTGTACTGACCTCAAAAGTGCATATAGCATGGGTACGCATTGTAGCAGGACGGCTTAAAAGCGATATTCGTTACTCACCAGCGGTATATAACAATTTTGTGTGGCCGTCGCCGGGTGAGAAGCAGAAGGTGAAAATTGAAGCTACAGCGCAAAGAGTTTTAGCGGTGAGGGCGCAATTCCCTGAAAGTTCATTAGCCGACCTTTACGCGCCATTGACGATGCCGGAAGAATTGTTGAAGGCTCACAAGGCGAATGATGCGGCAGTTTGCGAGGCATATGGCTGGCCGAAGGACATAAGCGAGCTTAACATAGTTGCGCGGCTGTTTGAAATGTATAAGGAGCTTACTTATTCAATGAGTTAATGCACGAAATAATTGAATAAAGCTCCTAAAGCAGGTTGAAGAACTGTAACGCAATCGGCTATGAAGC
>CAJOES010000132.1 GCA_905233455.1 uncultured Synergistales bacterium | reverse complement strand
CCGCCCGCCCCCAATGCCATCAAGAAATAACGTATCAATATGCTATAATTTTTCGCGTTGTCATAATCTCGCTTGAAGAAGGCAATGAAAATCACACTAAAACGTGAGCCTGTCTTTCAGCGTAAGGAGGAAATATATTCAGTCATGTATGCAGTAATAGAGACCGGCGGAAAGCAGTACCGTGCAGAAGTCGGCGACAAGTTCAGGGTAGAGCGTCTCAGCGGTGAGACCAGCACAGAGATCATATTCGACAAGATTCTTGCTGTAGGCGGAGAAGGTACAGAGGCACGTTTCGGCAATCCCTACGTAACAGGCGCAAGGGTAACGGCGGAGATCGTGAAGCAGGCTCGTGCGGACAAAGTTATAGTCTTCCACTACAAGAGCAAGAAGAACGAACGCAGGAAGCGCGGTCATCGCCAGTACTTCACCGAAGTAGTAATCAGGAACATAGAAGCATAGTGATAGAGGTAAAACTATTCTATCAGTACGGAACATTAACCGGGATTGAAAGCAGAGGTCATTCCGGCTATTCTCACAGCGGAACAGACATAATCTGTGCGGCAGTAAGTACATTGATGCAGGCTGTGATGCTTGGGCTTGAAGGCGTTGCGCACAACACTATAGATGAAAGAGTGCCGTTGATGCGCGTGATGTGGCCGGTGAATGAGCAGGAGAAAATATCACTTCTCACCAGCACAATAGCTGAATCCCTGGCACAGATAGCTAAAGAAAATCCCGCTTACGTAAAAGTTATGGAGGTAAGAAAATAATGATGAGGTTCAATCTTCAGTTTTTTGCGCACAAAAAGGGGCAGGGCAGCTCCACCAACGGACGCGACAGCCAGCCTAAATACCGCGGCATAAAAGTATTCGCCGGGCAGACAGTGAACGCAGGAAGCATTCTTGTCCGTCAGTGCGGGACAAAGGTTCATCCCGGAAAGCATGTAGGTCTTGGCCGTGATTTCACGCTGTTTGCATTAGTGCCTGGAAAGGTCAATTACCACAAAAAGATGGGCCGCAAATATGTCTCTGTTGAGTCTGCTGAAGCAGCAGAGTAATCATAACAGAACACGGAAAATATCATCATGCCCCTGAGATATGGGGCTGATTTTTTTATTGAGACATGAAATTTGTAGATACAGCAGAAATTTACGTAAAGGCAGGCAGAGGCGGCAACGGTGCTTTGAGCTTCAGGCGCGAAAAGTTCGTACCCAAAGGAGGCCCGGACGGCGGGGACGGAGGCAGAGGCGGTGATGTCATCCTTGAGGCTGTCGGAGGAATAGTTACGCTGGCTGATTTCGAGTACGATAAACGCTTTCAGGCAGGACACGGCGGGCACGGTTCGGGTGCTCTGCGGACTGGGGCGGACGGTAAAGACCTCACGATACACGTACCCTGCGGAACTCTGGTGCAGGACTCTGACGGGAATATACTTGCTGACATGGTAGAAGCCGGGCAGAAATTCATTGCGGCACACGGGGGACGCGGCGGCAGGGGGAACGTACACTTCACGAGTTCCGAGAGACGCGCACCCAAATTCGCCGAGAAGGGAGACCCGGGGGAGGAACGTGCATTAGTGCTTGAACTGAAGCTGATTGCTGATGTCGGGCTTGCAGGATTCCCCAATGCAGGAAAGTCAAGCATACTTACGGCAATTTCAGGAGCAAAGCCCAAGGTTGCAGGTTACCCCTTCACCACATTAACGCCTAATCTGGGAGTCCTCGCTGTCGATGATGCACAGATAGTTATTGCGGATCTGCCGGGGCTGATTGAAGGCGCGCATGAAGGCAGGGGATTGGGGCTTCAGTTTCTGCGGCATGTTGAGCGGACGAGAATATTATTGCACGTTATTGACCTCTCCCAGGATGATCCCGTGAATACGTTTCACGCCCTGATGAATGAGTTCCGGGAGTATGGGGCAGACCTCGCTTCAAGGCCGTGCATAGTCATCGGCAACAAGACTGACATTGACGGCACTGAAGAGAACTCACGCTTATTGCAGGAAGAGGCAGAGAGGAATTCACTGCAGTATATGGCGGTGAGTGCTCTGACGGGCGACAACATACCTGCACTGATCAGGAATGTAGCCGGGCTTGTGCGCAGAACTCCGGCAGTGAAGAAAGAAATTGCGGAGATTCAGGAACTCCCGCGCAAGAAGGTCAGCCGCAAATCCGAACCTGTCAGGATAATTCGCCAGTCTGACGGCAGCTTCAGGGTTGAGCATGAAGGATTCGAGAAAGCCGTATCACGCATAAACTTTGAGCATGAAGACGCACTGCAGAAATTTTCGCGCATGTTGAAATCCCTTAGCGTTGAGGAAGCATTAGAGGCCGCCGGAGCACGTGAAGGGGACAAAGTATATATTGGTGATATTGAGTTCGACTTTGAGCCGGAAATAACAGCATGAAGACAGAAAAAATAGGAATAATGGGCGGAACTTTCGACCCGATACACTACGGGCATCTTCTGGCCGCTGAGGAAGCAAGAAGAAATCTCGGCATTGACCGGCTGATATTCGTACCGACAGGAGACCCGGAATACAAACGCCATCAAATAACTTCCAGCGAAGACAGGTATGCAATGACACTTCTTGCTACTGCCGGGGTTCTGGAATATTCCGTGTCAAGGATTGAGATTGACCGCAAAGAACCTACACATACTATAGACACTCTAAGGGCATTCATTGAGTCGGGGATAAGGCCGGAAGATTTGTTCTTCATCACCGGGCTTGATGCTATGCTGTCGATCACTTCATGGTTTGAGTACGAAAAGATTCCCGAATTATGCACGCTCGTTACTGCACGGAGGCCGGGCTATCCTGTAAGCGGGATTGAAACACTGCCCGGATTTATACGGAATAAGCTAAAATATATAGAGATTCCCCAGTTCGCTATATCCAGCACTGAAATTCGCGAGCGTTCAAGGGACGGAAGGGGCATACGGTTTTTAGTGCCTCATCTTGTAGAGATATATATAGAGTCAAACAATCTGTATAAGGAGTGAGCAAATGAACGTGTTGAAGATAATCGGAATAATTTTCATGATAACAGCCTCTCTTATCGGGGGTGCAACAGTAAGGCTCATGGAGATACTGAATGACCCTAACCCGCTGCCTATACCGAAAGCACAGACACAGCCCGATACATCACAGCCCAAACAGCCGGACAGCAGCAATGCCGTGAGCACGGAACTTGCCGTAGCAGAGAACGCACAGCCTGCCAGACAGGAAACGGCAGCAAGAAACACGGTTAATGTTCTTGTTGTTGGTCTGGACAACGTTGAAGGAGGCTCAAGAACTGACGCTATAGCACTGGCTATATTCGACGCGGAAAATATGGCTTTGAGGGTTGCGTCTATTCCGAGGGATTCAAGGGTGTATATTCCCGGACGGAGCTGGGACAAGATAAATCATGCTTACGTGTACGGCGGCATAAAGTTACTGCGCGAGACACTCGTGAATTTGACCGGGCTTCCTATAGATTATTTCGTGAAGATAAGCTACAAGAGCTTTCCGAGAATCGTTGACGTGTTAGGCGGAGTTGATATTAAAGTAGAGAAAAAATTAGTCTACAACGATTATTCCGGAAAACTTTTCATCAACATTCCCGCAGGACAGCAGCACATGGACGGCAAAACTGCACTGGGCTATGTACGTTTCAGGCATGACCCGTTAGGCGACATCGGCAGGGTACGCAGACAGCAGAAATTCATAGACATCATGATGAAGAAGCTCAAGACACCTTCAATCATTCCGAGAATACCGGCGATCGTGAATGAACTGATTGATGCGGTTGATACGGACTTAGCACCGTTAGAGGCATTGAAGCTGTTGCAGTTCGCTAATTCCCTTCCTCCCGACAGAATCAAAATGTTCATGGCACCGGGCAAGACGGGATTCAGCAAGAACGTAAGCTACTGGATACTCGACAATAACGCATTTTCGCTTCAGCTTGCGGCAAAACTTCCTCCGGCAGATGATGAGCTTGTTGAGACTGCCGCAGAACTGAACATAGGGGAAAGATCCGCAGGTGAAGGTGATGTTCTCGACAGCGACAGGATTGCGGAACTCCGCGACCAGATACTGAGCATAAGAATACTAAACGGCGACGGCGAGAAGGGCATCGGCAAACGTGCGGCACAGATATTCCAGCGCATAGGGATTGAAGTACCCTACACCGGCAATGCACGGCACTATGACTACAGGGCTTCAAGCATAATCTACCCGCCCAACAGTGATGATTCCGTCAGGCAGGGAGCTTTGGCTCTGGCTGAACTCTGCGGTATCACTAACGAGAGACTCATACAGGAGGACAGCAGGGCTACATCTCTGACGCTGATTATCGGACACGA
>CAJOES010000131.1 GCA_905233455.1 uncultured Synergistales bacterium | reverse complement strand
CGCCTTTGGAGAGGGTGTAAGACGTATTCAGCCACAGAGCTGGAACGCAGTCTTCGTAGAATTAGGAAGCTCCCACTTCTATAAGCGGGGGTAGTTCACTTTTCTTGAGCATCAGCCAGACCCTGTAGGAATGCTCAGGAATATAAGGCATAACCTTAAACCAAACGGTTTCGGCCTTATTACAGTCCCGGATCTTGAATATATTTTGCGCTATGACGGCTACTACGAACTGATGAGGGATCATATAGCCTATTACACTCCCGACACTTTGAGGAAAGTAATCAGCATGGCAGGATTTGAGGAAATAAGCCATAGGACGGTGAACCGCGACACTATTGAGATGATAGTGCGGTCAAATGCCAATGCAGTACCGGCGGACGTATCATCACTTGAGCGCAACTATAGGCAGATGCAGGAAGATGTTGCAGGCATGAGCTGCGGAAGTATGGCAGTATGGGGAGCAAGCCATCAGGCATTCACTATTGCGGCCACTACAGGACTGCGGGATAAGGTGAAATATATCATTGACTCGGCCAAGTTCAAACAGGGCAAATATTCACCTGCAAGCCACATAAAAATTTTCGGGCCTGAACATTTTTTTGATGACCCTGTGCAGGAGATATTGATTATTGCTCCCGGATACACTGATGAAATAGCAGGAATTATCAGAAGCAGGTACGGTGAAGGCGTGAGGATTCTCATGCTGAAGGAACAAAGGATAGCGGAATACACAAAATGAAAGCATTAGTGTTGAAAGGCAGAGGCCATATAGAATACATAAGCAAAGATATTCCGTCTCTTTCGGATGAACACGGAGTACTTCTGCGCCCCATACTGGTTTCACCATGCACCAGCGACGTACATACAATATGGCAGGGATCACCTAAAAGGGAAAATCTTACGTTAGGGCATGAATGCGTTGCGGAAGTTGCATATACCGGCAGTGATGTAAAGGACTTTAAGGCCGGTGATGTAGTTGCTGTCCCGGCACTGACTCCGGACTGGTCTCACCCTGATGCTGATACTAACCCAGGACATGCGGGAGTGAATTTTTCCGGGCATATGCTGGGGAAATCTATAGACGGAGCATTTCAGGAAGTGTTTTACATGCCTCATGCCGATAAGAACCTTGCGCATATACCGGAAGGAGTATCACTGGAACAGGCTTTAATGTGTGCTGACGTAGTAACTACGGGCTTTACTGCCGCAGAAGAAGCAGGAATAAAAGAAGCATACACCGTTGCAGTGTTCGGTATAGGTGCTATAGGGCTTGCAGCAATAATGGCCGCAAAACTGTACGGAGCAGGAAAAATTTTTGCTGTAGGCTCAAGGCCGGAGAATGTAAGGATTGCGCAGGAACTTGGTGCTGAAGTCATCAACTACAAGACGTGCAGATGCGAACTTCCTGACGGTATGCACCCTATGTCTAATTCAACAGGATCTCAGGCGGTGAACTATATACTGGCACATACAGGCACTAAAGGGGCTGATGCTGTGCTTATATGCGGCGGCAATGATTATACTTTCCCGCAGGCTGTGGACGTGTGCAGATACGGAACGGGTATAGTGTCAAACGTAATGTACTATGGTGCTGATACTGATACTCCTGCAGGAGATATTGACGGAATAATTATCCCGAAATTCTCAATAGGAAGAGGAATGTCAGGAAAGACGCTGAAATTTTCCCTTGCTAAGGGAGGCAGAAAACGCATGGAGTATCTTCTTGGCCTGTGCAGGGACAAAAAGATTAATCCTGAAATTTTCATAACGAGACGCTATGAAGGTCTTGAATCCGTTGAACGTGCGATATATGACATGAAGAACCGTGAAGCAATAAAAATCGCGGTGAAAATATAATAAACAAATCCCCCTGCCATAATGACAAGGGGATAATTTTTATCTTACTTTCCGGGTTTTCCCAATAATTTGAACATGTTGCTCTTGTAGAACTCTACGCCCGGCTGATTGAACGGGTTGATTCCGAGAATATACCCGCTGACACCGCAGGCAAACTCAAAGAAATAGAACAGCTCGCCTAAAGACTTTTCGTCCTGTGCAGGAATATTCACGAGCAGGTTAGGCACTCCGCCCTCCACATGTGCCGCAACAGTGCCCTTCATTGCGCACTGGTTCACGTAGCTCATATTCTTTCCGGCTAAGTAGTTCAGCCCGTCAAGATCGTTGTCCTGAGCCTTCAGCACAAAATCCTTTCTGGGAGTCTCAATGTTCAGCACCGTCTCGAACATTATCCTTGCTCCGTCCTGTATGAACTGCCCCATAGAGTGCAGGTCAGTCGTGAGATCCACAGATGCCGGGAAAATTCCGTGCTGGTCTTTACCCTCGCTTTCACCGTAAAGCTGCTTCCACCACTCCGAAATATAGTGCATTGACGGCTCATAGTTGGCGAGAATCTCTACGGTTTTGCCTTTCCTGTTGAGTATGTTCCGTACTGCCGCATACTGCAAGGCCGGGTTCTCCTCAAACGGCTTGTTGAGCGCGATCTCACGTCCTGCCGCAGCACCTGCCATGAGCGCATCAATGTCCGCACCGCTGACAGCAATGGGCAGTAATCCTACAGCCGTAAGCACCGAGAATCTTCCGCCGACATCATCAGGAATCACGAAGCATTCATAGCCTTCTGTGTCCGCAAGGGTCTTCAGTGCTCCGCGTGCCTTGTCGGTTGTTGCGTAAATGCGTTTTGCCGCTCCTTCTTTGCCGTATTTCTTGATGAGAAGTTCGCGGAATACACGGAATGCTATTGCTGTCTCCGTAGTTGTGCCGGACTTTGAGATTACGTTAATGGAAAAATCCTTGCCTTCAAGAAGGTCAATAACGTCCTCAATGTATGTGCCGTTCATGCTGTTGCCTATGTAGTATATCTGCGGAGTCTTGCGTGCCTCTTTCGTCATCTCGTTGTAGAAGCCGTGCCGGAGGAACTCAATAGCTGCCCTTGCGCCGAGATATGAACCGCCGATACCTGCCACAAGCAAAACATCAGAATCACTCTGTATTCTCTTTGCGGCCATCTTGATGCGGTTAAACTCGTCCTTGTCGTATGCAACGGGAAGATCAATCCAGCCGAGATAATCATTGCCTGCACCTTTGCGGGACTTGAGCAGTTCGGCAGCACTAAGGGTTATTGCCTTCATGCTGTCTACTTCATGGGAGCGTATGAACTTCTGAGCGTTTGAATAGTCAAAGCCTGTCATGAAAATATTTACCTCCTGCTAAAATGTTATTGGATTGTAATATTATATACTCTCGCAAAATTCCTGCATTCTGTCCATAGATTTCATTAAAGTTTCCATAGACTGTGTACAGGCAAGCCGCAAATATCCTTCACCAGTTGCACCGAAAGCACTTCCCGGCAGTACTGCAACATGAGCCTTGTTGAGCAGTTCCCATGTAAATTCCTCGCTGGTTAAGCCCGTCCCGGTGATGTCAGGAAAAAGGTAGAATGCTCCCTGCGCCTGATGGCATCTTACCCCCTTCATTGCGTTCAATCTCTCTTCAACAGCTCTCATCCTCTCGCCGAAAATCTTTGCGCGTTCCTTTACCCTTGCGTCCTGGGTGTTCAGCGCATATGCCGCCGCCTTTTGCGACAGCGTATTGACCCCGTATGTCTGGAACGATGACAGCACGCACATAGTGTTGATGACGTTCTGTGGTGCAAAAACGTAGCCGATACGCCATCCGGTCATGCAGTGGCTCTTTGAGACTCCTGAAGCAAGCAGTGTACGTTCCTTCATGCCTGGAATGTTGGCGAAGCATTCATGTTTTCCGCTGAAGACCATTGATTCATATATCTCATCACTGAGCACGAACAGATCCCGTTCCAATACGAACTCCGCAATGTCCTCAAGCTGTTTGCGCGTTGCCGTCCTGCCTGAAGGGTTGCCGGGATAATTCAGGATTATTGCGCGTGTTCTGGGTGTTGCCGCCGCACGCAGCTCATCGATACTGGGAGCAAAGTTATTCTCCTCAAGCGTCCTGATTCCGACCGGGACTCCTCCGTTGCCGCGAATCTGTGCCTCATACGGCGTGAAGTAGGGTTCTATGAGCATGACCTCATCGCCGGGGTTAAGCAGTGCGCCGAATGCCAGCCACGGAATATGAAGCCCTCCGACGGAAATATATACTTCGTCCGGTGAAGCCTTGAAGCCGTGATGCCGTTCCCAGTATGCACATGCTGCCTCGCGTACATCAAGATAGCCCTGCAGCGGGGGGTAATGCGTGAATCCTTCCTTTGCGCCTTTTGCCGCCGCGTCTACTATGTCGGGTTCAGTAACGAAATCGGGTTCGCCTATGCTGAGGTTCAACACGTCATTCATTTTCTCTATGGCCTGAAACACTCTCACCATTCCTGAAGGTTTTGTTTCACTGAATTTTTTTGCTAGCTCCATGAAATTTAACACTTCC
>CAJOES010000130.1 GCA_905233455.1 uncultured Synergistales bacterium | reverse complement strand
TCAGCATGAGCAGATTTATGCACACAAAATACAGATCATTAATCTCATACGACACCAGCGAGGAAATAGAGACTCTCAAGGGATATATACGCCTGAACACCAACGAATCACCTTATCCGCCATCACCTAAAGCCATTGCCTTTGCGCACGAGGCATCACGCGGCATGAACTACTACCCTGACCCAGACTGCTCACAGCTTGCCGGGAAGATTGCTGATATGCTGAACGCAAAGCCGTCAAATATCGTCTTCGGCAACGGTTCAGACGAGATACTCAGCTTCATATTCATGGCATTCTGTGAGAACGGTGCAGCCTTTCCGGACATCACATATTCATTCTACAGGATACTTGCAGGGCTTCACGGCGTGGATTACATCACAGTTCCGTTACGGGACTTCAGGATTGACCCGGCGGACTATAACGGCATGAAGGGACGCACGATATTTATCGCCAATCCCAACGCACCGACTGGAACGGCATTAACGCTTCCGGAACTTGAGCGCATAATCACCGCCAACCCTGAAAGCATTATTGTGATTGATGAGGCATATGTAGATTTCGGGGCAGAAAGTGCTGTGCAGTTCATTCACACATACAGCAACGTTATCATTACCCGGACATTCTCGAAATCCCGCTCGCTTGCCGGTGCAAGGTTGGGATTCAGTGTTGCATGTGATGAGCTGTCCCGGGATCTGCTCACCGTCAAGAACACCATAGCACCCTACAACGTCAATGCTATGACTCAGGCGGCAGGACTGGGAGCACTTGAGGACGAAGAATATACACGGAAAAATATTGCGGCAATATGCGCCACACGCGATGACACTAAAGCAAGGCTAAGGGATATGGGCTTTGAGGTTTCTGACTCATGCACGAACTTTCTGTTTGCACGCCATAAAAATATTTCCGGAGCGGAGATTCAGACACGCTTAAAGGCGAAGGGCATAATTATCCGGCACTTCTCATCACTTCCTGAATATACACGGATCACGGTCGGGACTCCCGAACAGATGAATATGCTTCTTTCAGCACTGAAGGAGATTACAGCCGATGCGTAACGCTGAAATTTCACGGAACACGAAAGAGACAGCCATAACGTTATCGCTTGAGCTTGACGGCACAGGAAAGAACAGCATAGATACGGGGTGCGGATTCCTTGACCATATGCTGACGCTGTTTGCATCACACGGAAGGTTCGACCTGAACATTACCTGCAAGGGCGATACATACGTAGATTATCATCATACCGTTGAAGATGTCGGTATATGCTTAGGTCAGGCATTCATTCAGGCACTCGGCGGCAAGAAAGGCATAACGCGCTACGGAAGCATCATTCTTCCTATGGACGAGGCACTGATACTTACGGCAATAGATTTTTCCGGGCGGGTCTATCTGGGCTGGGACATGAATATTGCCGCGCAGAAAGTCGGGGATTTCGATACGGAACTGGCTGAAGAGTTCTGGCTTGGGTTCGCGAGAAACGCGCAGTGCACGATACACTTCAGGCAGTTCGCAGGGACTAACGCGCACCACATAATAGAATGCGCCTTCAAGTCTGCGGCAAGAAGCATATCCCAGGCTGTGAGGATCAACGCAGAATACAGGGACGAGATACCATCAACGAAAGGAATAATATAGAGTAAAAAAAATTCCCCCCGACACAAAAGCCGGAGGGAAAATTTTATGCCTGTGTTATGCCATGAAGGATATAACGACAATTCCAGCAATCATTACGGCAAGACACGCAATGAAGGTCATAAAGTATCTCTTCCTGCTGTCCCCCATCGCAATGAACGAATCCGGAGCAATCACAGCACCGGCCAAGAGCACGGCACATTCACACGCGGCAACCTGCAACACGAGTCCCAAGAACCTACCGTAACGCCACCATGAGAATTTTTCCGGCGAGAACCCTACAAGGCTTGCATTAGCGATATTCATCATGACGTTAGAGCCTCCGCCGAACATTACGCTGAATATGAACATCACGAACGATACCAGCGCAAACAACTGAACTGCGGACATTCCTGCAAGTGCCTTCCCGTCATCAGAACCGGACATCATGACCAGCCCGCACGATATGAGCATCAGCAGGGGGACTCCGTATGATGATGCCATGAACGCCCTGAACGCGGAAGACTCAGAGCCTCCCGACGCACGGAAGATCATTACGGCAGATACCACAGCGCACACGCCTAAAGCTATGCCGAGAATACGCCGGAATTTAGGTGATTCC
This sequence comes from uncultured Synergistales bacterium, assembly GCA_905233455.1. GTDB lineage: Bacteria > Synergistota > Synergistia > Synergistales > Aminobacteriaceae > JAFUXM01. The sequence continues at coordinate 2,193 of CAJOES010000130.1, read as the reverse complement.
GGACGCATGGCCATAACTGCAAGAAGGCCGAGAGTCATGCACATTAGCGGATAATCGAACGCCGAAAAGTTACGCAGAGCCGTCAATGCCAGATAGCACGACAATACTGCAATATACGCTGTGTTTAGTGCCGGGAGTCTGAACTTCAGCAGGCACAGCACGGCAGTAACAGCATATACCGGCAGTGATACAAACACAGCACCGTTGCCGCTGAACACGGACAGAACTGCGAGCAGTCCCGACAGCAGCGCACCGCATACGGACAGTGTATTTATTGTCCCGGCTGAAACTTCAGGTTTGGAGAACTCTGGAATTTCCTGCTGTGATTCACCGCGCTTGACGGAGAATACTCCCATAGTGTGCCCGTCTTCCTCCTGACGCACTGCACGGGATCTCTTTTTGCCTTTCCTTGCAGAAGGTTCTGGCTTTACCTCACGCACTGAAGGTTTCGTTGACGTTATTCCGGCAATCTTCTCCAGCTCCGTCCTGAACTCTTCAGCGTCCTTGAACCTGTCCTCCCTCCTGTAAGCACAAGCCTTCAGCACAAACGCATTCAATGCCGGGTCTATGCCGGGAATGTCCGGAATCTGTTCGCCGTCAATCCTGCGCTTCAATGAGACTTCCCGGTCTTTAGGCGTAATCTGTGAGGGGAACGGCGGCATGAACGGTGTCCTGTTATTGTTGAGGTATCTGTACATCACGAGGCCGAGCGAATACAAATCAACTGAAGGCCCGTAATCCTCTCCCTTATAGACTTCAGGTGCCATGTATGTTGGCGTGCCTTTCTTCGACAGACCCGAAGTAGTGCGTTCTATGTGCCGGGCAATCCCGAAATCACCCAGCTTGTAGTCTCCGTACTGCGACACAAAAATATTATCCGGCTTTATGTCCCTGTGAATGATATTCTTGACCGCGCAAAGCTCCAGTGCATGAGCTATATCTATTCCAACCTTTATCACTTCGTCGGTAGTTAAAGGCTTCTCATGCACATAATTCGATAACGTCGTAAGAAGCTCCATGCGTATAAGAATATCCCAGCCGATAGCTCCTTTTTTTTCTATTACAACATAATCTTCAAGGGAAACTACATTTGATATTCCCTTGAATTCACTCATCAGGTTAACTTCCTGTATTATATCGGTAACAAATGACTGAAAATAGCTCCGTGCAGAGGCCTCATCAAGCCCTTCATTCTGCACGCGCCTCAAATCTTCATCAGTCTGGGGAATCGTGAGCATCTTGACTGCCGCATAATGAGTAGTCCCGAACTCCTCACGCCTGACCTTGTAGACTTTTCCGAAAGAGCCTTCGCCGAGTGCATCACCGTCAATGTACCATGCACCCCATAGAGGCTCATATTTCTTTATGGCATCCATGAATAATTATTCCTCCTCTGTGAACTCAAGCACTATGCACGTAACATTGTCCTTCCCGCCCCTGAAGAGGGCAGCGTCAACCAGTGCATTAACGGCATCGCTTGCTGTCTTGTGTTTAGTCATGATCTCTGCAATGTCCCTGAAGGGGAGCATGTCATTCAAGCCGTCGGAACTCAATAACACCCTCTTGCTGTTCTCGTATTCATACGGGCCGTTAATGTCCGGCATGACTCCCATCTCATCATCATACATGCCAAGAAAACGCATCAGTATATGCCTTTCCCTGCTTTCTTCAGCCTGCTGTGCGGTGATATATCCCATGCGCATTTTTTCTTCCGCGAGCGTATGGTCATCACTGACTCTAAGCAGCCTTCCTTCCTCGTTTGTCCGGTAAATTCTGGAATCACCTATATTATAGAGCGTGAATGAACCTCCTCCTGCAACAGCAAGAGCCAATGTCGTACCCATTTGAATCCTTTGCTGCCTCATGATCTCAAGCAGCTTGTTGTTGGCATCGGTGATATATTCCTGCACTTCATGATTCGCATCAATAAGGTTGTGCAGAATATTTCTTGCATGTCTGGAGAGATACTCAACTGCTGTAAGCGAGGCAAGTTCCCCGCAGTCCTCACCTCCCATGCCGTCACACACGGCAAAGATTGCGGGTGATTCTGTTGCTCCGGCTAAAAAAAACGGCCTCTCGCGAGTTGAAGCCGTCATTATTACGCCGTTGCAGTATAAATTATCCTCGTTGCTGCTCCTGACTTTGCCGGTCTCGGAACGTGCAGCAAATGATATTCTGGTCATTGCGCGTCAA
>CAJOES010000129.1 GCA_905233455.1 uncultured Synergistales bacterium | reverse complement strand
AGGAAAACAAAACCTGTTGATTCATGGAAGCTCGCAACAACAGAAGATATACCCGTAACGCGTCAAAGAAAGCCTGAACCGTTAATTGGACAGCAGAGAGCCGTTGAAGCGATAGAGTTCGGCCTTGCAGTGAACGGCAGAGGCTATAACATTTTCGTCGTCGGTCAGCCCGGAAGCGGAAGAACCAGCTACGTGCTTGAACGCCTGCAGAGCATGGCCGGGAGTCTTCCTGCTCCTGATGACTGGCTGTATCTCTACAACTTCGAGAAGCCCGGAGAACCTTTAGCCGTCTCTGTCCCTGCTGGAAGGGGCAAGAAGCTGGCAGAGGAGCTTGAAGAACTCTTGAAGGACTTGAAGGCAACTATCAGCAAAGCATTTGAGCAGAGCCAGTATGAAGACGCAAAGGCATCACACATCAAAGAGTTTCAGGAGAAGGCCGGAGCAATCATGGACAGGCTGAGGGCAAAAGCGGCAAAAGATCACTTCACGCTGAAACGTACACCGCAGGGTTTCATCAATATTCCGTTAGTCAAGGACAAGGACGAGGAAGGAAATACGGTTATACGCGAGCTTAAACCGGAAGAATATGAATCCCTAGACGAAAAGAAACAGAAGAAATACCAAGCGGCAAATGAAAGAATCTCCCAGAGGACTCTAATAGGAATGCGTGAGATCCGCGACATGGAGAAGGCATTAAAGGAGAAACTCAGCAAACTTGAAGCCGAAATCTGCCGTGCCGCTATTGAGCCGTGCATGAGAGACATTCGCAATGAATATCAGGATAATGAAGCGTTAATGTCATGGTTCGCGAAAATGTCAGATGACATCATAGAGAACTTCGGAGCATTCATCACAGCTGCAAGGGACGAGAATGCAGAGGTAGACTTCACGCGCTACAACGCAAACCTGTTCGTCAGCAACGATCCCTCAAAGGGTGCGCCGGTGATATGGGAGACTAACCCGACATACTACAACCTTTCCGGACGCGTCGAATACGAGAGCCATCAAGGGTATCTGTATACTGACTTCCGCAGGATTCTTCCGGGGGCATTCCATAAGGCTAACGGGGGATTTCTCGTGATTGATGCGGAAAAAGTTTTGATGAACTTCATGAGCTGGGAAGCTATAAAACGTCTTCTGCGCACAGGCGAGGCGGCAATAGAGAATCTCGGCGAACAGTACGGTGCCCTGCCTGTTGCGTCATTGAGGCCGTCCCCCATAAAGATTGACATGAAAATAATCATGACAGGTTCTCCGTATATCTATGAACTTCTGCAGTACTATGATGCGGAGTTCAGTAAGATATTCAAGATCAAGGCAAGTTTCGATTACGACATGCCCAGGACTGCCGCAAATGAACGGTGGGTAGCCAGATACATTGCGGAGGTCATAAAGCGCGAAAAGCTCAAGCCGTTTGATGCGTCTGCACTGTCCGAAATCATTGAATGGTCTAGCCGTGAAGCTGAAGATCAAAATCTTCTGTCGGTAGAAGTCGGGAAACTTCGCGAGCTTCTCACGGAGTCTAATGCGTGGGGAAAAGGTGATACAGTAACCCGCGATAACGTCATAAAGGCCATAGAACACAAAAATTACCGTTCCGGGCTTTACCGGGACAAATTGGCACGAGCCTTCAAGGACGGAGTAATACGCATAGATACTTCCGGAGAGGCTGTCGGGCAGATTAACGGCCTCAGCGTAATAGATATGAATGATTTCCGCTTCGGACACCCTTCAAGAATCACAGCAAACGTCTTCATGGGTCAGGAAGGTGTCGTGAATATTGAGCGTGAAGTCAAGATGACCGGCCCAATACACAACAAGGGATTAATGATTCTGTCCAGCTATCTTGGCCGGAAATACGCACAGGATATGCCGTTGAGCCTCAGCGCGCACATAACGTTTGAGCAGAACTATTCCGGCATTGAGGGGGACAGCGCGTCATCTACGGAGCTTTACTGCATACTCTCGGCACTGTCGGGCCTGCCGCTGAAGCAGGGAATTGCTGTTACAGGTTCTGTTGACCAGTTCGGCACGGTACAGCCTATCGGGGGCGTGAATGAGAAGATTGAAGGCTTCTATGAGTACTGCAAACTTGCCGGGCTTACAGGCGAGCAGGGCGTGATGATACCTGAAGCAAACGTGAGACACCTTATGCTGAATGCTGAAGTGATTCAGGCTGTGAATGACGGCAAATTTTCCGTGTGGGCTGTAAGCTCAATAGATGAAGGCATAGAGCTTTTGACCGGCGTGCCTGCAGGAAGGGAGCACAAGAACGGCAGCTTTACGGAAGGTTCTGTGCACGGCTTGGTGAAGGCAAGATTGAAGAAAATGCTTTCAGACGGAATGAAGCTGGAAAAGAAATTATCGCGTTCGCCCAGAAAGAGAAGCAAGAAAAAGAAAGCCGCGCCTAAAGTTGAACAGTGAAGAGAAGATATTTTACGTGCTTGACGAACTGGAAGCACTATACCATAACGAAGCCCGTTCACCGGAATTAGGACACACTGAACCTTTGGACGGGCTGATACTTACCGTACTATCACAGAATACCAACGACAAGAACAGGGACAAGGCATTTGCGAACATGAAATCATTATTCCCGGAATGGCAGAACGTCATAGAGGCCGGAGCTTCACCGCTTGAGGAGAGTATCAGAACTGCGGGGCTTGCACACACTAAGGCGCAGAGAATCATCACGATCCTGAACAGGATACATGATGACTTCGGCGAATATTCCATCAGGAAACTTGCCGGGTATTCTCACGATGACATGAAGAAATATCTGCGCGAACTTCCGGGAGTCGGGGCAAAAACCGTTGCGTGTACCATGCTGTTTGACTTCAAGCTGAAGGCATTTCCTGTAGATACTCATGTGAGCAGGATCGCACGCCGTGTCGGGATTGCTCCGGAAAAATATTCGGCTGAGGATATTTCCGTGATGCTTGAGCGTATAGTACCTGAAGCCAGATGCTTGGGAGGGCACGTGAATATTATTGCTCACGGAAGGGCTGTGTGCCATTCGCAGAAGCCGGAATGTATGTCGTGTGTTCTGTCGGGGATATGTGATGGGGCAGAGAAGTTTAGCCTGCCCCAATAATAGTAATCATTCACCATTAATTTTGTTGTTGAGACAGACAAGTATATATTCTCCCATGTCGCGTATCTCAAAAGGTTTCATGTGGTTTTCTTCAGCAATAATCCTGTACTTTTGTGCGTCTTCTTCCGTAAACCTGTTAAGAACATTTAGATCATATCCGCAGTAGGAAAAATATAATTTCATTTGCGACTGGCTGAATGCAGCCAGAGATGACCACTCAAGCACAGAATTAACATCTGTGCCAATATACTTGGTTTTTCGGAATACCTTTTCTCCTGAGTAAAACCATTTCTTATAATCAGGCATTACAGCAGTGACCTGTTCGCTGATCCATTCGCCATGATCATAGCTTACACAACTGAATACAACAGTTTTCTTCACATCAAAGTCTTTGTATAAGCGTATACCTATATTATGTATTATTGCTTCCTCATTGTTCCAACGCTGGTTATTAAGAGCAAGTACCTCATGAAGATATATACCCTGCTTGAAGCTCAGGAACAAAAGAAGAATGACAACATATTTGCGCTTCAGGTGCAGTACTGATTTTTCACTGGCGAAAAGGAAGCCCGCAAATCCTACAAAAAGCCCTATGGTCTGAGCTGTCCTGTAAGGCATAACCGCTCCCTGCAAAATAGACTGGCTGAACAGGGACACAAGCACTAGAAATCCAAGCACTATAGGTCTAGTATTTTTCTGCCTGACAGACGCAATTACTATATATAAGATAAATAATGCAGCCATTGAGACAAAAATTTTTATAGGGAAATATGCTTGAGCATATAATACATACCGTTGCAGGTTTTTGCCAAATAAAGACAGTAACGCTTCCTTTATTCCCTGAAGCCATATAATATCCACTTCACCATTTAGATGGTGAAAATGTCCTCCATACAACTTAATCAGTGTAAGCCCTATAATAACGCGCAATGCCAGAGCAACGAACAGCGGCAGGGAATAAGATAATCCTTCCTTAAACCAGTTATGTTTATGTGTGCTGATACCGTTACAGTGTTTTATGTACAGCATCATTACAACAACTGATATATACGAGAAGACTCCGGATTCATACCCAGACATGACGGGAGACATAATTAATCCCGATATAAGTACTGATTTAATAGTTGCTTGGGTTTGAGCTTGGTACAGAAGAACAATTCCAACAAGGACGAGGTTACCTGCTGTTGCTAGATTTGCTCCGTTGTATTCCCATATTTCATTAATAAGTTGTTTCGTGTTGTTTCGTGTTGTTTCGTGTTGTTTCGTGTTGTTTCGTGTTGTTTCGTGTTGTTTCGTGTTGTTTCGTGTTGTTTCGTGTTGTTTCGTAAAAAAACGCATTAATAAGGGTTAGACCTATAAACATTAAGGCTACTCCCACAAACTTATCAATGAAAGGTGAATTATTGAGAGTGGAAAAGAAATTTGCCCAAAAACTCAAGCCCCACCGCATAGACATAATCATACCGCTGCCTTTTCCAACGTATGCAACAAGATCATCAATGCTAAGAGTCCTGTTAAACATGGAGAAGCCATAAGATAGCACTGACAGGAATAAAAGCGGCATCCAGTACCTTTTATCACGAGCTATATCATAATAAAAGTTCAAAATCTTCTCTTTGAATTTATTACACATAAAAGTCCTCCTTAAGTATTAAAGCGAGCTTTAAATAAATTGTCATATAATATACAAAAAATTTTTCTAGGAGACAATATTTGAATGATTGCAAAGTTTGTTGTTTTGTTCATGATTGTAGCTGTATCACCTGCTTTTGCTGATATAAGCAATTCCCCTGAATGGGTATCAAGCCTCAATGCCGCGCAGAATGCAGAACAGATCGCTATAGTGTCCGGCACTAACGGCACAAATGCACGTTTCTCGTTCCACAAGAAAGACGAAACCGGAACATGGCAGCAGATC
>CAJOES010000128.1 GCA_905233455.1 uncultured Synergistales bacterium | reverse complement strand
GCTCCCGCAAAAACATGACCGTCGCCTAATCCCATAAGAATATAACTTATTGACACTATTTTATATTTCTTCTCCGGGTCAACAGGCTCGCCGTTAATTTTTGCGTCCTTGATTCTGCGTTCTCCCTCAATGCCTATAAGAATATTTTTGTCATCAACCTTCACCGGCGTAGGGATTCTCGTATCAATAGTGTATGTCATCCCCGAAACGTGAAGAAATCCCCCGCTCCTGTTAGGCATCAGGCGTGCTCCGTGTTCAAGCTCGTCAAGCAGGGTCTGCCCGGTTACCTCGACAATGCACACTGTATTGTTGAACGGCATAACTGACAGCGCGTCCTGAAACGTTATCTCACCGGCATTAATGTTGGTTCTGAGACCTCCGCCGTTGTACATGCCTACATCTGCAGTGCCTAACTTTGAGTAGCGCACAGAATACAGCATTGCGTCAGTTGCCAGATCACATAAATTCGTCTCTCCGTCCCTGACTAACCATGTTCCTTCATCATCCATTGCCCGCAAATCAAAGCTGGTATAGCTCAAATGCTGGCTCAATGTCCCCGCAAAACGCGCCTTTATGTCCTCAATAAGTGCCGTAATGCGTTCGTCCCTGCCTTCAACTGACGCAACAAGCCCCGTCGTAACTTCTCCCTTAGTGTCTATCACTACACGGCCTATATTGTGCAGTTTCGTACCTGTCTGCACTATGGGAGTCTCTTTGCCGTCAAGATTCTTGAACTTCAGGGACGGCGTAACCTCGTGCGAATGACCGTCGATGAACGCATCAATATTGCGTGTTCTGGGGACAATATACGGAGTGCTCCAGACTTCCGTAACGTCCTCGTATTCTCCCAGATGACCGACAACGATAACGTAATCCGCGCCTTCTGCCCGTGCGTCATCAGCGGCCTTCTGTATTGTCGCAATCAGCTTCTCACCTGTAGTTTCACCGTCGAAATCATAAGCATATTTCCCGTCCTCGTCCATGAAAGCTGAAGGAGTAGATTTTACGATAGTTTCAGGAGTGCATACACCGACAAACGCAACCTTAACATCACCGTATGTGAATATCTTGTAGGGAGGAAGCAGCGTTTTGCCCGTCCTCAAGTCCCGAAGGTTGCAGGAATAAAGCCCGCATTTCATGTTGCGCACAAAGCTCTCGAACTGTCCCCAGCCGTAATCGAACTCATGATTGCCAGGCACGGCAAAATCATAGTTCATGGCGTTCATGATCTCCTGTATGTACCTTCCCTGTGCTATTGAGCCGATAACTGCTCCCTGCGCCCAGTCTCCTGCGTCCACGAGCGCAACATACGGCGTTAATTTCTCTGTCTCGTGCTTATACCATGCAAGGCCAGCATAACCGATATTTTCATCAACACCGCAATGAACGTCATTAGTGAACAGGATAACAATATCCTTATCTGGAACAGCACCGAATGACGGAACGCACATAACTGCAAGCAATAACAACACTGCAAAAACTTTCTTCATGAATAAACCGCCTTTCTGAAAAAACATGAGACAAAAATAAATCCCCCTCGCCGTTTCAGCAAGGGGGTAAATAATTATTCTTCTATCTTATTCCGGTACTTCCGAAACCGCCTGAACCGCGTTTAGTATCATCGAGCTGCTTGACGTTCTCGAATTTTGCACGCGCCACAGGAGCAAACACAACCTGCGCAATCCTGTCGCCGAAAGTCAGCGTGAAAGGCTCATTGCCCATGTTGAGCAGCAATACTTTGATCTCTCCGCGGTAATCTGAATCTATCGTGCCGGGAGCATTCGGTATTATTACCCTGCTGTTCATGGCAAGCCCGCTTCTTGGCCGTATCTGGGCTTCATATCCTTCCGGAATGGCCAGCTTTATGCCCGTAGGTATCAGCGCAAGTTCGCCCGGCTTGATGATGCAGTACATTGTTGAGCACAAATCCACGCCTGCAGATCCCGGGGTAGCATATTTCGGTATCTCTATCGTAGGAGCATCGCGCACAATCTTTACCGTGATTTCCTCCATGCTAATAGCCCCTCCTCCTGTCATTGCGCCGCCTGTCACTGCCTCTGTCCCGGTCATAACTGCCGCGCCCGAAGTCGAAATCATTGCGTGTTGACCTGTTCGACGAATAGCCCCGCTCAAGATAGCCGGCACTGCTTCCGATCCTGTCCTTCATGGAGAAAGTACCGTAACCGCGCTCGCGTGAGGCCAGAGTCGCAATCAGGTTGTCCCGTTCACGTTCGTCCGGGAGAGCGTGAGCCAGTCCTGCCGCACGTATCTTATCCTCATTGGCTAGGACTCTGCGGCGTGTAAGGTTTGCGCGCCCCTGCTCGTCAATCTCCTTCACCATCACTAAAACCCTGTCCCCGGGCTTGAATACGTCCTCAATTCGCGGAACTCTTGAAGTGCTTACCTCGCTTATGTGCAATAAGCCTTCTTTACCCGGCAGGCACTCAACGAATGCGCCGAAATTAATCAGCCTCGTAACCGTCCCTAAATACACCTCACCAGCAGCAAGCTCACGGGTAAGGGACAACACGATTGTACGAGCGTCTTCAACCTGCGCCATAGTCGGCCCGGAAATTGAGATTAATCCATTGTCCTCTATGTTCATCTTTACGCCTGTACGCTGTGTTATGCTCCTGACGACTTTTCCTCCAGAACCAATAACCTCGCGTATCTTGTCCGGGTCAATCTCAAACGATATTATTCTCGGTGCATTGGGTGATACTTTGTTGGGCACTGGTATTGCGTTCTCCATCTCTTCAAGTATCTGAAGCCTTGCGCGCCTTGCCTGCCCTAATGCCTGTTCGAGAATCTCCCGCGTAATCCCTCCGGCCTTGTTGTCCATCTGCAGAGCCGTAACACCTGCGCGGGTCCCTGCGACCTTGAAGTCCATATCGCCGTAATGATCTTCAAGCCCCTGAATGTCCGTGAGTACCTGCACCTTGTCGCCTTCCTTGATGAGCCCCATAGCTATGCCGGCAACATGACACCTGATCGGGACTCCTGCGTCCATCATGGAGAGACTTCCGCCGCATATACTGGCCTGAGAGCTTGAGCCGTTAGACTCCAGAATATCCGACACGACACGTATAACGTACGGGAATTCGTCCTCTGTCGGTATTACGGGGAGCAGTGCACGTTCAGCCAGTGCGCCATGTCCTATTTCGCGCCTTCCGGGTCCGCGCATGGCCTTGACTTCACCGACGGAGAATGGCGGGAAGTTGTAGTGCAGGAGGAATCTTTTTGCGGGTTCGTTGAGCTTTATGCCGTCAAGTATCTGGTCATCCTCTCCTATCATTCCCAGCGTGGTTACTGCAAGTGATTGCGTCTCGCCTCTCGTGAACAGTGCAGAACCGTGAACTCTCGGCAGTATATCCAGCTCACAGCTTATCGGGCGTATCTGATCCATTCTGCGGCCGTCAACACGTATATGTTCATTGATGATTATTCCCCGCATAATATCCTTTACGCGGCTGTCTATGTATGAAGTGATGTATTCTTCTTTGTCGGGGTCTTCCTTGATGAGTTCGGCGTAATTCTCCTTCGCAAGCTCCTTGACTTCCTCTATCTTCTTTTCTCTGGGCTTCTTCTCATGAATCCTCACAGCCTCATCAATGCGGGCATCAAGATTATTCCTCACCCATTCATCAATTTCTGCTATCCTCTCACGCAAAGGAACGATGATTTCAGGCTTGCCGACTTCCTCTTTCATCTGCCGGAACAGCGCAATAATACGCTTGATCTCATAGTGCGCCAGTTCAAGCGCGTCAACCAAAAGCTCCTCCGAAACTTCATACGATCCGGACTCAACCATCGTAATGCCGTCATCATGCCCTGCAACAATAAGATTCAGCATTGAATTGTTCATCTGCTTTTCTGTGGGGTTGACGATAAGTTTTCCGCCCAGAAGCCCGACTCTAACAGCACCTACAGGCCCGCCCCAAGGGATTCCGGAGATCGCGAGCGCAGCACTTGCACCGTTGATTCCGAGAACGTTGGGAGGGTATATCTGATCCACTGCAAGAACGGTATTCACTACTTGAACCTCATTGCGCATGTCGTCATTGAACAATGAACGTATTGCCCTGTCCGCCACACGTGCGCCTAATATCGCTGAATCTGCCGGTTTGCCCTCTCTCTTGATGAATCCTCCGGGAATTTTCCCTGCCGAATAATATTTCTCCTCATAGTCCACCACAAGCGGAAAGAAATCTATTCCTGTCCTCACCGTATCGGTCATACATGCCGTGCTCAATATCACCGTGTCCCCTTGCGATGCCGTTACTGCACCGTTTGCCTGTTTCGCTAATCTTCCTGTCCTAAATACTAAGGGAGTTTCCCCTACAACTACGGAATACTCTTTTTCCTTCTCCAAAATATTTGTATCCTCCTGAGTAATTAATGCTGGTATATTTTACTCATTGGGATTGAAAAAATCACGTTTTATATTGTTGTGTGTGAAATGTGAAAAGTTTTTATGAGAGCATAACAAAAA
>CAJOES010000127.1 GCA_905233455.1 uncultured Synergistales bacterium | reverse complement strand
CCTGACAGGAAATATAAACCACATTACCGACCTTAACCTGAGCAATAATACCGCACTCGGAAATTTAAACTGTGCATACTTAGGACTAACAGCACTTGACCTGAGCAAAAATACAGCTTTGACTTCTTTGACTTGCAGCAACAATAAACTGACCGTGTTAGACTTAGGCAATAACTTATCATTACAGAATCTGCGATGTGATTATAACCATCTTACAACGCTTGAGATAAGCAAAAATACGGCTTTGACTTGTCTGACATGCAGAAGCAATGACTTGACGGTTCTTGAAACCGGCAACAAAATCTTAGAATGGTTTGACTGCGGAGAGAACAGAATAACCCGCCTAGATTTGAGCAAAAGCACTGGCTTGCCTTATCTGTATTGCGACATAAACCAGCTCGAAACCCTTGACTTGAGCAATAATCTTTCTTTAGATGAGGTTTTATGCTACAGCAATAATCTAACCGAAATCAAATTAGGCAGCAATTCGAATTTATCTACCCTTTACTGCAGCAGGAACAGGCTATCAGCTCTTGACATAAGCCAATGCCCTGAATTATGTGATTTGTCCTGTGCCAAAAACCAGATAAGAGAGCTTAACCTTTCGAAAAATACGAACTTACGTTTTCTGTACTGCCACGATAACCTGATTACAGCTCTTGACATAAGCTGCAATCCTGAACTTATAGAATTATCCTGCACTAACAACAAACTAGGCAGGCTTGACCTCAGCAATAACCCGGAACTGTGCGCCGTTGACTGCGGAGGAAATTATCTCGCCGAACTTGACGTGTCCCGTAATCTGAAACTGGAAGAACTCTACTTCAGCGGCACAACCCTCCGGAACGTAGACGTTTCCCGAAACACTAACCTTGCCTACCTCGACTGCATCAGTGCCGATATGACTACGCTTGACCTCAGCGCAAACATCCGCCTTCAGGAAGTGAACCTGTACGGCAACAGCAGGCTTGAAGCACTCTCCATCATTTCTTCCGATAACAGCACGTACCCTTTCAGGACGGACATGCGTGAATACACCGGTAATAACTACACCAGAATTCAAAGCGTCAGGGCATACAGCAGGGAAGATACAGAGATAAATACTTCATTCATATCATCTGACAGCACAGCATACTTTGCCTCAAGCCCGCACTATATAGTTTATGATTACAGCACGGGATATAAAGGCTCTGCGGACATTAAGGCTGTCCCAAGAACAATGAGCATAAGAATGGGAATACCTACTCATACTTTCACTTACCTTCCGCAAATTGAGTCTAAAGTCGTGAGCGTTGACTCTAAGGTCGTCAGCACTGATGAGATTAATTTCCGCACGTCCAGATTATCCAGCACCGCAAACAGCCAGACATCAGGACAGCAGCTGGCTTCGCCTGAACCAGAGGAAACCGGGGATACTAGTCATGATGATACTGCGTCTGATACAGGTAGCGAACCGGGAGACCCTAAAGGCGGCTGTAATTCTTATACTGGAATATCTGCTTTGCTCTGCATTATAGTTTTCGCATATTCCGGGAAATACAGGAGAAAGTTTATTGTCTTAACGTTAGTCATGATTACGGCATCAAGTGCATATGCAACGGTCAAAGCTTCGGATTACACACTGCCGATTCCGTACGAAATATACGACATTGCAGGAAGCTGGACTACGGATTTTGCTTTCACCGCAGAACTTGCCGGTAAAATCTCTGGCATCCTGGGAATAAGCGCGGATAAAGTTCATTCGTATGCAGATACAGCCCTGCCCGGAACATGGAACGTTACAGCACAAGACCTCTATAATCTTTCAAGCAGCGGCGAATACGGCGGTGTTATCCTTCCTCTTGCAGAACACGGAACAAGTACGGACCGCTATGTTGTGCTGTGTACCTTCAGCAATGATATTCAGCCGGGAGAATATATTACAGTTCACGGTTTCGAGGTGGACACTTCAACGCGTGAGGCAGTATACGACGAGGATAAAGACTATCTCGCGCAGTTCATAGCCCTTGATGACGAATTGAATCAGGTCTCAACAGTTCCGGAAAACCGCAGGATATATCTTGCAGTGTCATTCCGTCCGGATTACGTCAATACGGGAATATTAGCCGTAGTTAGAGGAAGATATGTTGAGGAAGAAGACCCGCTCTACAGGCTTGACCGTCAGACTGCACAGCGCATAGCAACTTCACTGGGAATAGATATTACGGAGCTGAAATACCTTACCCGCGCAAATATAGGTGCTCCAGTTCCGCCAACACCCGCAATGCAAAGATACGTAAAAAGTGATGACCATGAAATAATCGCCAGTCTTCCTACTGTGAGCGTTGATGAGGAAGGAAGATATTTGATACCCGTAAAACTTTCAGAAAGCGAATGGAAAGAACTGCAGAGCAAAGACATAACCAGATACAAATTTTATGCACTGAATGATCCTGCTCTGGGGGACGAACAGTTCAGGGCTTCGGTTACAGGACTGCTGAATCTTGCAGAAGTATACACACTTACCGGACATAAGATGGATACTTTCAGCTTCAGGGAGTTTTTTCTTGCCGCGTTACTCAACGCAGGACAGCCTTTCAGCCTGTATATAGGCAAAATGCTTTTCAGTCTGCTGACCGGCGGAGTCGGATGCAGTACAGGTCTCTTCACAGCAGGATTGCTTTTTGTTGCTGGAGCTGTACTGTTGAAGTTACGGCACAAACGGTAAAAGGCATAAAAATTCCCCCTGCAATAACAACAGGGGGAAAAACTTATACTCTACTCAACAACCGCTGCTTCAGGAATGAATACACCTTCAGTTTCAGTTTGTTCGTCATCCTTCCAGATAATAGCCAGCCCAAGAGCAGTCATAGCCAGCGCAACAATAGGATTCAGCCAGTTCATGAAACAGTACGGCAGGTAATCCAGAGTGGCCACACCCAGCACGGAACTTACATAGACACCGCATGTGTTCCACGGGACTAATACGCTCGTCATAGTTCCGCTGTCCTCAAGGGAGCGCGATAACATTACGGGCGCAAGTTTCTTCCCGTTCGGCCAGGTACGCTCATCGAATGCACGTTTGAACATTCTGCCGGGAACGATGATAGACAGGTACTGCTCGCTCAGGAACACGTTAGCCATGAATGCCGACGCAAGCACAGAACCTATCAGCCCCGTAACGCTCTTCACGTGCCTCATCAGTGCGTCAAGAATGACATCAAGGAATCCGCAGACCTCCATAATTCCGCCCAATGACAACGCCATAACGATTAAGCATATAGTCTCAAGCATTGAGGTCATGCCGCCGCGTGTGAAAAGGTTAGTGAGGAGTCCGCCGACATTGCTGAATACTTCTGACGTTACCGACATTGCCGGAGACCCAACAGGGAACGCCTGAGAGAATGCGCCGGTTACTGCCGTCATTGCTTCAGGTGTTGCAGCCTGAGCGAATGTTCCGAGATGTTCAGGGACGTATCCGGAGAACAGCACGTTAAAGGCTTCATGCGCGGTTGACCCGCGAACCAGAGAGATCACGAGGCTTGCGGCAACTCCTGCTACTATGCCGGGTATTGCGGAGACTTTCAGGCAGGCCATTGCGATAATGATCATCGGCGGTATGAATGCCCACAGCGAAATGTTGAACTCTGCCCGCATCATGCTCTGAATGAGTGCGATTCTTCCGCCGTCAGAACCCTGCGCGGTATCGCCCATCATGAACGCAATTATCGCCGTGATTACGAGTGTCGGAATTGTGGTGTACATCATAGCCTTGACGTGATCGAACAGTTCAGACCCTGCAACTGCCGGGGCTAAGTTCGTCGTGTCGGATAGCGGCGAAATCTTGTCGCCGAAATACGCACCGGAGATCACGAACCCTGCCGTTATGGGCAATGGGAGTCCGAGTCCTGCGCTTATGCCGATAAGTGCAACACCGACTGTTGAGCTTGTCGTCCAGCAGCAGCCGGTGGCCAGCGCAACAACTACGCTGATGATGAGGGCGGCAAGGTAGAAGTATCTCGGAGTCATGACTTCAAGGCCGTAATATATCATCGTTGCGACAACTCCGCTCTGAATCCATGAGCCGACAAGACAGCCTACAAGCACGAGAATCACTATTGCCTGAATGGATACCTGAATTGCTCCCGCCATGCCCTTTTCGAGATCCTTCCATGAACGCTTCAGGTACAGCCCTCCGACTAATGACGCGAAGACTGCCGCGAAGAATAACGGGACTTGTGCCGGAAGACCCAAGCCGAAGTGTGAGCCTGAAGACAGTTCGACATCGACAACACCGAAAGTAACTATGAGCGCGCTAACAAGGAGCACAGTAATCGAAAGTAAAAGACCGGGACGCTTGCACAAATAACATTCCTCCAATAAGTATGGGATTGTGTATATATTTTCCGGCTATTCACGGCGGTGTCCGCAATCAGAGGAATGTCTTTATGCGTATTGGTCTTGCCGCTTTAATTCGGAAAATCGCGCAAAGTTTACAGCATTTTCATTAATTTGCAATAAAAAAA
>CAJOES010000126.1 GCA_905233455.1 uncultured Synergistales bacterium | reverse complement strand
TCCTCCGCGTGTGGAATATTCACTGACGGACAGGGGCAGGGAAGCTCTGCCGTTTCTGACTCAGGCGGCCATGTGGGCTGTGAATGATATGAAGCATGACGGCGTAAAAGTTTTCTGTGATGAGTGTGCGGAGATTGAATGAAAGCCCCCGCATGATTTACGGAAGCTCTATACGTTATCCCCAGATAATACATTAGGATTACTCTTGAAGGTACTGAAGATATTTCGAGGCGAGATAACACACAAAAGGATAGCGTCCGTTATCTGTTATGCTTGTAGTTGTGCCTTGTTTCAGTCTGCTGCGGAGCACACGATAATTTCTACACTGTTTATTATGCTGTGAAGGGCTGCTACGGACGGATAAAATTACCGACATATATAAATTGTCAACCTAATTTTGATGTAATTGTATGGATTATATCACGGGAAAATTTACCAGTCTGCAAAAATTAATCTTATGCTATAATTCTTGCCATTCTGATTTTTTATTTATTTAATTTTGCGTCAAGAGGTCGTTAGTATTTTCATGAGCAGGCAGCCAGTGGTTGCTTTAATAGGCCCTACAGCAGTAGGAAAAACAGCACTAAGCATAACAATAGCGGAAAGATTGAACGCCGAAATAATTTCGGTGGATTCACGGCAGGTTTACCGCTATATGGATATAGGGACGGATAAAATATCTCCCTCACTCCGGCATGAGATACCCCACCACATGATAGACATAGCAGATCCAGATGAAAAGTTTACGGTATCAGATTTCGCAGAGAGGTCATCACAAGCAGCCTCAAGGATATTAGCACGGGGAAAACTTCCGCTGTTCGTTGGAGGCACGCCTTTCTACTACAATGCGCTGTTTCATGCGTCCCTGAATGCAGAACTGCCCTCAGATGATGACGTGCGCGGAAAGTATGAGGCTCTCGCTAACTCTCAGGGGGCTGAACTCCTGCACATGAGGCTGGCTGAAGTTGACCCGTCGACTGCGGAGAAGCTCCACAAGAATGATGTTCAGAGGGTAACACGTGCGCTTGAGATATGGGATCTCACCGGCAAAGCCCCGTCGCAGGTTTACAGTGAGGGCGCAAAGAGGGATTACGGCTTTGATGTGCTGTATATAGGGCTGTCCCGTTCGCGCGAGGAACTGTTTGACCGCATAGAGATACGGTTAGAGCAGGAATTTTCGCAGGGGTTCGTTGAGGAAGTCGGCTGGCTTCTTGAGCACGGCTATGATGAACGGCACATACCCCTGAAGGGACTCGGCTACAGGGAGCTTATCGACTGCCACAGAGGGAAAATCACGCTTGATGCGGCACTTGAAGGCGCAATATCACGCACAAAAGCATTCTGCCGGAGACAGCAGACATGGTTCAAGAAGTTTGAGCCTGCAATATGGTTTGAGATGTCAGAAGGCAGTCATGAGGAAGAGATCATCACGGCATCACTAAATCACATAAACGGAGACACACAAGAATGATAGTCATGGCAGAACACGCCGGATTCTGTTTCGGGGTCAAGCGTGCAGTTGATGCCATAGAGGAAGCCTTGAAGCATAATCATGAAGTCTGGACTATAGGTCTTCCCATACACAACCCACAGGAAGTTTCACGGCTTGAAGCTATGGGACTCAGGGTTGCGGACAATGACGGCATGATACCTTCAGGGGCTAAAGTCCTGATACGTGCGCACGGTGAACCGCTTGAAGTGATTGAACGGCTCAAAGCTCGCGGCGTTCAGGTTGAGGACATGACCTGCCCGTTTGTGCACAAGGCTCAGGATATGGCGGCAGAACTTTCGGGTAAAGGCTATCATGTTGTGCTTCTCGGCGACAGGAATCACCCGGAGATACGCGGCATAATGGGACATGCGGCAAAACCTTCTGAAGTTGAAGTTGTTGCAGATGAGCATGAAGCAGAAGGAATTACCCGCCGCAACAGAATAGCTCTCATCTCACAGACTACGCAGAGGGAAGAAAGATTATCGCGTGTTGCAGGAATTCTTGTGCGGAAGGCATCACAGCTTCACATATGCAACACAATCTGCAAGGCTACGGCAGAACGCCAGGAGTCAGTTCGGGCGTTAGTGCGTGATAATAATACAGACGGCGTTGTGCTTATAGGCGGAAAATCCAGCGCAAACACCGGTAAACTTAGGGACATAATAATATCAGAAGGCGTTAATGTCCTTTGGGTTGAGGACGAAAAAGAATTAGAAGCAAATATTGAATGGTTGAAAGACAAGAAAACTGTTGGTATTGCTGCAGGAGCTAGTACTCCTGAATGGCTTATCATAAAAGTAAGAAATTATATTGCGGCATACAGGGGGTTTTGATTCACTTATGGATCAGCAGGAAATTATTGAGCGCAACGAAGAAGCAACACCGGAAGTAACACCGGCACCGGAAGCATCAGCACAGGCTGAAGAGAAGCATGAGCCTGAAACAATGCAGGAGCTTCTTGAACAGTCGGAGAACAACGGAAGACTGCACAAGGGCAGTATAGTTACCGGTACTGTAGTTGGCAGGAATGATACAGGCTGGCTTGTCGATGTCGGCTTCAAGTGTGAGGGAGTACTGCCGGTGAAGGAGTACACGAATCATTCGCTGATTGAAACCGAGCCTAATCCCAAAGCGGGAGACTCGATAGAGGTTGAAGTCGTCAGCATCAGGGACGGCGATGAAGCACAGTTACTGCTTTCACGCTGGAGGCTTGAGTTCGACAGAAGATGGAAGGAGCTTGAAGAGAAGATCGCGGAGAGTCCTATAGTGCAGGTTCGCGGAGTCAGCAGGGTTAAAGGCGGACTCATGGTCGAGTTCTGCGGGCTTGAAGGATTCATACCGGTATCGCATCTCACTCTTGCCGGTAAAGGTGCTAATCCGTCAAATTTCGTCGGCCAGAACGTAAAGGTTAAAGTACTTGACCATGACAGACGCAAGCACAGGTTAGTGTTCTCGCGCAGGGAGCTTCTTGAAGAGGCAGAGGCAGAGCGCAAGGCCAAGTTCTATGAGAGAGTTCACGAGGGCGACGTTCTTGAAGGAGAAGTATCAAGCCTTACAGATTTCGGCGTGTTCGTGAATCTCGGCGAGCTTGATGGTCTTGTACACGTTACGGAGCTTACGTGGAAACGCAATGTGAAGATCCGCGACATGTTCAAGAAAGGCGACAAGGTTACGGTTAAGGTTGTAGGGATTGACCGCGAAAAGGACAGAATATCCCTCAGCATAAAGCAGGTATCCGGAGATCCTTGGGACACCGTCAGCGAGCGCATACACAAGGGCGACGTAGTGAAGGGTGCAGTAACGAACCTTACAGAGTTCGGTGCATTCGTGGAGATTGAGCCGGGCATTGAAGGCTTGGTGCATGTTGGCGACATAAGCTGGGCAAGGATCAAGAAGCCACGTGATGTCCTCAAGAGAGGCCAGGAGGTTGAAGCCATCGTGCTTGAGGTTGACACGGAGAAACGCCGCATCAGCCTTGGGTGCAAGCAGCTTCATGACCCGTGGAGCGACATAGAGAAACGCTACCTGCCCGGACAGGACATTAACGTAAAGGTAGTGAGGCTTGCAGACTTCGGCGCATTCGTTGAGGTTGAAGAGGGAGTGGAGGCATTAATCCATATCTCCCAGCTGAGCCGCAAACGCGTCGAGAAGCCCGGTGATGTACTTGCTGAAGGCCAGGAAGTTACAGCCAGAGTCCTTGAGGTCAACCCGGAACAGCGCAGAATGAGGCTGTCGCTTAGTGCCTTAGAGCCTGAGCCGGAACCGGAGCCTGTACAGCCCAGAGAGGAACGCGAACCCAGAAGGCAGGAGCAGAAGGGAGAACGTCCGGAGAAGGGTGAACGCAGGGAGCGCAAGGGCAAATCACGTTCACGCACTCTCAAAGAGTCCGCAGGTTATGAGGATGACGGAGAGATGCTCGAATACAACCCGTTTGCTGAAGCCTTCAAGGGCACTGAATGGGGAAAAGAAGAATAGTAGTGAAGTGAAAAATATTCCGGTCTCTCTTTTGCAGGGAGGCCGGATTTTTTTTACCCCCATAGTCCCCATAACTTAGGGGGGATTAAAGGGGGGTTATCTCAGTTCAAAGAAACTCGCGCCAGCACCGCAGACAGGGCATTTGTAGTCATCTGGCACTTTATCGCCCTCATAGACATAACCGCATATCTTGCATACCCACTTCTTTGCGGCAGGAACTTCAGCAGCCGGAGCAGCCGCAGGAGCATTCAGCACGGAAGACGACACGGCATCAGCAAGCGCATTCAATGCCGAAGAATCTTTTGCGGCAGGTGATGACTTGATTGTTACTGTCTGCCCTACAACGCTTGAATTCGGCAGGCGGTCAATGATCTCTTTCATCAGCTTTCCGGATACAGGCGACCAGCTCCCGTTTTCGACGAATGCAAATGTACGGTTCTGCAGGTTATGTGCCTCCAGATCAAGCAGAAAGTTTTTCATCGGCGTGAAAATTCCCATGTTGTATGTGATTGAGGCAAGGACTATATGACTGCATCGGAATGCTTCTGCTATGAGTTCGCTGACATGGGTCTTCGAGACATCATACACTGCAACATCAGCAATGCCATTCTGTGATATTTTTGCGGCAACGGCATTTGCGGCACTCTCTGTCCCGC
>CAJOES010000125.1 GCA_905233455.1 uncultured Synergistales bacterium | reverse complement strand
TCCCTGCGGTATGTACTGCTTGAATACCCTCACAGGCCGCAATACATCATCTTTGCCTTTTATCGTTATGCCCTCAAATATCTCTTCAAGTTTTGCGGCTAATGCGTCAATTAGTTCTAACTCTGTCATCTGATCACTCCTAATATTCTCATTGCCTGCCTCTGAAACTCTTGCGTCATGGCCTCCTGAGCGGCTTTAGTCATCGCTTCTACGGTCATATCATTATCTCCTATAATCTGCGGAATTGCCGGTGCCATTATCGGCTCAACCGGAAGCCGTGAACGTCCTTTGCGCCTCATTGGGGCATATTTCTTCCCTGTCCGTGTGCGCATCAGGAAGGCTCTATCACCCAGAGGCTTTAACCCACCTGCACGTTTCACCGCTCCCATAAGATTATATCTGCCGCGTTTCGGGGGGGCTTTCGGACTCATTATGTAGTGCGATATCAATAATCTTTTTCCACGTATGATCATTCGCGCATTGTCCTGAGCCCTTTGCATCATTATGCTTGATCGTATTTCTTTGCCCTTCACATAATATTCTTCTGTCGTCCGGTCTACTGCCGTTGCTCTAACGGCCGTTAATGCTTTCGACACTGCATATTTGCGCGCTTTTGCCACCGCACCGGGTATATGAGCTATCAGCTTGGCAGCTCGTTCAAAACCTTTTATATCTACCTTAAGCTCAACCATCTGCTATAACTAGCTCTATTCGCCACATTTCTCCCTGTATCAGACGCGCATTACCGATAACGTATGTGCTACCGTCTATGCGCACCTGCATACCCGGTTCAGCCCGACTCACATATGAATCCTGTATCCATAGCACTAGTCCCCGCGTATATGTTCCGTCTTGCTGAATAGTATTCTTGCTGTCCAGAGTGATTATGCCGGGAAGTTTCTTGCTGTCTATTTCATGTATGGCTGCAAATTCTTTCAGGTTCATGAATGTATCTATATCATCATGAACGCTCAGCGAGAAATCATACGGTTCTGAATACAGGGCAGTTATGCTACATTCTTCATTACGCACCATGACTCTACATCGCGGGGCATCGGAAGCGGGCGCGATTCAACTATCAGTATCTGCGCTGAAGGGTCTTCTTTCCAGATTGTGCGCGGTATGTACTCACCTACTGCCGTTACGTGTGATCTGTTCTCTACGTAGTTCACAGCACCGAAAAGCATATAGTTGCGCTCTTGCGAACTCTGGAGTATCGCTGTGCCCGGATCCATTACTGGAAGGGTTGTTGCTGTAGCTTCATCATAGTAATACTCGTCGTATTCATACACATCAAGATACAGTCCCGGCACCCTCAGTCTGCACACGAAATGAGCACCGTTATAGTCTTCATCATGAGGTTCAATCAGATAACCCGCCTGATGCAGTAACGCATCCTTTATCCCAGTGTTGTTCATGAATGCTGTTGCCGCGTCTGTTCCAAGTATCAGCATATCAGGGTTAGTCCCGTCCTTGCGCAATGCAACGCTCTTCGACCTCAGTTTGCCTATCAGGTCATAATTTGCATTCCATTTATTTGCGTTCGTGGTGTTCTCTATGTTCGTGAAGCCGTAATTTACCGTCTCATGAGGCAATTCTAGTATTCCGTCCTGCTTTACCCGGGCACACATATATTCCTCACGGCGAAATAACCTATCCTGCAACTGCATCAAGTCATTTGCGGCTATACGGGCGGCTCTCTCATCGGGACTCACTCCGCTATTCCACTCCAATTCCCCAAGTTCCTTCATTGAGGCTGTATCAGGCGTGATTGTCCTTGACCCGGACACTAACGGAGGCGTAAACGTCTTAAGCTGGTAGCCTTCTCTGTCTACTGCAGGCGCGGGCCGTCTCGGATTCGCATACGGCAATAACCCACGCTTGTCCTGCGCAAACTCAAAGCTAACGGTTTCTGTTGTGTAGGTTACGGTGTCGGTGAAAAATTTTGTCCTGAAAAACATTCGCAAGGGTAATACCTTCTGAATTACCCCGCGTAAAAATTTCGGTGCATAGTAATCTGTCATATTCTTAATCATCTCCTGAATATAAAAAAAGTCACCTACATTACTGCAAGTGCCTTATCTGTAAAAAAAAGTAAAAAGGAGCTTTGCTATTTTAGCATGTTTTTATTTTCCAACCAGCAATCGCTCACTATACTATATATATTCCCTGACTGCGTAACTTCGCCCTCAATCCCTCTATCAGATCAGCATGATCATCTTCGTCGCCTTCATACGGAATGATTATGCTTGATCCCTTAAATGTACCGCCGAAATATCCTGCCGCTTCAACGTAACTGTCCGCTGGCACTGTAATATCATCGCACAGTATGCACAACTCTGCTCCTGATACCCCGCTTGACGTCGCATTCACAAATCCCGATTCGCCAGACATAAGCAGAGTTCCGCGCTTATACTCTCCTGCCGCCGCAATCTTTATCTTATCCGCCGAATAATCCCCTGCAATAAGTTCATCCGGTGCTGGGATATCCTCTGTCTGCACTAACTGTACCTTGTATTCTGTGCTCTCACTGTCTGCCATTGTCATAACCTCTCTTCCGGTTGATTATCTCTGCTACTGAACGAATATTATCGTCCGCAATTTTCGCCGTCAGGGCTGTTATCCCGTCAAGCTCCCTGCTGTCATCTCGCCGCGACTGTATCTTCAGTAACTCTAATGCTATATCTTTCGCGCTCTGGAATGTCTCATACTTGGCCTTCATGATTATTCCCTTCCTTTCAGGTGTCATCAAGGCACCAAGTTCCTGCAACCTTTCACGCTCCGCCTTCACTGCGTCAAGCACTTCAACACTGCCTGAAGGGGTTTCGGGGTCAGCTTTATGCTCCTCTGCAATGACCTCATCGCACAGCCCCAACGCTAATGCCTCATCCGCGCTAAGCCATGATTCAGAATCCATTAACGCCGATATTTCATCGGAACTCTTACCCGTCTTAGCCGTGTATACTGCGATTATTGACGCTTTCACCTTGTCGAGTACATCCGCCATTGCCCGCAATTCTTCACTGTCGCCCTGCACCATACCAAAAGGATTATGGATCATCATTTGCGCATTCGATGGCATGATCACTCGCCCGGCACACGCTACGATCGTTGCCGCCGATGCCGCTAAACCGTCAATCATTACCGTAATATCTGCGTCTAATCCTTTCAGGTAGTTATAGATCGCAAGTGCCTCAAACACGTCTCCGCCGTCTGAATTTATCCGCAGGGTTATGTGCGTGAGGTTCTTTGCTTCTTTTAGCTGCTCTATGATATTCATTGCCGTATAACCGTGAGCTATCAGCGAATACAGCAGTATCTCACAGCTCGTTTCGGTCTTGTTCTGTATCTGATACATTCAATCCCTCCTTGATTATCTTGTCTTCTCTCTGCCTCTGCTTCATGATTAAATCCCAGTCTTCTCCCGTTAATTCTCCTGCTTCCCTCTGATATGTTGAGAGATTTGCACCTATCTTCGCTATTGACGCGTTCACTTCCTGCAACGGATTCAACTGCCCCTGCGCAGGACCTACCCATTCAGCCCATGCATAAGCCTTCTGCTTGAATGGGTCATCAAAGTATCCCGGAGCATTAACCCTTCCTGATAGCACAGCTTCTGTCAGCCATTCCTCATATATCATCTGGCAGAAATTCGCTGCAAACCATGAACGCCAGAAACGGAATAACTTCCATGCTTCAAGCAGTGCACCCCTTGATGCTGAATAGCTCGCAGTAAACTGCATGAATAACAGTTCTGCCGGAATCCCTAATGCACCTCCAACTTGCTTTACGAGATTTTCCACAAACATACTAAAATTCTGATTCGGCCTACCCGGTGAAACTCCTACAGGCTTTACACCTTCCGGCAAATCCATGATCAGACCGTACATTTGTTCCTGCGTTATATCTTCAAGACCCGGTATGCCTCCCATACCTGAATCGCTCGCGTAATCCTCCTCACCGTATGAGCCGTCTTCACGGGGAGTGTGCTCAAAGAATATAGAGTACATTCCAGACACTACTGCCGCCATCAATTCAGCATCCGTGTAGCGCGTCAACTGTTTCAACGGTTCTATCACGGGCGCAAGCAACGGTACTCCCCGGTGCTGTCCGATCCTCTCTGATAGCATTAAATGTAGTATGTTGCGTCGACCAGACTTATACCCGAACAGCTTTACACGGTGATACTCCAAACGCGGCTGATTCATCAATTCCTGCTCTGGATTCCGGTTCGCTATCCAGTACGCACACGGCTTCCCTCCTGCATCTAGCTCTACCCCTTCATCTATCATCTTCCCTGAAGGTCGCCGCAAAGGATCCGAAAGCCTCTCAGCCTCCAACAGCATTACGCTCAAAGGATAGACGGCCTCGCTGTTTTCACTGTCTGGCATCAACGCAAGGCATTCACCGTCAATCAATACTGACCGGAACGCAAGCACCTGAAGTTCATAGAAATTCATCATGCGTGAGTAATCACAGTCCTTACTGCTTGCCCACCAGTCAAATTCTGCCTCTACCCTTGTTGCCCAGTCAGCCGCTTTATCCTCTGACATCCCTAACATGTCAGGGTCAATACGGACATTCAGCTTCAGTCCTGAACCTATTGCATTAAGCACTATCCTGTCAACTGCTCCGCGCCCTAACGGCGAGCCTGCATAAAGATCACGGGAGCGTGATCGCAGTAACGCAAGATTTTCGCTTATGTCTTCATGGGGCGATTTGCTTGTGGCCTGCCATTTGAGCATTGAAGGTTTTAGCCTTGATGCCCCGTGATGACTGTAGCCCGAGTTCAGGATTTTGCGCGTCTGTTCCATTCTTTAACCGCTTCTTTCACCGGCATATTGCTCGGCAC
>CAJOES010000124.1:5155-8825 GCA_905233455.1 uncultured Synergistales bacterium | reverse complement strand
TCAGCCCAAACAACTTGCTCTATCACATCATTAACAATTCCCTTGAATTTATCGAACATCAGCAATCACCTCTAAGCCCTAATTTCCCAGAGAGATTTTCTTTTCCCTCCGCAGTCTATATGTATGAACGTCTTGTATCTTATACAGTAATCCAAGTCTGGGAGCTTGCCTTCCGCATGAAGTTTTTTGACTGTTTCAAACATTTTTGCTGCTCCAAGACTGCAAGACAAGTCAGCCGCTTTGCCTTTGGTGTGCTTTGAACCTTTGACCCCGCCGACAGCAGCATTCCTTTTCTCACATCTGCCATCTGCACCCAGAATTGACATGAACAGGAACACCGAGAGCCTCACGTATTGTCTGTGCCATGTTGATAACGCGCTGGTCAATAACGTTGTAGCCGCATCCGCAATGGCAGGCAAACTCTGAGACCTTGAAATTCTGTGTATCAGTTGCCATATTTACGCCTCCATTAAAGCACAAAAAAGCGGGGAAACCGTTTCCAGCTTCCCCGCGATAATTGCCCGAATTACTCTCCGAGCAAACCTTTTCCCGTTATCTCCTTGAACTGCTCCGGCGTGATGAAACCTTTTGCGTGTGCCTCGCGGACTCTGTTTTCGTCCCAAAGTCCCTGCTCGTAGTACTTCTTGATTTTCTCGAACATTGCTCTCACCTCCTAGAAACTAGCTCCGCCCAGCATTATCGCGTAATCGACATCTGCGCGAAGCTGACGCTTTTCCTGCTCTTCAACGGGAATGTCTCTCAGCACGAAGTAATACCCGTCAGTCATGCCGTGAGTTGCCTGTGTGTAATGCGCAATCTGCACAAGCTCCATGTGCTCATGCTCTCCGATAAGTCCTGCCTCATCTGCCTCTGCATCGCCGGTAATTGTTACCTTTGACAGCTTGCCTCTGAACGTCTCTTCTGTTACTTCCTTCTTGCTGAAGAAGTTGTTGCCGTTCAGTTCCAATCCGCCGAGCTGTGTTCCATCAGCCAGCGTAACCGTGAATGTCCCTTTTGCCATCTTGGTTTCCTCCTAAATAGCCTGATATACAGGTCTGTCATATTGTAGATTTGCCGGTGCGACATACGCTTGTAGTTGCCGCCCAGCCAGCTCTTGAAAATATTTTCTATCTCCTCATACGTAATCTTTCCTGCATCGAGCAGTCTCTTATATGCCTTCAGCTTTCTCCGCTCGCGGGTTATGCTCTTAGGGTTGATTTTCCGAATCACCCGTCCTGTTTCAGTGAGACTGTACCCATTTTGCAAGTGCCGATAAAAGCCGGAGAGCTTTACAATCCGCGTCTTACGCTCGTTGAGAATTATTCCGAACTCTTGAGCTATTATCCTCAGATCATCAAGTAACCCCAGCAATTCCTCGCGGCTGTCTGAGATTGCATAGAAATCATCCGTGTACCTGCCGTAACCTTCAATACCAGCAACAACCTTAGCAAAATTATCGAAGCGGTAAGGGTAAATCAAACCAATGTTCTGTGAAATCTGGTTGCCAATGTCTACGCCCTTCTCAAGGAACTTCTGCCCTGTCATCATCGCAGGAGCTGCGTTGAGGTTCAGCATAGGGTCAACCTTGCCGTTCATCATGGCCTGTATCTCAGCGTTCGAGAACCTGCTCACGTCTATTCGGAATGTCTTGAATATCCTTGCTATCAGGCCAAGTGTATATCTCAATTCGGCAGGATTGCTTACAGAGCGCGAGAGGAATTGCACCAAAACCTCGCTGCATTTACTGTGCGGAATATTCGCGTAATAACCACTGAAATCACCTAGCAGAATGTAGCCTTCATTTGTCCTGTGCCTCATGAAGTACTGGTGCAGGTGTGCCTCAAACCGTCTGCGGTGAAAATCTACGCCCTTGCCCTTCTGTGAAGCACCGTTGTCATAAATCAAGTACTTGTTCAGGGCAGGAGTAAGAATGCCATCACAGATTATGTGATTGACGGTTTTATCTGCCATTGAGTTACTGGTAATGTATCTGGGTTTTCCGCGCTCTCGGATCAAGAATCTGCTACCATTTGTAGGTGTGTACGTGCCATCTGGCCGTGTAAAGCAGGTGATTCATCTCGAACAACTGAGTGGCATACTTGAACTTGCTACCATTCATTGCCTTTGTCCCTGCATCGTAGATTACGTTTGCATCAAGAAAAATATTTTCGTCCATAAAGAAAAACCGCCCTATAGCTGTATTAGTCGTAACTAACAGCGTGGCGATTGGCATTTATCCGCTCTGAGGCGGAAAGGATGTCTCTTCCTTCCCTTCACCCACAAATGGAATCAAGTCCAATAATTATGTGGGTAGTGAATCCGGACGCACACCGTTGACATTCGAAGCATTATTGTAGTTACAATTGCCATTATTGTTGACATTAGCGAAATACGCAGGCGAAACGACCAACAAGAAACACCCTAAATTTATTGACTACGCTTACTGTTTAATATTCTTCAGAAAGCGATTGTCAGCTTGTCTTAGTGCTTTAATCATATCAAAAACAGCTTGGACTTCAAGCACTATGTTCATGTACTTGTTCTTGTCTGCGGGCAAAGTCTCGGCTATATACTGCAATTCATCCTGTAACTTGTTGCAGCATATGAGTGCGCGATCCATCTCTAACCGCCGTTCCTGAAACTCGCTCATGTATGTCGGCCAGATTGTATTTGCTGCTCTCAGATGCTCTGTTATGCCCTGACAAAAATCAGCCACTCTGTCCCGTTCCCGCCGGATGAACCATGAGTCAAAACCGTCTTCAAGTTCACGAATGGCCTTACTCATTTTCTCGCGCTCTTCGGGGTCTGCAACGTAGGAAGTCATCTTTTGTACGTGTGCTTCCAGCTTTTTCTGGCTGTATCCAAAAGTGGCCATAAGTTCTGCTGTGATTTTCCGACGTAACTCATAAGCACGGTGCAGAGCTTCGAGTTTCGATTCTGCACGTTTACTCTTCGGAATATTCGACAAACCTTAAACCTCCTAAAAATCCTATATAGCGCGACCGCCGCAAGCGGCGGGAAAATTTTACAACAGGCTACAACGCTGCCTTATACTTGTCAACCGTAAAAACGCGGGGACAAGCCCCGCGTGATTTACTGATTTTAGTAGATAAGGGCAGCGGGACGCACACCGTGGACATTAGAAGCATTACTAGAGTGGCAAGCGCCAATAACGTGGACATGAGCAAAATACGCAGGCGAAACGACGTTTCTGAGCCAGTACCACTGACGATTACTGACCAATGCCTTATTGTGCCTGAAGCCTGCAAGCTGCATGTGGCTTACGCTGTACCTGTTCGGGACTGTGTCTCCGCCGTCTGTACTCGCGCTGTCGAATATGCATGAACCGTACACCATGCGCTCGTCCATTAGCTCTACATAGCTGTCGCACCACGCTCCGGCTGACGGTCTACCATCCGCTACCGCATTCACAAGATACTCGCGGTGCTTCAGTACGTGGTTCTCTCCAAAGCAAGCCTTGAATATTGCTTCCGCCCGGCGCAGATACACTGTCCGCATCTTTGAGCCGACATAGCCGCCTTCTGTCGTATTCGTTGCGTTCATATGTGCGCTGAACATAGGAGCATCTGGAACTGCTACAACATGGTGCGCCGTAAAGTCACTGTCTCCGCAACGCAGATAGTAGTCCAAATCCATGAACCTTATTCTG
>CAJOES010000124.1:0-5117 GCA_905233455.1 uncultured Synergistales bacterium | reverse complement strand
CGAAATTTCTGACAGCGGGGATAAATGCCTTCAAAAGAACCGTCACGAATCTTCGCCGAAATTGCATCACTGAACACACCAAGATTCTTGTCAAAGAACTGCGCATTGTGATTTCCGGCCTCGTTTGCTGTCAATGCTGCAAGGGCATTCTTATAGCTGGTGTATTCTGTTCCACCCTTGACTTCATCAATCCATGCCGCCTCTGTTGCTGCGCTTGTCTTACCGAGTCTCTTCGCCGCCTCGTATGCGCTCTCGCCCGTTATTGTCTGCATGTCAAGGTCGTAACGAGCTTCCCAGTTGCCCATCGCCCTTGCCAGCCTTGCCGAAAGGTCTGCCGGTAACGTTGACTGATGGTTACGGTCGATTGAATAGGTCTGTCCGCTTGCGCTCTGCCCGTAGTATGGCTTCACTAACTGTATCTCGGTGTCGCTCACTACTGACGCTACTTCACACGCATAGTCCCCTCTGGCATCTATTCTGAACGCCGCTCCGGGATTGATCCCCGCTGTCAGAAATTTTGTGCCGTTGCCTGATACCTTAGTGCTACCGTTTGTTACTGACACAGTACCCTGACGATACCACGCAGTATGTGCTGTTTCTGCCATATTTATATTCCTCCTAATCTTTCTCGGTTCTCCGAGATTGTTGCCAGTATTCCCAGCACTGCTTCTGATAATGCATTGATTTGTCTCTGCAATGAATCATCATCGCTAGTGCGGTATTCCTCTTCCTTAGCAAGCTCACGGCGGCGGGTTTCGTTTGCATCCGCTATATTCAGGGTATTTTCCATACGTGCCTCTGTCAGCGCATCTATCTGTCCCTGCAAAAGCGTCTGTGCTTGATTAAGTGCATCTGAAATTCGGCTCTGCCCGCCGCGAATGTTCCCACCTAAACTAGCCTGCTCATTTGCCCATATGTCTACACGACCATCTACAACTTCTGCTGCATAATCTGCGTCTGCATCGGTTGAAGCCGTTACCTGTGCATCCATTCGGGCATCAAGCACAGATTGAGCAAGCCTCAAAGCATCTGATTCTGCTTTAGCCTTTTCTGCCGAACCCTTGAGCTGCCTAACGGTGGTTAAGCTGTTGTTGTCATAAGCCACAGAGCCACCTCCTCCATAAAAAAGACGGAGCCGTTAAGCTCCGCCCTCTTTAAGGTCGCGTTCCTTATGCCCAGACTTCGTCCAGCATTTCGTTTACTTCTGCGTCAGTTGCGATTGCCACAGTGCTGTCCGTTACCTGACCGTTAGCATCAAGCAATGCAACGTTGCCTGCTGCGGCTGGAACTGCAAGCGTCTGAAGGTTTGAAAGGTCTCCAGCATGTACGTCAAACTTGTACGTTGCAGGAGTCGTCTCTTCATACCAGCCTGCTTCTGACGGGTCTTCTTCACCTTCAGGTGTTACTACTGCATATCCGCCGTTGCGGTACTCGTAATACGTTTTCCCAGTATCCACACTGGTATCTGCTGTCTCGGTATAGACCGCCGCCGTATCCTCCACTACCACAACATTCGATCCGGCTGTGTGTACCTTCCCTGCACCTTCGATGAAGTTTGCGGTTGTCGTGAATGCATCCGTGATGTTGTACACATTACCCTCGTTCGCCTTGATAAGCAGCTCGCTGGTCAGTGAAGCAAATGCAAGTGAACCCTTGATTTTGTACACACTTGTGAGAGCATTGCTGATCTTTTCCTCAAGGGCTGCTGCTTTGTCTGAGGCTTTCTGTGCACTCTTCTTGAGCTGCATTACGGTAACAAGATCGTTATTGTCGTAAGCCATAACTATACCTCCTAAAACAAAAGATTATCTATGTCAAAACGTGTTGCGCACCACGATTAACATCATGGGTTATAAATTTCGTCAAGCATTTCATCGACTTCTGAATCTGATGCAACGCCTGAACTTCCTGATATTGATTTAGATACTTCCTTAATTTTCTGCCGTGTTTCATGTTCACGTACTGCAAGCCACATATTCGCTTCTGCAAGCTGATTCATTTGGGCTTGAAGCCCTGCGTCCTGTTCATCCCGAATCTCACGCTCCTGTGCTTCCTCGTGCCTGCGTTCGGCGTTAAGGAGAGCGTGATTCAGTTCGCTTCGCATATCGGCTTCAGCAAGTGAGGCTATTTGCTTCAGAATCCCCGCATCTTGTTCTGCGCGAGCTTGAGTTTCAGAAATTTCTGAGTCATCAATCACAGGTTCTTCAGCATCAGGAATGTACCTGTAGACCTTATCCATGTTCGTAATCTCGACTTCAAGCCATCGTTTGACGCGGTAAATGCTGTCGGTGTAGTTCAGAATGCACGGGCTGTTAGGCCAGCGTTCGTATTCAAGCTCGTAATTACCGACCCCAATTCTTGCTGTCCAATCAACCAGCTTTGAGAGTATGTTATTGACACTGATTATGCCAGCGTCTCGCAGCTCTCTGTATCTGGCCTCCAGCTCATCCTTATACAGCAACGCAACATAGTACGTAGGAAGGGCTGTGCTTGTCGTTATGTGGTTTGTCAGCGGCGGAGTTATCTGTATACCCTGCCAGTGCCCGCCATAAGACATATCAAGGTCATACGCATTTACGTACCACTTCACGCCGTCATAGGTAGTCCACTGCCAATTTTTCCCGAAACCGTCAGAGTTCTTGATTACATCGCTAAATATCAGGTAGTCGCGCTGATTTTCCCAGTCAAACAGTTCTTCATACTTGGCCTTAACAGCCGCAAGCGTTTCATCGTTGGGGTTGGCTCGATAAGTTGTGTACAACTGCTTCAGCTCTCCAAAATTCGCAACGAACGCCTGAATGTATCGCTTGACCTTCGCACTCCTCACATGATCCTTGTTGTCTGGGTCGTATTTCTCTGAGGTCTCATCAATTAACTCTTTGGGAGCATCGCCGTCATACTTCTTTCCGTCCATGCAATAGAGCTTGTTCGGGTTACGTATCTCGAACGTTGTCCAGTTGATTACACCGTTCCAGAAGTACTGTGTGTACAGGCTGCCGTCAAGGTGTATATGTTCAACTGTGCTCTTGTCCATGCGGTAATTCTTACGCTGCTTCTTTATCTGCCATGAATACACTCCGTAAAACGTGCCGTTCAGGTAGACAATGCAGGGGAAGCCGTCGGGATGACATAATGCACCTGTGTCAAGCTGCAAGGTCATATCATCAGGATTATTCAGGCTTGTCCCGCTGGTACTGATGGCCGAACTGTCTATCATGACTTTCTTGTAGGGTCTGTCCTTGTCGAGACCGTTATACCTCATGATTTCGTCCCAGAATTTATAGCTTGTTACTGCTACGCCTCTGAAGAAATCTGTGTAATATGCCTTCAGGTGAAAACCGTCCTGTGCTACCCAATTTCCTATCTTGAGATCAAACTCTGAACCGTCTTCATTCAGCAGGTCAACTTTTACATTCTTCTTCACGTAGCCTAGTGATGAGCTGCCCTGCGCACTACACAGAATATTCTTCTTGAAGTAGTTACCCTGCCTGTCCCAGAACTCCATCATTGCGGGAATGTCTACCGTTTTGCTCGTAGGCATTGACGTAATCCCCGTGAAGTTCACTATTGCACAGCGAGGTTCAGGAATTGCCAGACTCTCGGCTTTGCTCCAATCAACCGGCGACTTGATACCTGCTATTGCTTGTCCAAGCGCACGGCGTTTTTCAGCTTCGGCTGAAAGATTCATGGCAAGCTCAAGTGTGGCTACTGCGTTGCTGTCGGCCTGTGCCTGAATGTTCACGTCTTCACCAACACGTGCATGGGCTTCCTGAGTCAGAGCTTCTCTGTATCTGCTGAATGCCTCGTTAAGGGTTAAGGCGTTTTGCAGAATCCCTTCTGCGTTCGCATCAACCTGTTTCTGTGTTGCGACATCTTCTGCAACTCGGCTCTGTGTCTCTTGTATCAACGCTGCTGCATGTCGAGCTAATGCGTCATGACTATTAAGAGCCGTGTGCATATTAGCCTCAGCGTTCGTGTCAGTTTGCTTCTGAATTTCCGCAAGTTCATCACGAAGCCCCGATAATGGCATTTCATAGATTTCGCCGATTTCTGAGCGCACACTCTGTATCTGACGTTCGCGCTCCTGAGCCTCCTCAGCTATGCGGTCTAAGAGCTTTCTGCGTTGTTGGGCTTCCTGCTGAATGTTCAGGGAGTTCCGCATAATTGCCTCAGCATTAGTGTTTGCCTGTACCTGAAGGTTTGCGTCCTCTTCCGTGCGGGATTGTTCCTCACGAATCAGGATTGCCCTTCTTCTGGCTAAGGCTTCACTCAGCGCAAGTGAGTTTTGCAGGATTGCATGTATTGCCTCGTCAATCTGCAACTGGTGATACGCATCAATTTCAATCCGGCGGCCTGTCTCATCTCGGAGGGCTTCAATGCGCTCGTCTGATTTACGGCGTTGTTTGGCCTCCTGCTGAATGCCTAATGCATTTTCTAAGCTGGCCTCTGCGGTTCTGTCGATTTGCTCTTTTAGGGCAATATCTCCCGCTATTCTGGCCTGTTCCTCACGGGTTAGGTCTGCTTTACGCCTCGCGTTGACTTCCTGCAAAGTTAAGGCTGTTTGAATACTGGCCTCTGCATTGGAGTCAGACTGATGCTGTAGCCCTTCATCCTGTTCCTCACGAATCTGTCTCTCCTGCGATAGTTCGCTCTCCTGCTGTGAAAGCTCCGCGTCCTGCTGAGAGTCATGTTCTGTGCGCTGGTTTATCTCAGCATTAAGAGCCTCGTTGACCTTCCTGCGTTCTTCGGCCTCATGAGAAAGACTAGCTGCAAGTTCAAGGTTTGCAGTCGCGTTAGAGTCGGCTTGTCCTTGAAGGTTAGCATCATGTGCTATGCGTTCTTGTTCTTCATTCAACAAGTCAGCTTTGCGCCTAGCATTCAGGTCTTGCATATTTAGAGCTATATGCAAGTTTGCTTCCGCGTTTGCATAAGCCTGACGAGCAAGTCCTTCATCGCCTTTTATACGAGCCAGTGCTTCAGCTTCTATTTCTTCTTTACGGAGATTGATAGCCTCATCATGCAAGTCAAGCGCATCATGAATAGCTGTATCCTTCTCTGTTCGATGTTCAGCCTCCTGCTGTATTTTTTCAGTGTTCCGGGTAATCTGTTCCTGTAGG
>CAJOES010000123.1 GCA_905233455.1 uncultured Synergistales bacterium | reverse complement strand
ACTACGACGATACTTCACGACCAAAACGAGATGATAATATAGCAAAAATACTGAATGATTATTAGTATCTAAGTTCATGTTATTACAGACTATATAATAATTACGACTGGATTATATCACAACCAAGAAAACTAAAATAAGTAAGCGCAATTCATCTCACCGCCTATAGAGGCGGGAGACTTCTTGCGCAATTTCGTTAAATATTCTTCAGTGCTAAAATCCTTCTCACGCTGTCGTTTAGGCGTTCCTCCGAAATCCTGCCGCTTCTTACAGCCTCAAGCACTGCATCAAATGCTTCACGGTAATCATAAGGTATCAGCAGAATATCATTACCGGCCTCAAAGGCAAGCACCGCAGATTCAGCCGACGAATAATTTTCATGAATCGCTCCCATATTCAGCGCATCAGTGATAACAGCACCGTTATAGCCGAGTTCCCCGCGAAGTCTGCCGGTTATCAGTTCCTTAGAGAGTGTTGCTGGCAGGTTATCGACCGTTATGTTCTTCAGCGTTATGTGCGCAACCATTACGCTGTCAGCAAAACCGAAATTGTCAATAAACGGTATCAGTTCCGCCGACATCAGCTCATCCCATGTCTTATAGACTGCTACATATCCCGAATGCGTGTCTGCCTGAGTGTCGCCATGTCCGGGAAAATGCTTCATGCTCCCTGCTATTCCCTGAGAGTGCAGGCCGTCAAGATATGCACTGACCATACGCGATACAAGTTCCGGTTCGCTTCCGAATGCCCTGTTGCCGATAACGATATTTTCGGGGTTGGTGTTTATGTCAGCAACCGGCGCAAAATCCATCGTGAAGCCGTATTCCTTAATGTAGCCTCCGATTGTGCTTGCTGCCTCGTAGGCATTCTCAGGGTCTCCCGTGTCTCCTATGGCCTCCATGCTTTCATATTTTGGCACGTCAAAGCTCCCGTGATTAGCGATTCGTGCAACCCGCCCGCCTTCCTCGTCAACAGCAATAATAGGCGCAATCCTGCACGAAGCCTTAAGGTCAGCCGTTAATTTCTTTAGCTGTTCAGGATTCTCTATGTTATTCCGCATGATTATGAAACCTCCTGCAGGATATTTCTTCAGCGTCTCAATCATTGCCGCAGTAAGTTTTTTGTCTTCTGACTTCACGCCGTCAACAGCAGGTGCAGTGTCCAGCTGTTCAGTGCATATGATGAATATCTGTCCTACTTTTTCTTCAAGAGTCATTGAGCGTAATATTTCCTCATGATTTGAAGGGCTTGAACTTCCTGAACCTCCGCAGCCTCCCGAAATAACCGCAAGAGACATAATAAGGAGCTAAAGCAGGGAAAAGTTTTTATGCAGTGATTTCATTGATTTAACGTTCCTTAGCGGCATTGCATAACTTCAGCACAAGCGGCCACACAACCATCACGAAAAGGAAGAATGCGAACTGATATACCAGCTTTCCGACGTGAGCACCGAACATATCTCTGGTTATGACCTTGAGACTGCCTACCATCCAGCACACAACAAGAAGACCTATTACGCAGAGAATTACGCCTTTGAGATTCCAGCCAGTAGCAGAAAACTTTATCCAGCGTCTTTCGATATACCACGCCAATGCAAACGCGGCCAAGCCCCCGGCATCACCCCAGGCATCAATAGTCATTGATACGGGATCAACAAGCAGTTTCCCGTCAACGTAGTCCATAGGGTAAGGCTTGTACGTAACGTAAACCAGCGTAAGAATTCCGACAGCACCGCACACAAACATAGCTATTCCGGCCTTGCTGGGATTCCTGTCGATATAGCCTAAAAGCCATTCAGCGATATATATTGAGGCCGCACCGAGAACGAAACCGACGAGAACATCCTGCGGTGTATGGACTCCGAGATAGTTGCGCGAGAACATCGTAACCAGAATCGCAAGAATCCAGAATGCGCGCACTGCCTTTTTGCGCGTGCAGAGAGCAAGACCGCCGTATATGGGAGTTACCATCATAGTATGACCGCTGGGAAACGAATACCCGCCCGCCGTCCTGATGGCATCACCTGCAGGGATAATACGGGCATCACGTATCCACGGACGATACACGCAGGCAGTAAGTTTCACCATTGCGTTAATGGTCTGGCTGATCTTCCATGCCGTAAGAATCATGAGTCCCTTGCGCTTGTCCCAGCACCAATATACGAACACGGGAAAGAGAACTATATACGATACGCCGAAAAGTGAAACCCATTCAAGAAACGGTGTAAGAGCATCGTTGATTCCGTTTCTGAAGTCCTGAAGCCATAATAAATATGTTATATCCATAAAAAACCTCCTGAAGCAGAATGTTTGCTTCAGGATATTTTACTCTTATGCGTATTACAAAGCAAAAACAACCTATTTGAGCATTCCGGGAATGATCCTGCTGTTCACGTATTCTTTTTCCTGTTCGGGAGTGGTTATGTCTCCGTCAATTATCGCAAGTTTTATGATGTTCAGCGCATCACCTATAGCCTTGCCTTTAAGGCCGAGCTTCTGCAAGTCCTTTCCCGTAAGAGTTCCCTTAAAGGTCATCCATAACTCTATATGCTCAACGATAAGCCTTCTGGATTCGCGTGTCTTCAGGCACGTAAGCCAGTACACCATCGGTACCGGCCCGAAATCCTTGAAGAATGTATATGCTTCGGAGTTCTTGATGCTCTTCTTGCCGTAACAGAACTTCTCGACATTAGGCCACTGCATGAAGCATTTGGTGAGCTGTTCGCGCTCGTTGGGATTCAGGTTCATTCTGTCCATCGCGGAGAATCTCACATCAGGCCTTGAGTCCGTGAACACTACAGCCATCTTTGCGAGCCATTCCATGCCCTTGAAGTCTATTCCGTGCCGTTTCATCTGCGTCATGAAGTGCGACAACACGTTCAAACGGTGTCTGGTCTCCGTGCCGACGGACATTCCCGCAAACAGCGCGGCCCATACGTTAAGATCCTTCATGCGCATTACGATCTTTCCGAAGCATGACTCCTTTGCATTAAGCTCAAGTTCAGCACGTATCCTTGTCGTTGAAAGCAGCTCAAGCAATCCGCCCTTTACGCCGCTCTTCAGAAGCCGCAATGTGTTGTCCTCAAAGTGCATGTTCAGACGTTGTTCTAACCTTATGCCCCGCAGAATCCTTGAAGGATCCTCAACGAAGCTCAAATTATGGAGTATCTTCAGCTGTTTGTCCTTGAGATCCGCACGCCCGCCGAAATTGTCTGTGAGAGTCCCCCAATCATCCTCGCTCAGTGATATTGACATGGCATTTACGGTGAAATCCCTGCGCCCCAGATCCTGACGCAGTGAGCTGTTCTGAACTGTCGGTACTGCCGCCGCATATTCGTAGAACTCCCGCCGTGCCGTAGCAACGTCAACCTTCTCGCCGTCAGGGAAAGTTATTGTGCCCGTCTTGTAGCGTCCGTGAAGCGTGGCCTTGCATCCCGGTTCATCCCATGACATGACGAGCTTTTCCGCATCGCCTTCAACGGAAATATCTATATCGGTATTCGATACGCCCATCAGTATATCGCGGACAGTCCCGCCGACAAGATACGCCTTCATGCCGAGTTCATGAGCCTTAGCACCGACACGCCGCAATAATGACAGCGTTTTGAGGCTGAAAGATTCCTCCATGAGATGCGCAACGTTCTCAACCCACAGAAAGCCCGCAGAGTCCCTTTCAGTGTCCTCGCCTGCAGACTGTCCGGAGTAATATAACGCCTTCAGCAGGTCAGCACGTGAAAGAGTCCCGACAAGCCTCCCGTTAGAGTCAAGCACCGGCATTTTCTCGAATCCGTATGTTGCCATTAGCCGGTGTGCTTCTTCTATTGATGCTTCTGACGCAAGGCTGATTATTCCCTGTGTCATGAAGTCCGATATTTTCGCCCTGTCCAGCCCGTGAAGGTGTGCCTTGTCGAGATCTTTTCGCGTCATCATTCCGACGACCTCGCCTTGAGAGTCTGCAACCGGTAATGACTTCAGCCCGAAACGCAGCATAGTCCTGTACCCCTCATCGACTCTAGCGTCCGGACTCACGGCAATAACCGGTGAAGTCATTATGTCCTCAACACGCACCATCTGCGGAATTGCGTCATGGAGTCTCCGCTCTATCTCGTCGAGAAGTTCTTTCGGGTCTTTGTCGGTGAGGGTTGCGCTTCCTGCCTGATAGTGTCCGCTCCCTCCGTAAGGTTCAAGAAACTCTTTGACGTTCAGGACTCCCTGCATACTGCGGGCAATAATATTTATCTTCTTTCCGCCGTTGTTGACGACAGCAATCGTAACGTGTGAATCTACATATTCCTTGAGCCTGTTCACGAACACGGACAATCCCTGCACGTATTCAGGAGTCTCCGCCCAAGTCAGATATACTTTTGCGCCGTTAATGTATATCTCCCGTGCATTCTCTGCCATAGTGTCAAGCAGCTTCTTATCCTCCGCAGACATGTCTGACTCAATTTGCGCCAGGACTCCCGACAAATCAGCACCGAGATCCCGCAGGTAGCTTATAGCCGCAATATCACGTTCCGTAGTAGTCTCGTATGTCATTGCGCCGGTGTCGTCATATATGCCCATCGCGAACAGTGTAGCTTCATCGGGCGTAATCTCCTTGCGTTCATTGAGGAGGTGCTCAAGTATCATTGTTGTTGCCGCTCCTATGGGTTCATATACCAGCTCTTCTGCGGGTATGTCGTCCTGCGTAGACGGGTGATGATCGTAGACGTGAACAGCCACGTCCTGCCTTCCTGCCAGTGCCGCGAACGGGCCGATGCGTGAACGCGAACGGGTATCAACTACAATCATGAGCGTAACCTCGTCTAACGGTATCTTTTTGGGCTTGAGTATCCTTCCTGCCCACTGATGACCATGACGCGACATGAAATCCCGGACTTTCCTGCTCATTGAACCGGGAGGACATATGACAGCATCAGGGTATAGCTTCTGAATTGCTATCATGCTCGCCAGCGAATCAAAATCTGTATTAAGATGGCTTGTAATTAAGTGCATTGTTCTTCTCTCTGTGATTTATTGTTAGGATTGCAAAAATAATATCCTAATTTATATCGGCGTTAAAGTGTTATGATACTCAAAAATTTTGACGTGAAAGGATTTTTTCAGCATGAGCAGATTTATGCACACAAAATACAGATCATTAATCTCATACGACACCAGCGAGGAAATAGAGACTCTCAAGGGATATATACGCCTGAACA
>CAJOES010000122.1 GCA_905233455.1 uncultured Synergistales bacterium | reverse complement strand
AGTATGGGGCTTCTGAGTGTTCCGTAATTAAAATCATAGAAATAAAGAGATATAAATATCACTGAAGCAGCCAGCCACAAAAATATTCTTCCGTAATTCATTTTCTTTTTCGCGGCATAAGCAGTAAGACACAAAAGCATTAACCCAACCGGCCATATCAGCATACCGTTAGCAAACGAGAACTCAGCCAGCACAGCCAGTATTATGGGAAAGAGTATGCTTTCTCCATAAACCAGAAGAAATACAGCAAGAACATTAAAGAATACGCTCATGAATAACTGCATCATGAAACCCCATAGATAGCATTCCTGCTGTGTGAACGAAAATATAATCCATGCAGAAGCAAAATACAGTATGTTTTTCTTTTTCTGCTCAATGCCGGTTATTTTTTCTACAGAATAATAGATAACTATTGAAGTTCCCATTGCAAAAACTACATTTATTGCCATTTCAATGTACATATTCCAGTTAGTGAGAACGGCATTAAGAAGCATAATGACTTTTCCGGTTACTATCCTGTGCTCGTTGTGCTGTGCAAAGAAGTCCGCAAATTTCAGCGTACCAGAGTAGAATTTTTCTATCAGCGGGACTATAACCCATTCATCAGCGCGGGGAATATCGACGGCATAATAAGCCATCAAAGCAATTAACGTACCTAAAGGAAAAAACGTCAGAACGATATACCTTCTGACGTTTTCAAGAAAATTTTTCATGTTGCGATGCCTCCATTAAATATAAATGGAAGCATTGTATCATTTGAACCTTGCCCTGTGTTCATGCTCCGGCCTCTTGGGTTCAATCTCTCCGGCTTTGGTGAGAGCATCACGTGTCATCATAGGCCCTGCAAGCTCATACACCATAACGCTGAACAGAATAATATTGCGTATCAGCCCGCCCGTCTCCGCACCGAGACTCTGAGCACTCACCACCATGCCCAGCGCAACACCCGCCTGAGGAAACAGCGTAATACCGAGATACTTTCGTACGTTCTCGCTGCA
The DNA here is from genome assembly GCA_905233455.1 of uncultured Synergistales bacterium. GTDB lineage: Bacteria > Synergistota > Synergistia > Synergistales > Aminobacteriaceae > JAFUXM01. Next base: position 4,271 of record CAJOES010000122.1, on the reverse strand, counting down.
GCCCATGACCGTACTGCTGAATCTTGCGCCGAGATATTTCCCCGCGCACCTCGTGAGGATATACACTATTCCCGTGAGTATCACGGCAGGATAGCGGAACACCGACAGCTCAAGCTCCGCACCGGACAGCACGAAGAAGACAGCATAAAGGGGAGCTGACCACTTCTCTGAACGCTGCATTATGTCCGCAGAGTATTCGCTCATGTTGCAGAAGACCGTACCGAGAGTCATGCACACCAGCAATGACGAGAACGCAATACGGAACTGACCTATATACATTTCCCTTGAGGCAAGCGCAATAGTCATCAGGATAAATGCTATCGTCATGGATAACCTGTTTGTGTTGGAGAAAAATAACTTTTCGAGGCGGGTCAATACCATTCCCATAATTGAGCCTAGAATCATCGAACATACAATTTCACTCAAAGGGTTAATGATGACTGATACCGCACTGATACTTCCGCCTATTAGTGCCTGTGCAATACCTATAGACACCGCGAAAATCACAAGCCCTGCCGCATCATCAAGCGCAACTATCGGCAGCAGCAGGTCAGTAACCGGGCCTTTAGCCTTGAACTGCCGCACCACCATCAATGTAGCCGCCGGAGCAGTGGCAGAAGCTATAGCACCGAGCACTATTGCCGCAGGAAGCGAGATCATGCCTCTGAAGCTCAGCACAACCAGAACGGCATCAACTATAAGTGTAGCTGCAAGTGCCTGAAAGACTCCGATGAAGAGTGCCGCTTTGCCCATGTGCGAAATCTTCGAGAGCCTGAACTCCGAGCCTATATCGAACGCAATGAACCCCAGCGCAACATTCGAGAGAATCCTCACACCTTCAAGTTCTTCCGCAGAACTGAAGCCCAGATACGCCCGGCCGAGTACATACGGTCCGACAAGTACTCCTGCAATGAGGAAAGCTGTAACGTCAGGGAAATGGAATCCCATATATTTGAATGCACGTGTTGCCATGAGTCCGGCGAATAGTGCAAAGGCTGTTTTCAGCAGTAAATTCATGTTCTGCCTTCTTTCGGTAAAGATGAAAAGAGATTATATCACTCCATATCAGACGTATAGACCTTGCACCGCGCCCTGCCTTCATTCTTGGCCCTGTATAGTGCCCTGTCCGATTCATGTATCAGCCTGTCTATAGTCTTGTGCTTTTCCGGGACAGCCTGAGAGATTCCTGCACTGACGGACAATGCGCACATTTCCGGGAAGTCCCGGTAGAAACTCAGCAGGCGTTTCATGAACCCGTTGACCCGCCACTCTACGCCCTCAATATCCCTTTTGCCCATCAGCACTATCATGAACTCATCACCGCCGAGCCTCGCGCAAAAGCCGTCAGCAAATTCATTCTGCATCATCTCAGCCGTAGCCGCTAATGCTCTGTCCCCTGCCTGATGCCCGTACGTATCGTTGACCTGCTTGAAGTGATCCAGATCAAGATATATGCACGTAACGTATTCTTCGTCTGCATTGCGTTCAATGAAGTCCTGCAGGTACCAGCGGGTTGCAAGCCCCGTGAGGTAGTCCTGCCGTGCCATCTCAAGTATCCGCTTCTGGTGCTCCTGATTTTCCCGTGAGTTGTCTTTTTCCTGCTTTAAGCGCATCTGCAGTTTCCCGAAAAAGAATCTTACCAGCGGAGGCGTAAGAGGGAGAGGCCATAAATCATAAAGTATTTTCAGATGTGATTGTGTGAGGTCTGATGGAGTCTTTGTGCAGATTATATATTTCGCGTCAGGATATAATTTTTCCGGCAGCTTCCCGAGTATGAAAATATTATTGCATGAAGGATTTATTGCTGTGTGTTTGTCCAGAAGGCAGAAATTACACTTTACCCCTTCAAGCGGAGCAATGTCTTTCATGAGCCGGTTCAACTTCTCGCTTCTGGAATAGATATTAATCATGCTGAGAATGATAAAGCAATCCCGGCAAAAATCAAATCAGCAGCAAAAAATTTTTCGTGATTCTATTTTGGGATTTATCTTTGCGGTTGATTGTGAGTGCTGAATAATTTTAAGATTTTTGTAGTTGAAAATGTAGCTGAAAAACAGTTCTCTTGCGCCTCTGAATATGTCTTGCTTGCATTGTACCATAATCACCGAAGAAAATTACTGCATAAACCACAGCACAGCCCCCGCAAAAATTATGTTCAGGATGATCAGCGGCATGATCGTAGCAAAATTCATGATGAGCATTTTCTGTGCCGTCCTGCCGGGAAACAGCCCGAAGTAGTATCCTGCATTCTGCCGCAGAATCCTCGCTGCAGTCCCAAGCCCTGAACCCAGAACCAGCGCGAACACCGCCTGAGCTGTATTGAGTTCGCCTGAAGCCATAGCTCCCCCGGCAAGAGCTAGGGCACTCGATACATGAGCTATAGACCCTGCCGCCACCGTCCAGCCTGCAAGCGGGAGGAAGTCTGTCCTGCCGGAGAAATGAGCCGCAAAGAATCTGTCTGCAGCAGGTACAAGGGAATATGCCAGCGCAAAGAACAGCCACGCAAGAGGAAGGGACTTCATGAGCTTTCTGAACGTTCCGGAAGGGTAACGCACATCTTTCACTTCAGGCCGTATATCATCATGAGCATAATTCCCCCTGAGCATCAAGAACGCCCACAGGAAACGCAGAATACTCCGCACCAGCAATGACAGCGCAAAGAACATTCCCGCACTGCCAGCCATGCCGACAGAAAGCGCAAGTGTTGACGGCCACCTCCGGAGATATGACGGAAGAGGGAGCATCAGTACGGAGTATACCGCTTCACGTTCGGTTATGCTGCTGCTGCTGAGGGCTGAAGATATTACCGCCGCACCTGCCTTCGAGGATCCCAAGCTTGCAGCTATAGCGAGGCCGGTTGCGGGAGGGATACTGCGGGGCATAAAGCGTTTAAGGAGTCTGTCTGCAAGTTTCAGCCTTATGATGATTTCACCTAAAATCAGGCCAAGAATAATATCAATGGTGAGTCTTATTTCACCCTCAAGAAGCCCGTTCATCTCCATAGAAGTATTATTGAAATGTATTCGTGAATATCTTTCAGCGCATCAATGCCGGCAAATATTTTCTCGCGCTCCGGAATCCCGGCAAAGTCTACCCGGATGATATTGCTGAAGCCCTCTGCAAGTTCGCGAATATCCTTCAGTGCAGTGGGCTTGTAGATTGCCGCCGCGTCAGAACATGCCAAAGCCCTGCGTACTTTCTCCCTGTCAGCGGTGCCGGGGATAATGCAAAGCACGTCATCAGCCATAGCCAGAAACCTTTTTGCGCACGAGGCCGCCAGAGAATGCGCAGAAATTCCCGGTATGAATTCCGCATCAATGTCCGGTATGAGCTTCCTGAAGGCATCAAGCAGGTATGCTCCGGTAGAGAACAGCATAGAATCTCCTATTACCGGAAAGAATATATTGCGTGCATGTTCCCATTTGGGTTTTGAGGCTTCAAGCTGTGAGAGAATGATTTTGTCCCGTTCGTCCGGGTCATAAATCATAGGAAAAGTTATGTGTATCAGTTCTGCATTATGGATATGCTTAGAGATAATTTTTTCTGCAAGCCCTGTAGAATTTTCGTGCGCACGGGGGACGATAATAACATCAGAATTTTTTGCGAGGCTTATGGCTTCTATTGTAATTAGTTCAGGATTACCCGGCCCTATACCGGCAATGATTAATTTCATGTTTGATTGCGATTCCTGCTGTCAGTACACTAAATTTTTTCGTTTAAAGCTATAATATCACAAAGCATAAAATCAAAGGGGCAGGTTAAATCATGGTGATACTTCTTGCATTCATAGCAGTAACAATTTTTCTTGTCGGCCTGTGGCAGTGGGCGCAGGGCGGAGCAAGTTTGTGGCAGATATTCAGGCTGAAGAACAGTGAAAAGAAACTTACCCGTGCAGAAAAGGAGCAGGCAGAGCGTGAAGTCAAACAGCTTGAACGTGCTGCAGACCGGACAATAAGCGCAAGTTTCAGGATAATAGCTGTCCTTGCTGTCATGATGTGGGTGTTTCTGGGCGTAACGATGCTGCTTGAGCTGTTCGGAATAAACTGGATGAGCTATGTTGCGTCTACGGCAAAACAATACTGGTCTAACCCGGCGGCAACGACAAATCAGAGCAATACTCAGGCACGGCAGGATATGCTCCGGAATATGGGGTCGAGTCTGCGCCGTTAGGTTATGGATGCGCTGTTTGAATGGGACGAGAACAAGCGGCTGAAGAATATCGAAAAGCATGGTATAGATTTTGCTGATGCCGTTAAAGTTTTTGAAGGCTT
>CAJOES010000121.1 GCA_905233455.1 uncultured Synergistales bacterium | reverse complement strand
TTTGATGTTGACGGGACGCTCTATGATCTAGATGATGTCGTGAAGGTGAATTATGATATTCAGGTTGATTTTTATTCACGCAAGATGAACATTACCCCAGCAGAAGCCAGAACAATTTTTGATCAGAACGGCATACTTTCCTGTAAGTCAGACAAGGCAAAATCTGCTACAGAATTTTTCCTGCGAAGCGGTATTGATTCTGCTGAATGGACAGCTTACAGAAATAATAAATTCAGCCCTGAAGTCATTAACTGTGATAATGCAGCAAGTGAAGAACTGATACAATCCTTTGCTGAAATATCGCCGCTTGTACTGCTCTCAAGCAATACGCGCAATAATATTCTGTCCGTCCTGAAATGGATAAATATTAACCCTGCACTGTTTGCAGATATTTACTGCACAGACAACAACCCCGGCAAAAGTCCCTTCAATAAGGCGAACGCAATAACAGGGATAATAACAGCGAAGAATCTTGCTGCAGAAAAAATATTGTCCATAGGCGACAGGTATTCTACTGACGTTGAACCGCTTCTCAGGTTGGGAGGGCACGGAGCAGTAATCTCATCACCGCATAACCTGCAAAACGTATATGAAGATTTGTTGTTGGAAAAACTTTGCTCGAATAAGTTTTACTGTTTCTATTAGCTCAGGGAGGCATAATAAATGAAAATATTAATCATCGGCGGCACTGGCACGATAGGAAGCGGAATCATCAAAGCACTACGGAAAGACAGCAATAATATTATTGATGTAGTCTCCAGAAACAAACATGAAGATTTTTCCGGCAACCTAAGGCATATTCAGGGAGATGCCAAGGATTACGGGTTCATTTCCGGAGTGGTTCAGGCTGGTGTATATGATGCTATCGTTGACCTTATGATATGGAGTGAGCAGGAATTTCTTGAACGTATGAGTCTCTTCATGGAAAATACAGGACACTATATAGCTGCAAGTACTAGCGCAGTATACTGGGATACAGAGAAACCCATAACTGAAGAAACAGCAAGAATTTTTGATGTATGTAATGACGTTGAACTGAAAAATTCACATGAGTATAGAATAGAAAAATCAAGAATTGAAGACAATATAAATGAATCTGATTATAGTAACTGGACTATAACAAGGTATTCTGTAACCTATGGCGGCAAAAAAATTCCTTTATGCGTTTATCCAAAAGAAATTTGGCTTTACAGGGCACTACACGGCAGAACAGTACTTGTTGCTGAAGAGATTATGAGCAAGCATGTAGCTCTAACTTCTGGTGATGAAGTCGGCGAAAAGGTCAAGAAAATTATCTGCAATGAAAAGACTTACCGGCAAATAATAAATGTCGTTTCGGATGAACAAATTACTTGGGGCGATAATCTCAGAATATGCCAGAATGCTCTTTCTTCTTCAGGCATGGCAATGAAGGTTAAGTATATCAGCGTTCATGATATGGCAAAATATATTGACCGTTATTCCCTGCTTTATGACAGAATGTTTGACAGAATTTGGGATAACTCTAAATTTAATGAATTATGCGGATGGGGGGGGGGGACTAAGATTGATGTCAACGAAGACCTTAAAGACCTCATAGAAAAATTTATTGCTGCTCCAAATTTCAGTGCCATTGATCCATACGTTTATTATCATGCCTACATGGACAGAGTATGCGGAGAAAGGACACCGTTAAACGAGTTCAGCAGCAGTAAGGCAAAAATCAGATACTTCATTGCGCGCAATGTGTCTTATCATCACGCAGAAAAAATCTTGTCCATCATCAAAAAAATTCTTTTCCCTGTCCGTTTGCTGATAAAATACCGGCATGAACGGCATAATGATTCAAGGAACATCAAGTAACTCCGGAAAAAGTTTCTATGCAGACTCCTTCACCGCATGGGAATGCGCATATGCCCCTTCAAGTCCCAGAATATGTCGAACAATTCCCGCGCAACACATGACGGCCTCGAAATCTCTACAGCTCAGGCAGTGCAGGCACAGGCGGCGGGACTCACACCTGAAGCATTCATGAACCCGATACTCCTCAAGCCCCGTCATGACCGCTCGTCGGAAATCGTCCTTAACGGCAGGGTCTTTGCACCAACGACGCAGAACTATCACGCCTTCACGCAGAACGAGGGCATAACTGCAGTACGTCAGGCACTAAGACACATTCAGGCACACTTTGAGGCCGTAATCATTGAGGGAGCCGGCAGTCCTGCAGAGATCAACCTAAACGCATGGGAGATCGTGAATATGCGTATTGCACGTGAGGCTAATGTACCCGTTTTGCTCGCTGCTGACGTGGACAGGGGCGGATCTCTTGCTTCAGTCGTCGGGACTCTTGAGCTTCTCGGCTCTGACAGGGAGCGCGTGAAAGGTATCATCTTCAACAAGTTTCGGGGAGATATTGAGCTTTTCCGGCCCGCTGTTGAGTGGACTGAAAGCTATACGGGCATAAAGGTTATCGGTGTCGTTCCGTTCATGCAGGGTGTGAGAATCTCCGGAGAGGACAGCATGAACCTGCACGGCACATCAGGAGGAAGCATACATATCGGCATCATAAACTTTCCGGGCATATCGAACTTCAGCGATTTCGACGCATTCACGCATGAACCCGACGTATCACTAACATACATTGACGGTAGCACAAGCATAAAGGCATTTCACGAACTCGACGCGGTAATACTCCCGGGCACAAAGAATACTTTTGCGGCTCTGGAATGGCTCAGGGATTCCGGACTCCGTGAGATGATACGGCACTTCAAGGGATATATCTTCGGGATATGCGGAGGACTCCAGATTCTTGGCGGTGAGCTGCTTGACCCGGAATTATGCGATAATGCCGGGGTAATTCGTGCTTCAGGTCTTGGCCTGCTTCCTGTCTCTACAGTCTTCAGCGGCGATAAGATTACTCGTCAGGTGTCGGGCACGTATCAGGGCGAAAATATTTCGGGCTATGAGATACATTACGGCAGAAGCGAATATCATTACGGCGAGGAATTTTCCCCACTGTTCTCGAATGATGGAATAACCTCGCGTGATTTCAGGCTTGCAGGCACGTATCTTCACGGGATATTCAGCAATGACAAATTCCGCTCATCGTGGCTCAATAATATACGAAGGCAAAAAAATTACGGTGAACATTTTACGAACACCGCAAACGATAATTCATTTGATGCTTTAGCTGATATGTTAGCTCAAAGCCTCGACACAGATTTTATTCTTTCACTAATTCGCCGTGAAGACACCACGCTTCTGCCTGCGTGATCCTCACCTTCACGAACTCGCCGAGAAGTCTTTTGCTCCCCTCAAAGATTACGACTTTATCCGATCCTGTACGCCCCTGCAGCAAGCCTTTCCCTTTAGGTGCGTCCCCGTCAACAAGAACCTCAAACACTTTATCCGTAAGTTCCTGATTGATGCCAAGTGTTATAGCGTCCTGAAGGTCATTCAGCCGCGTAAGCCTCTCCAGTCTCAATTCAACCGGCAATGCTCCAGCCATCGTAGCCGCAGGAGTCCCGTCCCGCTCGGAATATGCCGCGCTGTGCACGAGGTCAAAGCGAATCTTCTGCAATGCGCTCAAGGAGTCATTGTAGTCCTCTTCCGTCTCTCCGGGAAAACCTACGATAAGGTCAGTGGTGAGTCCGAGCCCCGGCACACGCTCGCGCACAAGCTGTATCTTCTGCATGTACTCTTCTCGGGTATATTTCCGGTTCATCATCTTCAGGACATGATTGCTCCCTGACTGTATCGGCAAGTTCAATGACGGGCACACCGTATCCTCTTCCGACATAACGTCAACAATATCTTCCGTGAAGTCCTGCGGCAATGACGTTACGAATCTTACGCGCTTTATGCCGTCCATTCTCGCAACCTTCCGCAGAAGCCACGAGAAACTCAAACCTAAATCCTTTCCGTAGCTGTTCACGTTCTGACCCAATAACGTAATTTCCTTCACGCCGTCCTGTATGAGCATCTCGCATTCAGCAAAAATATCTTCGGGCTTGCGTGATATGAATCTTCCCCTGACGTAAGGCACAATACAGTATGTGCAGAAGTTGTCGCACCCGTGTGCAATCGTAACGTATGCCTTGTATCTGTTTTCGCGCTTTATGGTTATGCTGTCGGAATCGAAATCCAGCCCGTGAAACTCTTTCGGGTCTGTGTCGAGAAGGTTTATGCGTGATTTCGGGTGTGATGCCGCCTGTTCTATTGCGTCAGGGAGCAAGCCTATATGTCTTGGCCCTGCAACAAGGCGTACATACGGAAAGCGGTTTAATGCCCGTTCGCCGAGTCTCTGCGCAATGCACCCCGTAAGCGCAACTACAGGTTTCTGCTGCTTCAGCCATGAAGGCTCATACAGGCCAAGCTCGCTCCATACTTTCTGTTCCGCCTTAGCCCGAACGCTGCAGCCCGTAATCATCACCACGTCAGCATCATTCTCCGGGACTTCCTCCCAGCCCCGCGAACATAATACCGTTCTCACCCTGTCAGCATCGTAGACGTTCATCTGACAGCCGTAAACTTTTACGCAGAATGTTTTACCCGCCATTACTCCCCGAAGAACCTCGCAAAAATTTCATCAACGTAACGCATGTAAAAATCATTCTCGAAAAGCTCTTTAATCTTTTCCGGGTCAACTACTCCCTGCAGCCTTTCATCCGTAATCAGCAGGTCAAGGAATGCCACGCCGCTTGATGCCGTCTTCATTGCGTTTTCCTGAACGATTGCGTATGCGTCCTCACGCGATAATTTCAGCTCGTCAAGCAGGAACGTCAAAACCCTCTGTGAGTACACAAGCCCGTTAGTCTGGTTTATGTTGTGTCTGACTCTGGTCTCGTCCACAACAAGCCCGCGAAGTATTTTCGTCATGCTCCGTACCATGAAGCACGCAATGTTGAACGCGTCCGGCCATATCACGCGCTCTGTTGAAGAGTGGCTGATGTCCCGCTCGTGCCATAAGGCTATATTCTCCATTCCCGTAACAGCATATCCCCGGAGCAGTCTCGACATTCCGCAGATTCTTTCACACTTTATCGGGTTGCGTTTGTGGGGCATAGCTGAAGATCCCTTCTGACCGACTCCGAACGGCTCAAAGGCTTCACGTACTTCTGTGCGCTGGAGATTCCTGACTTCAAGAGCCATGCGCTCAAGAGTTGACCCCATCAGCGCAAGGGCATTCAGCACTGCCGCATGACGGTCGCGCTGTAATATCTGGTTTGAGACTTTTGCGGGTTCAAGTCCGAGAAGTTCGCACACTCTGGCTTCAAGCTGAGGGTTGCACATTGCGTACGTGCCGACAGCCCCGGATATCTTTCCGGCAGATATATCCTTTTTCGCATATTCGAGCCTGCCTCTGTCCCGCAATATCTCAGAGTGCCAGTTCAGGAATCTCAAGCCCAATGACATTGGTTCTGCGTGTATGCCGTGAGTCCTGCCTATGCAGGGAAGGTGTTTGTATTTCTGCGCGAGATCAACCACTGCCGAATCAAGCTCATCAAGTGCCGTTATGATTATCTCCAGCGTATCGCGTATCATGATGGAGCTTGCAGTGTCGAGAATGTCGCTGCTCGTCATTCCGAGATGCAGATACCTCCCGTTATCCCCGATATTCTCGGCCACGGCACTCACGAAAGCTACAACGTCATGCTGTGTCCTCTGCTCAATCTCTTTAACGCGTTCAACGGTGAAGTGTGCATGCGCAATAATATCTTCAAGCGCGTCTTCAGGGATTCGTCCCTGTTCGCACCATGCCCGGCAGACTGCCAGCTCAACATCAAGCATTACCTTCAGCCTGTTGTATTCATCCCATAAAGCATTTATATCGCGTTCTGAATATCTTTCTATCATTCTGCTTATCTCCCCCTTAAAGATGCTGGTTATGCCTGAAATTGTAATTGCCTCATAATTTTGCGTCAAGGCACGTGATTTTTTCAGTGGTACTAATCAATTCTGCGTATTTTAGTGTAAAATAACAAAAACTTTCTTTGCAGTATGCGACATTAAAGGAGAGATTGATTTTGCGGAGGGTTATTCTTTCATGCCTGGTGTTCCTCCTCATATTACTGGCAGTTCATGAATCTAATGCTTCAACTTTAAACAACACAGGTATAACTGGTTTGTGGGAGTACCCTACTGCGGAAATGCCCGAAGACGGTATCGGCACATTCGGTTACACTAAGGCTTCTCCCTACGGATATTACTTCATTGACCTTGCCTGGCTTCCTTGGCTGGAAGTCAACACGAGGCTCACCACATTCAACACACGTAAAGTATTCGGCGATCACGGACGCAGGTACATGGATAAAGCTATGGATTTGAAGGCGGTGCTGTGGCACACAAAAAATCCCGAATACTGGTTCATTCCTTCTATTGCAATCGGAGGCTATGACATTATGGGCGGTACGGAACTCATGAAGGCTACTTTCAGTGTTGCTACATGGAGAGTGGGAAATGTAGCGGCAAGCGTAGGCTACGGTTCTGACAGGCTCAATGGTGTATTTGGTGGTCTTGAATGGGATGCAAATAAATGGCTTACGTTAAAGGCAGAATACAGCCCGCTTGATTATAAACATGACAACGTTATACGTGCAAAGGATCTGCCGTCAGAAGAACAGGACAAATATAATTACGGCGTGGTTCTCAAAGCTCCATGGGGCATGGAAGGGTCTGCAAGTTACCAGCGAGGACATGAATATGTTTTCGGAATATCCCAGCGTATAAACCTGAAACGCTCAATCGTGAACAATGCACCCAAAATCTATGAATCCCCAGGTTACCCCCGAATTGCAGAATGGCAGGACACGGACAGTGATGCTGTTATTGCACAGTTAAAGGAAGGGTTTGAACAATTCCTTAGAGTGCGGGACGTTGATATAAGGCTCGACAGAACAGAAGAAGGGTGTACTCTTACGGTATCATACGAGAATTACGGCTATGCTTCACACGCAGAGGCAATGACGAGGGTGCTTATTGTGCTGTCTGCTATTATGCCCGAAACCAACGAGCTTGTATTGATACATAAGAATGCTGGCGTGCCTGTAGTGAAGGCAGTGTTCCCGGGATGCCTGCTCTTTGATATTAGGGCGCATTCACTCAGGGAAGAGAAGGATACTATACATTCTGCAGTGTTCACGTGGGCAAGTGCTGA
>CAJOES010000120.1 GCA_905233455.1 uncultured Synergistales bacterium | reverse complement strand
AGGCAGTTCGAGCCGCGCAAAGTAGAGAACAAATACCTCATAAAATTAATACGTGCCGCAATGGCTGCCCCGTCAGCAGTGAACCAGCAGCCTTGGGAGTTCTACATCACGGAGGACAGGGACATATTATCCCGTCTCGCTAAAGTAACTCCCTACGCAACGCCAGCCGGAAACGCGCCAGCCGCAATAATCCCGTGTTATTACGCCGAAGGACTTCCCGTTCCGCAGATGGCACTAATCGATATGGCAATAGCTACGGAAAATATTTTGCTTGAAGCCGAAGCATTGGGACTCGGTGCTGTCATGCTTGGGATTGCCCCCGATGAGGAACGCATGAAGACAGTTGCTGAAATACTGCACATTCCCGGCACGCTTAAAGCCTTCACGATCATTCCCGTAGGTTATCCCCTGCACAAACACGAACAGGAAGACAGATATGAACCCTCAAGAGTCCATACTGTATAGATATGCGGAGCTTTTAGCCTCATGCACACGCGCGAGACTCACGGGAACACGGGGTGCTGAAGACATATATGTGCTTCAGGTGCTCGACTGCTTGCCGTCGCTGGAGTTCCTGCCGCAGTCCGGAAAGGTCATAGATGTCGGGAGCGGAGGAGGACTGCCGGGGATCGTATGGGCCGTATACCGTCCTGATCTCAGCGTTACGCTGCTGGACAGTGTCGGGAAGAAGTGTGATGCCGTGCGCGATATTGCCGGGACTCTGGGCATCACCAACGTAAACGTGATATGCGCAAGGAGTGAGGATTTTGCGCGTGAGAACCGTGAAACATTCGACTTGGCCGGGGCAAGGGCTTTAGCGTCTGCAGGAGTGTGCGCGGAATTGTTGTCGCCTCTCGTGAGAGTCGGAGGTCATATGATGACGTTCAAGGGAGAAAAGGTGCATGATGAGATCTCGGAAGTCGGCAACAGCTGGAGCAGGCTGGGACTGAAGAAACCTGCGCTGAAGTTTTACGGCGGGAACGCTAAGTGTATATTGTCGTGGGAAAAGATAAAACCATGTCCGAAAGATTTTCCGAGAAGGGCAGGACTTGCAGGGCAAAAATTTTTTTGGGAGTGATGAGAATGAAGCTGAAGAACTTGCACGAGGCTGTAATGTTCGGCAAAGTTTTATCCGCAGGACTGGTGATTGCAGGTTATGCGTTTCTGGGTGTATGGCTGTCTGATTGGCTTGCAAAAAACGGATGGCCTTTACTGATAGCTTTATGTGCTGTTCCTGTTGTTACGGCATTCGGAATGTGGCAGGGGTGGCTGTTCATCAACAAAAGCAGAAAGAAGAACAAAATATGTTAGAATATTACTTAATATATAGGTAAAAAACAGGTTGAAAAATTTATGATGCGCATAAAATATAATAGAGACAGCACAGCACAGCACCTCATGCTCATTTTTAGGAAGTAACATAAAAGTCAATATAGATTCAGTAAAGGAGAAGCCTCCATAGTATTTATTGCTATGGAGGTTTTTGCGTTGAGTTTTTGAGGCGAGGCTGTTTCTTTATAGGCATTGTGAAATCTATAGAAATGAGGATGCTTTTATATGAAAACTAAATTTTTTGCGTTAGTATTAGCTTTTTCTTTATTGTTTGCTGTTGTGTCCGGTGCTTCGGCTCTAAGCATAACAAGTAATGTGAATCCTGATTATGTGCAGCGAGATGAAGACGGAGACAACGTTTACCTCAAGTATATCGATATGGATTTAAGTTACAGCTATACGTTAACTGCCGTAGGTGCTTCCGGCCAAGTAACATGGCAGATTGAAGGACCGTACAATTCGGACGGCGGGACTGACGGAGTAAATTCCACTGCGTATCTTGACTCCAACGGAAATACGGCAAGTCTTTACGGTGTTTTCAGCGACAGTGGAGATGGAGTGTCGATCGGCGTAAGTGCCCGTGATTCTAGTTCTACTACGGCTACATATTTCCTTGTGCTTATAGACTCTTCTGAGCGTTCAACGTCAGGAACTCCGGGCGGGAATGTTGGACCTTCACCGTATGATGAGGACGGAGAATATTATGAATCACCATCATCTTCACCTGATGTTATACCTACAGGAAACATAGTAGCAATTGAAGCGGAAGACCTTGAAGAAGGAACACTTGATACGATCGTTGCTGACGTTGAGAGCATAGACAAGGCAGAGGATATAAAGTTCCTTACAGACAATGATATAGGGACAACATACGAGCCTACGCAGTCAATGAAACAGGACGCATCAGCACAGAACATGCAGTACATTACGCGGTTCCAGAGCATAACAGTACAGCCGGAAAGTTACTATCTGTTTGAGATGGATTTCCCTGAAGAATATATAGGAATGCCGGTAGGGTCAGTAAAGCTTCAGGTTTCAGAGACTGCAAAGCTGCAGGACGGTTCTGTAAGGCAAAGTCAGGTTCTTTCGCTTATTGCAGACCGCATATTCGCAGGGACGGAACTTCGTACAATGGGCGGAAAGTATGCTGAAACTATTGCAGGAAAAATGCTTATCCTTCTTTTCTCGAATACAGGCGGCAGTTTCGCAATGTTTGCACTGAAAACGTTAGCGTCCATTTTAGGCGGCAGCGGCGGCTGTAACGTTGGCGGCTTTGCAGGTTCAGGGCTTGCAGGTCTGTTGATGGCCGGTGCAGTAATCACATTAAGAAAGCGTTTCAGGAAGTAATATAAAATTAATCCCCTCAGCTTTTACACTGGGGGGAAATTTTTTTGCCTTAATATGCAAGTTTGTATATCTCTGTAATGTCTTCAGGCTCTAACTTCTTCAGGCTTCCGAAAGGAGCACTTTTTGCCGCGTTCTGTGCAAGCCTCTCTAAATCCCCTTCCTTCACGCCGAGTTCCCGCAAAGTTGTAGGAGCTTTGATGTCCTTGAAGAAGTCTTCAAGCGCGTCTATCGTGTCCGCAGCTTTCTCGTCGTCAGTGCCGTCGTATATGTCGAACACAGCCTCGCCCAGCCTCGCGAACGGTACAGGGTTATCACCGCACAGATACCTAGCCCATGCAGGCATCATAACGGACAGACTCGCGCCATGAGCCGCACCGAACAGCATACTCACTGAATGCCCCATCTTGTGCGACGAGAAATCCCCGCGTGTCTCCCTGCCGACAGACAGAAAGCCGTTATGCGCCATCATTCCCGAAAGCGCGTATTCTGCCCGTGCGTCATAATTCTTCGGGTCGTCGATGAGTTCCGGAATTACCCGCATCATAGTACGGATCAATGCGTAGCACTGCTCATCAATGAGTTCTGATCCTTCATCGCCGTCAAGGACTCGCTCAAGTATATGCGCAATAATATCTACCCCGCCGTAAACTGTCTGTTTTTCCGGAAGTGTGAACTGAAACGAAGGATCTATCACTGAAACTTTCGGATACACCAGAGAGCTTGTGAATGATGTCTTGGACTCACGTTCAGGATTGGAGATTACAGCAATATTATTGACCTCGCTTGATGAGGCCGAAGCTGTAAGCACACCATAAATCGGAAGTGCCTTTGCGGGTTTTGCTTTGCCCTCAAAGAAGTCCCATACATCTCCGGAGTAACATGCACCTGCCGCTATTGCCTTTGCCGTGTCGAAAGCACTTCCGCCGCCGACAGGAAGAACAGCATCAATTCCTCCTGCCTTTACGCGTGCAATTCCCTCGCGTACCTTGCCGATTAACGGGTTGGGTTTTACGTCATTCACTTCCGGAAAGGCTATACCTGCCTTCGTCAGCATGTCCGTAACCTGAGCATATGCACCGCTCCTGAATGTCCCCTTGCCGCCGTACACCAGCAAGACACCCTTTATGCCGTCAGCCTTGAGATGTGCCTCAAGGTCTTTCACTGTATCCTGACCGAAGATTACTGCCGTAGGATTGTGCCAGAAAAAATTTTGCATGTATTATCACCTAGAAATTGAAATATTTTTTTGCGTTCCCGTAACTGATATTACGGACGATACCGCCGAGAGTCTCAATGTCATTCGGGAAAAAGCCGCCTTCAGCCCACTCACCGAACAGCCTGCACAGTATACGCCTGAAGTATTCATGCCTCGGATAGCTCAGGAAGCTCCTGCTGTCCGTAAGCATTCCGATGAAGCCGGGAAGATAGCCCAGTGCCGCAAATGATTTCAGCTGTGCCGTCATGCCGTCGAAGTGATCCTCAAACCACCATGCAGAGCCGTGCTGTATCTTAGGGACTCCAGCAATGCCATCACTCTGGAAGCACCCGCATATAGTGTCTATTGCCGCATTGTCGTTGCCGTTCAGGCTGTAGAGTATCGTCTTGGGCAGTGCATGAACCCGCTCAAGTTCGCCGAGAAATGCCGCAGTCCCTGTGCTTGAAGCAGAATTGTTCACGCAGTCGAAGCCGGTATCAGGGCCGAGTTTCTCGAACATGGGAATGTTGTTATCCCTTCTGCATCCGTAATGTATCTGCATTACCCAGCCGCGCTTGCTGTACTCATGAGCAACGAAAAGCATAAACGCAGTCTTGTATTTGTCCAGTGCCGGAGCGTCTAAATCATTGCCGCTGAGACGTGAAGCAAATATTTCTTCTATCTCCTGTTCTGATGCAATGCTGCAGGTAATATCATTCACGCCGTGATCACTGAGCCTGCAGCCTTTTGACGCAAAGAAATCCATGCGTGCAGATAGTGCGTTTTTGAGATCCGCAAATGAAACAATCTTCATTCCGGACACTTCAGACAGACGCGAGATATATTCAGGCCAAGCCGGTTTTTCGATGTTCATTGCCTTGTCCGGCCTCCATGCAGGCAGTACGCGGGTCTTGAAGCTGTCATCACCTGCTATCTTTCCGTGCCATTCGAGAGAGTCTACCGGGTCATCAGTGGTGCAGATAGTTTCTACGCTGCTCATGTTGATGAGGTCTCTTACGCCGAAATCAGGACGGTGTAACTTTTCGTTGCAGAGTTCCCATACTTCCGGAGCAGTCTTAGCGTTCAGAACGCCGTCATAGCCGAAATACCTGCGAAGCTCCAAATGACTCCAGTGATATAACGGGTTGCCGATAGCGAGTCCGAGAACTTCAGCCCACTTCATGAACTTTTCGCGGGGTTCAGCGTCTCCGGTAATGTACTTTTCCGGGACTCCTGCACAGCGCATGAGCCTCCACTTGTAGTGGTCTCCTCCAAGCCATACCTGAGTTATGCTGTCGTAGTGTATGTTGTCGTAGATTTCTTTCGGGTTCAGGTGGCAGTGGTAGTCGATTATCGGGCAGTCCTTTGCGTAGTCGTGATACAGCTTCCGTGCTGTGTCAGTGTTCAGCAGAAAATCCTTGTCCATAAACAT
>CAJOES010000119.1 GCA_905233455.1 uncultured Synergistales bacterium | reverse complement strand
CTTCCTGATCGCAGGGGACAACCTCGCAACACCTATGCTTTCACTGGATAAGTATATAGGCTTCATATTCGGATTCATTCTGCCGTTCGGGGCGGCATTCCAGCTCCCGATATTCATATACATCACGACGCGCATCGGCTGGACTGATTATGCTATGTTAGCCTCAAAGCGCAAGTACGTTATTCTTGCAGTGTTCTTCATCGCGGCAGTACTGACTCCCCCTGACGTTGTGTCGCAGATCGCGCTGGGAGTTCCGATGGTTCTGCTGTATGAAGCAGGTGTGCAGATCTCGCGCTTTGTCCCGCACTCACGGGAGGCATGACGCATGACCAGTGATGAAGCTCTAAGCAAGGCCAAGAAGGATATAGAGGAGAAGTTCGGCATCAGATTCACTAGGATAGATTCGGGAGAAGCTGTCGGTGAACTGGATATTTCTGAACGACATATAAACTCTTGGGGCATACCTTACGGCGGAATACTCTTCAACCTTGCTGATATAGTTTCTGGTGCGGCGTATCTCAGTGCAGGAGGGAACGGCATAACTGCAAGCGGACATGCTGACTATATGCGGGGTGCTAAGGGAACGGGAAAACTGATTTGCAGTGCTAAGGTCGCTAAGGCCGGAAGGAAACTTTGTTTTGTTGATGCTTATGTTGATGACGAGGAAGGAATAACTTTATGCAAATTCAGCTTCATATTCTCTAATCTGCATTAAGGAGGTTTCTTTTTTATTGTGCCTGCACTTAACCACGTATATGAATTTACTGAAGACGGATGGAAGCACGTAACGGCTGATCAAATTGATTCAGATTATGCAGTATCTCATCGAAGCGGTATTTTTATGTGCTGGCTGTGCAGAAAGAACGTAGATTTTATTCCCGGCGGAATATACAGCCCTTACTTCAGGCATTCAAAATACGATGACGATAAGAATTGTCCGGAACGCACCTTCAGCAGTTCTGCACCAAAAGCTCCGTTAAGTCCCAAAGAGCATAATCTTCCGCTGCGTTTAATCATAGATAATAATAATTTCCGCTTTGAACTTGGCCTGATCTGCCTTCTGCATAAGATACCTGACACCGTAACTACGATAACAGCATCGGACAATAATGAAAAGTTCACATATAATCTTCAAGAGAGACTCAATGAAAAAGGCATAACATATTTACCGGTCGGGGAAGAACCTTCAGAATTTTATACTATAGAAACTTCAGCGGACTTTAAATGCTTATGGAATAAGACCCAGCGGGGAATATACAACAGCAAACCTAATGTTTTTGACGGCAGAACATGCAGAAAACTTCCCATAGATGCTGACGTTCAAATTAACAGAACATATTATGTCCTCACACACAGAAGTTTATATGATGAAAGGGACATAAGGATTACAAAAATTCTTGAGCGGCATTCATGGCGTGTTTATGAGGTTGAAGCAAGGGTATGTTTCATCAATGCAGGACATGAATAAAGCCCTGCGGCAATCATTTGATGAGGCCGGAGAGTTAATTTCACGCTCAGATACAAAGATGCAGGAGCTGAGAACAACATTGAAACAGCACAATGAAGCGAAATACAGCATAGAACAGCAGCTAAAAGCATCAGTGCATGAGATTATATGTACTAAGAAGCATATAATTTCAGAGATTGAGGAAAAATTAAGTTCGGCATCAGATGATGAATCTAAACGTTTCGAGGAGAAACCGCGCTTTTGATACGGCGTTTCATGCACAAATTAGGCATAAGCAGAGATAGAATACAATTCATCATGACTATTGCAAGTATGCCGGACGGGTCGGAAGATGACCGCAAAGCTGTGATGAAGTTTCTGCATGATTTAACCTCAGCACCGGAAAATCATAAATTTTGTTATCTCAGAGGCGACCAGAAAGACATCACCGGACTTTCCGAACACGATATAGCATCAGATAAATTCATGTCATGCAATACCGAAAAGTTAGAATCTCCGGACTCACAGCTTGAGGAGCTGAATAATTTTTGGAGCGGCACAACCGGCAGCAATGCACCGTTCATCACGCTTGAGTCTGCATGTGAATGGATGTACGGCAATATCGCGCACTACAGGCCGTTCAATGCACTCATACTGTCTGGGCGTACTTCTGGCAGTTGCCGCACTTGCACGGGACAATAACGGCTCTGTAGTTTTCCCTGCAAGAATGCACATGCTCTTCAAGGGCATAAGCTGATGATATAGGGACTGCCGCACATTCATATTTATGGCATTATCCCGGTCAGGTGCTTGACCAGAAGATGAAGGAAATTCATTTGTTCATACCGTCATCAGGATTCAGGCTTCCTAAAAGACAGGGCAAAAACCAGATTAAGCCGTGTTACCTTGACATAAAAAGCGGTTTCATAAACTTTATGGATGATTCACAGGACGGCAGGCAGGGAATACGGAAACTATATTATTGCGGCTATTCGGTCAAAGGCAAACCGGATATTATTACTTTCCCTAAATGTCCGCACTGCAGGCATCAGTTATCATCGCAAACACAGCTTCAATCCCCTGTACCCGGCAGAACCGGAGACCCTGCACATTTCCCCAATGAGGGCCGTAAAGTCCTGCTGTTTTCTGACAGCCGACAGAGGGCGGCAAAATTAACGCGTGATATGTCGGAAACTTCGGACATTGCGGCAGTGAGGCAGTTGTTCATGATTGCGGTGAATCTCATGGAAACCCTGAAATCATCAAAAGAGGTTTCGCGGAATCATATCTATGATTATTTCTGTCTGGCTGCGGCAATGAAACATGTACAGATACTTCATGATGACGACAGGGAAATTTTTTCGGAGAACTGCACAAAAGCATTACACAGGTACGAGAGGTTTGCGGCAAGAAGGCCGGGCGAATATTCTCCGGATTCTGACATGACGAGTGCTCCTCCGGCGGTGCAGGGTCATTTGATGCGGCTGTTCTGCGGAGGATACAACACGCTTTATGACTCTGCTTTATGCTGGATCGAACCTGCAAGGGAAAAATTATTTGAAGCCTTAGATTCACTTGAAGATGAATACGGAATAACTGTAACTGAAGATGAATTTTTAGAGCTGTTTAATGCTTGGGGCATGTATATATGTGATATTAATATGGCATTGGGTAATACTATACCGGACACGATAAGGCTTGAAGTAAGGAAATGCTATGAAGATTACGGACTTGCAAGGGGCTGTAGCTTTTCAGGAACAATTAAAAAATATTATGGGCTGGCAGAAATATTCTTATGAAGCCGAAGTATTTGCTGAAACCCTGCAAAAACACTTCATGGATTATTCGCACGTAAACGGCAGACTGTATATCAATCTCGGAAAAGTCATACCCCGTTACGATGCAAATCATGTTTGGTTCAAATGCGGGCAGTGTTCCGAACTTACGCCCTATATGCTGAAAGGTCATTGCCCCTCTTGCGGCTCTGAAGACATACATGCCATGACAGAACAGGACGTAGATGCGTTAAGTTTCTGGCGCAAACCCGTTGAGGAGGCCATGAACGGCAGGCAGATTCACGTAATAGACACCGAAGAACATACAGCACAGCTATCGCATAAGGATCAGTGCGATGACTGGTGGTCAAAGACTGAACGCTGCGAAATGAGGTTTCAGGATATGCTGCAGAAGGGAGAGCTTCCCGTAGATATTCTGAGCAGTACTGCTACTATGGAGGCAGGAATAGATATAGGATCACTCGTGGCTATAGGACTCCGGAATATTCCGCCTACAAGGGAGAACTATCAGCAGAGGGCAGGACGTGCAGGAAGGAGGGGTGCAAGTCTCTCTACGATAATTACTTTCTGTGAGGACGGACCGCACGATTCATTGTATTTAACGAATCCCTTGCCTGCAAAAATTCGAGCCTTGACACTATGAATGCGGCATATTTTCTTGAGTCATGCCTGAGTGAGTTCAATGAATATCTTATGAGCTATGAACCTGCAAAAGGTAATGTGCTCCTTAATCCGGAAGAGATTAACATTAACGCTTTCAGGTCAGCATTGTCCGAAAACATAAACAGTCTGCTGGCGAAATACAAGATACACCCGGAACTGTTCAGCACAAAAGGCAATGACGGCAAAATGAAGTATCAGGTTAAGCGCGGGCTTGATATTGCTATAGGCGAGTATGCTCCCGGAAGGGCTGTAGTAGTCGATAAGCATACATACCAGATCGGCGGCATATATTATCCAGGCAATGAATGGAAGAAAGCTCCTGCAAGGTCATTCATTGAGGCCCCCAGTTACCTGAAAGATATTCTGTTGTGCAGAAAATGCGAGTGGTTCGGGCTGGCTGATGACAGCATAAAAACATGTCCTTTCTGCGGAAGCGGTGAATTGTCTTTGAGCCGTCAAATGCTGAGGCCGTGGAAATTCGCTCCTGTCAATGCCGAACCTGTTTCGGAGGCTCAGTTGTCCGAAGAATATACACACGTTCAGACACCGTTATATTCAACGCTCCCTGAATCTGACGGATGAAAGAGCTTCCCGGCTGTATGAATATCCGTATTGCCTCGCGCACTAACCAGAGAATTATCATGCTCAACACCGGCATAAACAACAGCGGCTTTACCGTCTGCAGGGACTGCGGGGCGGCTTTCCCGGAAATGATTCCGATGTGCTGAAAGGCATGAAGAAACCGTACAGATCCCGGACTTCATGCAGGCATGACAATACAATCAACGTGAATTTAAGTTATGATTTCTTCAGTGATATGCTACAGTAGCAAAATCAATACCAACACGGAAAAAGAGCATTGGCTTAACCGTGCGGCGCAGTCATTGGCTGAAGCTCTGCGTATGACTGTAAGCGGTGAACTGGACATAGAATTTACCGGACTTGTTACGGGATGCAGGATACACAGGAACGGCCTGAAAACCTGTACCGACATATATATTTACGGCAGTCTTTCCAGCAGTGCGGGCTATGCCGTTGGAGTCATGGAAAAGATACCGTCATTGCTGAAACGTATAGAACAAGGGCTGTCTGCATGTGATTGCGCGGGTGCGTGTCATAAAAGCCTGAAGCATTACAGGAATCAACATATTCACGGTATGCTGGACAGGTTTTACGCGCTCCAGCTCCTGAGATGGGGAATGTATGGCGTTGCTGCTGACCCTGTAGGCATTCGGGAACAGAGGGAATATATATCCGCTCTCGAAAATATACTCGGCGAATACGGGTGCAGGGTATCATATTCCGGTGATTCTGTTACGGTGAACGGAAGGTGCATAGAAGTATATCCGGCAATGTGGCTTGAACCTGCTGAAAGGGGAAAAATTTTTGTCAGTGATGCTTATATGAGGTTTTCGAAACCCTATGCTGTACATAAAATAATTGCTGAATGTTAGTGCTTGCATAACCTCAGAAAAAGGCCGTCCCTGTTAAATATAGGGGACGGTTATTTTTTTTGTTCGTTTTCGTGTAAAATACAGGCAAAATTTTTTCCAGCTTCTTGAAGAACGGGGATGAGTTTCACATTGGCAGAAGCCG
>CAJOES010000118.1 GCA_905233455.1 uncultured Synergistales bacterium | reverse complement strand
GGCGGATTCGTCCTTCTCAGACGCAAACACTAAACGGCGCAAATACTGCAAGCAAAAATATATAGTTTCGGCTCTGCTCTCCTAAAGAGGGCAGGGCTTTTTTCATGCCTGTGTATAATATCTCTACAAAAGGAGGAAAAATTATTTTCATGAAATTAACAGTTATAGGTGCAGGTGTCAGCGGTCAGGGGCTTGCACTCTTAGCACATCAGCTAGGCAATGAAGTATTCGTATCAGAACAGAAAACGATAGCTCCGGAAGTCAAAGAGATATTTGCGCAGAACCATATAGATTATGAGGAAGGCCACTCGGAAAAAGTTTTCACCGGGACGGACGGAATATTAATCAGTTCCGGAATTCCCCCGCAGTCAAAAATACTTCAGGAGGCACAATCACGAGGCGTAAAGATGACCGGCGAGCTTGATTTTGTGCTGCCGCATATACGGTCAGAAAAGCTCGTGTGCGTAACCGGGAGCAACGGCAAGAGCACAGTAACATCACTGATCGGGCATATTCTCACGCGTGCAGGACTGAAGGCAGGTACGGGCGGCAATCTCGGAACAGCGTCGGCAAAATTCACGCAGGAAGATTTTGATGCTGTCGTGCTGGAACTCAGCAGCTTTCAGCTGGCGCGGGCAGAACACAATCTAGGCGCAGATGTCGCGATAATCACCAACCTTGCACCGGATCATCTCGACTGGCACGGAAGCTATGAGGCATACGTCGAGGCAAAAAGCAGGGTGTTATCCCTCCGGAGTTCTGACGGCTGGGGCATAATTCAGGACAGGGACGCGGAGACTCTGAATCCTTCCGGAAAGATTATCACTTTGAGCTGGAGCAGAAACCCTGAGCATGAATTTTCCGGACATATCTTCATGTCGGAATCGGAAGCATTACTGACCCTTGACGGCAGGACTGAAAGCATATTCCGTTATTCCGACACGACATTAATCGGTTCGCACAATCTGGAGAATGTCGCAATGAGTTTGTGCGCCGTAAGACTCTTGGGAGTTAGCGGAGACGTTAAGACTCTGCTTGAAGGTTTCCGGCCTCTTCCGCACAGATGCGAGGATGCCGGGACTCTTGACGGAGTGCAGTATATTGATGACTCGAAAGGGACGAACGTTGCCGCCAGCATTACCGCAATGAAGAGCATACCGGGACGCAAGATAATCATCTTGGGGGGTCAGGGCAAAGGTGAGGATTATGCTCCGTTGGCTGAGGCAGTGAAGGAAGAATGCGAATATGCCATGCTTATCGGCGAGGAGGCCGGGAAGATACATGATGCCCTGAAACATTCAGGTTTCGGTGAGGAGAGAATATATTTTGTGCCTGACATGGAAGGGGCAGTGAACACAGCACAGAAACTAGCACGTCCGGGAATGGTGGTGCTGTTATCCCCTGCCTGCACGAGCTGGGATATGTACAAGAGCTACAAGGCACGTGGGGAGCATTTCTGCCGTATAGTCCGGGAAAAGATTAGCGCGCAATGGAAGTAATTATCCCGTTAGTACTCAGCGGCTGCGGACTTGTGATGATCTCGTCGCTGTCCCTGCGCAACAGCATGGCGGGGGGCAATCCCTATCTTGCACCTATAAGGCAGGGGCAGTTCATTGGTCTCGGAATAACTATGATGCTGTGCTGCCTTGCGTTCTCCAGCAATACATTACGGCGTAACAGCGGTAAACTTTTTGCGGCCTCATGGATATTGCTGCTCCTGACTCTTATTCCCGGCATAGGCATAAAGGTTGGAGGTGCGCGGAGATGGCTTGCAGTTCCTGGCTTCAGATTTCAGCCGTTGGAGATAATACTTTTCACGGTGCCGATATTCATGGCTGACAGGCTGACAGATGATGATTCCGTGATGAAGCGCGGCAACTTTCATTCATTCGTGCGGCCTACTTTAATGGTTATCCTGATGACAGGAATCCCGCTTATGTTTCAGCCCAATCTCGGCGGAACGATCATAGTTACAGCGATATGCTTCATCATGCACATAGAGCGTCGGGGCTGGCGGTGGCCCATGATGGGAATCATAGGAGGTGCGGCGGCTGTAGTGTTCCTGATACTGATTGCACCGTACAGAATGAGGAGGTTCAATGCGTTCTGGGATCCGTGGTCAGATCCCACAAATACAGGCTTTCAGATAATTCAGGGTCTTGTAGCTTTCGCGAACGGGGCATTAACGGGCGTAGGGATAGGGCACGGACTGCAGGAGGAACGCTACCTGCCTGAAGCTGAAACTGACTATATTTTCCCGGCAATAGGCGAGGAGTTCGGCTTAGTTGGTACAATGTTCCTGCTTCTGATGTATGCTTTATGGACATGGCGTGCGTATTATATCTACAAGAATGCAAAAACACCTTTCATGAAATCTCTTGCGCTTGGCCTCACTGCGTCGGTGATTTTTCCCATGTTCGTTAATGTTGCAGGGGTAACAAAGCTGATGCCATTAACGGGAATTCCGATGCCTTTCATCAGTGCCGGAGGAAGTTCAATGATATTCATGTGGGCAAAAGTGGGGTTATTGATGAGCATAAAAATGGAGAGTAAACAGTCAAAATGAGAAATATACTAATAGCGGCAGGAGGAACTGGAGGACACATATTCCCGGCAATAGTCTTCGGCAAAAAACTTCAGGAACAGGGCGCAAATGTCTCGTGGCTTTGCGGTTCTAGGCAGCTTGAACGAACTATCTACAACGCTTCAGGAATTGAGCCGGTGATACTGCCTCTTGCCGGTTCTCCTATGGGCACGGGAAACCCCGCAAAAATCTTCGGGCGTATCCTCGACGTGTTCAGGTCATTGCGCAGGACTTCAGGATATGTCGCGGACTTCAGGCCGGACGAAATATATCTTTTCGGCGGGTATATCTCCTTTGCACCGCTGATTGTCGCGAAGCTGAAGCATATTCCCGTAACCCTGCACGAACAGAACACCGTAGCAGGACGTGTTACGCGCCTTGCCGCACGAATGGGAGCAAGCATAATCACGGGCTGGCCTGTCTGTGAGGGGATAAAGTCATTCACGTACACAGGAATTCCCGTGCGTGAGCCTGTCAGGATTGCCCGCAATGAGGCATTAAGGCTTCTGGGACTGGATTTGCCGGAAGGTGCGAAGATCGTCGGTGTTGCCGGAGGATCTCTCGGTAGCGGGCCGTTGAGTGCAATGCTGAAATCTGCTGCTGTGATGTGTCCGGACTATGAGTTTGTGTTTCTGTCGTCGAAAGAGCGCAGGGAAGATGGCAACATGCACTTTATCCCGGCGCAATGGGATATGAATCCGTTCTACTCTGTGTGTGATGTCCTTGTGTGCAGGGCTGGAGGATCTACGCTTGCTGAGGTTCTGAAGTGGGGAATGCCGGCTGTAACTATTGCGTGGACGGGTGCGGCGGAGAATCACCAGGTGAAGAATGCTGAAGAGTTCGTGAAACTATCCGCAAATTCTTGCATGTTCAATGAGAATGACAGTCCTGAAAGATTAGCCGAGATTATACGGAGCTTATAACAGTATAAAAAATTTCCCCGGTATAGTGTTAAGACCGGGGAGTTTATTTTGTCTGTTTACTTTTTTAGTGATCTTAATGCTACAAAGATAAGGCTCAAAAATACTACAGTCCCTAAACCTGCATTGCATGAACCTGAGGCACTGACACCGTCTAAACCTACGTGAATACTAGCACTCGTAGAATCATTACCCACAATACTATAACCGTTATCTAGCTTAGTAAAGGTTATAGATTTCCTTACAGTTGAATATAAGACGTTTTCAGTGTCATCATTATCTGAATACACCTGAAAGAAGCAATCACCGGAAAATACTAGGTCATACGTTGTTTTATCGTCAATACGTTCAATATATGGAGATCCATTTTGATCCGTATATTTGAACTCATAATAGCCCCCGGACTGTTCTGCTTTGTCAAATTCTGTTGTAACGGTGTATTTATCATCACTGACCAGTAAAGCATAATTATCACTAGCTATTTCCTGAAGTGTTTTGCTTTGCTTTGGACGTACCATTAGCCCTATGTAATCATACCCATCATCATTCGGCAGATATAAACGAATAATAGGAGCGTATGAAGAGCTGTCTTCTTCAAATTTGCAGTCGTTTGGAACACTGAAAGTCATTCCATTGAATACCCTCATTGTAGGTTCTCCGATATTAGGTTCTCCTTCATCTTCTCCAAGTATGCGCAGTGTAAAATCTTTTTTCTTAATGATACCATCTTCACTCACAGACACAACTAAAGGATATTCACCTGCAGTCATTGCTGTTCCTGAAATTTTTCCGTTCTCCCCTAATTCAAGCTCATCAGGAAGGTTGTTTACACGCCAATATACCGTAGAAGATGAAATCCTGTTAGCACTTAGTATATAGCTGTACTCTAGACCTGCTTTGCCTTCAGGGAGTTCTTCTGTAAGTATTTCCAGCGTGGCATCATAGGCAGCTACTACTGAAATTCCGCAGCATAACGTAATGACGGCCAGTACAGCTCACAAATATTTTTTCATTCAAAATACCTCCTTAAGGTCTTGACTTTTCAGTAATTATACGTTATGTGGGGGGGGTATCTGTCAAAGAGCATGTAAAATTATAGGCTGTAATATACTCGAATAAATTTTCACGGGGGCATAATACGATGAAACAGTACATCGTTGACGCATTCACAGACGGTACAAAAATATTTTCCGGAAATCAGGCGGCAGTATGCGTAATATCTTCTTGGCCAGATGAACAGCTCATGATGAATATTGCACGTGAAAACAATTTTTCGGAGACAGCATTTATCGTTCAGGAAGGGAATAAATATCATCTCCGATGGTTCACGCCCGGCGGGGAAATAGATTTATGCGGACATGCAACGCTGGCCAGTGCGTATGTATTGATGCGTTTCTATGATGCCGGTGATGCAGTAACCTTCACGACGCTGAGCGGAGAACTTACGGTGCGCAGGCATGATGACCTATACGCAATGGACTTCCCTGCATATGACCTTGTGCCAGTTGCTGTGAGTGATGCAATGATTCAGGCAATAGGCTTTGTTCCTGTAAGCGCATATATGGGAAGGGATCTGCTGTGCGTTCTTGAGACGGAACAGCAGGTGCGTGATTGCGTTCCGGACATGGAGACGGTGAAGACTCTTGACGGCCTGCTCCTGCACATCACTGCAAGGGGGCGGGAATATGACTGCGTATCCCGGAGCTTTGCGCCTAAGCTGAACATTACGGAAGACCCGGTGTGCGGTTCGGGGCACTGCCATATTATGCCGTACTGGGCAAATGTGCTGGGGAAGAAGGATATTGCGGCATATCAGGCATCAATACGCGGCGGAGAGCTTTTCGGGAGGGTTGGCGGCGGAAGGGTTGAACTGTCGGGAAAGGCTGTGCTGTACTCGTGCGGGGAAATTCTTGACGGTGTGCTGTAGATATATTACGGCTTGACAAAAAAAACGTTGGCGATATAATTATCACTCGTGAACAATAAAAGAGCGGGGCGTAGCGCAGTCTGGTTAGCGCACCTGCTTTGGGAGCAGGGGGTCGGAAGTTCGAA
>CAJOES010000117.1 GCA_905233455.1 uncultured Synergistales bacterium | reverse complement strand
AGTCCGCGTATTTCGTCATCAGTTAACGGCGGTTCATCGTCATCGTAATTGTCCTCATAGATACTCCAGCGGACAAAACTTATTGCCGATTCAAGTTTTTCCTCCGGCAGGTCATTCACCAGAGTAAGAAGAAGTTTGCGCTTTGCTGATACTGTCATTTCTATTTACCTCCCTCTAAAGTTTTCCTGAATTATACAGGCCAGACATGATTAATTGAAACTGATTATCTGCATGAAAAAAACGGGCCGGAGATGAATCCCCGAACCCGCTTAAAATGCATATAATGTTTCAGCGTCTGTTCTTCCGCATAAGGATAAACACGACAGCCGAAACACCTGCAAGCCCCAATCCTACATTACAGCCTCCTCCGAGTCCTCCGGTCAAAAGTGATAGTATCGTTTTCGCTAGGAACAGCGTAAATGGCTGCCCGGCATTCAGGAAGCCTACCATCAGGAACTCACGGAAGCCGAACTTGTCGAATTTTCGCCCGCTCAATGTCAGAAGCTCCCATGTACCTACAAGGCCGTTGACCATGAACAATGAAGCATTCACGCTCGCATTTCCCGTATCAGCAGGAAACGCATACATAGCAACTGTGTTAATGTCAGCTCCGTCAATCTGGCAGAAGAGGTCATCTGAAAGCAATATCCTGAACACGTAATAACCTTCATCTTCAACATAAATAGTATTGAGCTTGCCTATAAGGTCATAATTATCGCGTTTAGCCGTTTCTGTCATCTCCCGCGTTGGCTCTTGTGCAGGTAGTATGTTTTCTTCCGTGATGAACTTTATCTGCCCGGCATCTATGCTGAGTTCCTCCGCAATAATCTCTTTGAGGTTCGGACTATCCTCAAGAGGAATGACCGTCCCCTGAGGCATTCTTGCAGGTGATGACCCTCCGGACGATTCAGTGACAACCCCGCGTGTCTCCGTTCCAGCCGTGAGCCTCATAGCCGCATACACTGTCTTGCTATCCGGCACGGTGTCTATGGTGTTCCCGTCCTCATCGAGGAAAACGTACTGCATATCCTGAAGCGCACTGGCTCTGACTGAATCATTACCGCCGGAAACCCCGTGAAGCGCAATCTTCGTCCCTGCCGCAGCGTCCGATAGAGTCAGACGCATGACGTACACGCCGGAGTTCTGCGGCATGACTGCGGGAATGTTCAGCACTGCACGTTCATTGCGCCAGGACAGCTCCTGCATGTCATCATCACCGACTGACCATGTGCCCGAAAGTATCTCGCTGTCGGATAGCTGGTAGACTTCGCCTTCAGTGAGGCCGGGAAATGCCGAGAGTATGCCGCTCTGGAGCGGGGCGGACATGGTGAAGGTGTATGCGTTGGTGTAGCTCTCTGGTGCAACGGGAGAAGGTGAGGAGGTTTCGCCTGGTGTGCTTGGGGCGATTGAGGGTGCTGAAGGGCTGGAGGGGGTTGCGGGGGATTCCGTTGTGCCGGGAGTCTCTGTGGTTTCGGAGTCGGTGTCCGGAGTTGATGGTGTAGAAGATTCGGACGGGGTTTAGGGCGTAGATGGCGTTGCTGGAGTTGAGGGTTCTTCGGGTTCATCTGGTTCATCCGGTGTGGTAGGAGTGTCCGGAGTCTGCGGCTCTGATGGCGGAGTCTCGGCGGGGGCAAGGTCGCTGGAGATGGTTACTGTAACGTGCATGTACATGTATGTAGTCTCGTTGGGGTTTTGTGTATCGTAGTCGTATTTGATTTGTGCAGGCAGTGAAGCAAAATATACTGTCTCTCCTGCCATGTAGTTATTGACGTGTGTATCTCCGCTGGTAACGTCTAGGCTGTGTACTTTGCTTATATCTAGGGAAGCATTGAGGGAAGATAGATTTATGCTGTAGGGATATACGGAATCAGCAGTAAGGTCAAAGCTAGAGATATAAATATGCTGGAAAACGTAACCCGGCCATGTCAAAGCCGTATTATTGCTCAAGTCTAGTGCTGTCAACTGGTTGTCCAAGCAATCCAGCTCCGTTAAAGCTGTGTTTTTGCTGACATCTAGTGCTGTCAACTGATTGCTGGAGCAGTAGAGTCTCACTAAAGCCGCGTTATTGCTCACATCCAATTTCATTAATTGGTTGTTGGCGCAGTACAGATAAAATAAATCTGGGTTATTGCTCAAGTCTAGTGCAGTCAACTGGTTGTTCCAACACCACAGCGTATACAAAGCCGTGTTATTACTCACATCTAGTGCCATCAACTGATTGCCAACGCAAACAATATCCTGTAAGACCGTATTTTTGCTTACATCAAGTGATGTTAGTTGATTGTAGCTACAGTCTAGCTCCGTCAAAGCCGTATTATTACTCACATCTAGTACTGTCAACTGGTTTTCCCTGCACTTCAGATCAGTCAAAGCCGTAAAATATTCAATTCCCTGCCTGTTACAGAAGCAATCTCCTCATCACTCAATCTTCCATTATGATTAGTATCAATATCACTGCTCACATACTCCCTGAACACCTCATCCGGAAAATGCTCCGCATCAATCGCCACATCACCCCACGCACAAACACTCCCAGCCATGACGGCACAAACCGCCAACACCGCGCATAATATTCTCTTCATCGTATATCCTCCTCAAATCAACACATTGACCCTTGCACCTAAAACTTCAGGCGCAAACCTCACGCTGTAATGTATTCATTCATCAAGGGGGACGTTCTCTATTGTGATGGGTTATTCTGAACCGGGAAAAGACACAAAAATAGTGCTGTGCTGTGCTGTGCTGTGCGAGTATACAGACGCAATCATTTTATGTCAATCTCCCTTCCGTGATTTTCAGCTATTCTATCATGAGTGGTCCGGACAATCTCATGAAATCAGCAATTTATTTTCATCTTAAATAGTATAATTCTCATTATCCAAAAATTTTTTTGCAGGAGGAAATTTCAACCATGAAAAAACTTTTATGTGTTCTGCTTCTTCTCAGCATGGCATCAACAGCTTTTGCCTCAGATTACGTTATCCGCATCTATTCAAACTCCAACTCAAGCGAACGTGTTACCTGGCTCAAGAACGAGGCCAAGCGCGCAGGGTTCAGCATAAGCCTTGATGACTCTACAGTCTACAAGGGAGACACCAGCGCAATCCAGCTCGCAAACGAGAACAAAGACGGCGACGTTATCTTCGGACTGAATGAAGTCAGATGGTCTCAGCTCGTCAACGGCGGCTATGAGAATATCAGGGTGCTTGACTGGACTCCGTCATGGGCGGATAAAGTCGGCGAGTACAAATATCCCGGCAAGGCTTACGGCATCGTCATACAGAATATACTTATGCTTTACCGCAAGGACGATCTCGGCACAAAGGGCAAGGAGCTTCATTTTGCGCACTGGGCAGACCTCGTGAACTCCGGTTACAAGTGGTATCGTCAGGGCAGGGTCGGCGGCACGACAAACATGAACATCAACAATGCCATGCTCTATGCTTTCACTGATCCCAAATCACCGGCGGGCGGAATTTCCGTTGAAGGCTGGAAGACTCTCTGGAAGTATTGTGCGAACGGACTCTACACGGGAGATGCTTACGGGTTCGACGCGCTCAACAGGGGAGACGTTCAGGTCAGCACGTTCTATTCATCATCGCTTTACGGGAACATTGACGCGGCCGCAGACTCCTCAAAGAATCCCCTCAAAGGCACGATCAAGCCGGAAAACTGGGATCTCGTAGCGATTGATGACGGCACATACTACATTGCTGAATACGTCGGTATTCTCGACAATCCCAACAGGACGGACATTCAGACGGATATAGTGAAGCAGTTTGCTGAATGGTTCGGTAGTGCAGAAGTTCAGCGCGCATGGTCTGAAGAGTTCGATTCATATCCCTGCAACGTCGACGCACTCACTGACCCCGTACCGCTCTACACACTCAAGAACTGCGCACTCACCAAAGTACCCGGCACTGATATGACCTATGCCGAATATGTCGGTGCGCATAGTTCAGAGTGGACAAACATAATGACTAATCTCGGCTTCTATTGGGCGGACAATGCCAACGCTCCGGCAGAACCTGACTGGGAAAATCTCGACTGGACGACATTAACGCAGAAGGCGACGAAGTAGAATGAACGAAGACATTTGCAGGGGACGCAAGCCCGTAACAGACCTTCTCACGAAAACGCCTTCAAGGTGCGCAAAACTCCTCATCGCCAACAATGTACGGCCTCCGTTCCTTGATGAGCTGCTTGACTTGGCCAGAAACGCAAAAGTGGTGTATCAGATCGTTGCACCTGAAGCACTCGACAAACTTTCAGGAGGAGGAAAGCATCAGGGCGTGATATGCCGCTTGACTCAGGCAAAAACATTAGAGCTTGAGGAATTTCTGCGGGGAATTGATGATAACTCCCCTGCACTTGTCGTTGTCCTTGACCATATCGAAGACCCGCATAATCTTGGTGCAGTAATACGTTCTGCAGAAGCCGGAGGAGCGTCGGGAGTGATTGTCGCTAAGAGGCGTTCTGCGATACCCAACGATACAGTCATCAAGACCAGTGCGGGAGCGTCATTGCGTCTGCCTGTGGTGCAGGTCGCGAATATCACACGTACTATTGAGCGGCTAAAGGAGTCTGGATTCTGGGCTGTCGGGCTTGATGCCGGTGCAGGTTCATCGCTTTGGGACGAGAAGATGCCGGAACGATGCGCGCTTGTTGTCGGTGCGGAAGGCGAAGGATTATCGCGGCTTGTCGGTGAAACCTGCGATATGCTCATGAAGATTCCTATCATGCAGGAGGGAGTCAGCTCACTGAATGCGAGTGTTGCTTCAGCGTTGGGAATCTTTGAATGGTCAAGAAGCTGTAACAGATAATATTTCCCCCTTGCCTTTAAGGTGAGGGGATTTTTTTATGTGCGTGTATAATTCTTTGCGGTGAATACAATCATAATCAGGAGGAATAAATTTTCATGGATAATGTACGTGTAAGATTTGCACCGAGTCCTACGGGTGCGCTTCACATAGGCGGAGGACACACGGCACTGTTCAACTGGCTCTGGGCACGGCACAACAACGGAAAGTTCATACTGCGCATTGAGGATACTGACCTTGTGCGCTCAACGAAGGAATATGAGCAGACCATCATGTCCGGCATGGTGTGGCTTGGCCTCGACTGGGATGAAGGGCCGGACATCGGCGGGGAGTGCGGGCCGTACAGACAGTCAGAACGCCTCGATATATACCGCGAATACGCAGAACAGTTAGTGCGTGATGGCAGGGCTTACAGGGACGGTGAAGCAATAATCTTCCGTGTTGAGCCTGGACAGGATATATCTTTCAGGGATATTGTTTACGGGCAGATTGACGTTATGAGCGACGGACTCAAGGAGAAAGACACGGACAAGCTGAAGGATATAGTTATCATTAAGAGCGACGGAATGCCTACATATAATTATGCTGTCGTTATTGATGATCACCTAATGAAGATTTCACACGTAATCAGGGGAGAAGATCATATCTCCAACACTCCAAAGCAGATATTAATCTACCGTGCTTTAGGCTGGGAAGTTCCGGAGTTCGCACACCTGCCGATGATACTCGGAAGGGACAAAAAGAAACTCAGCAAAAGGCACGGAGCAACAAGCATATATGAATACCGCGATATGGGATATATGCCTGACTCTATGTTCAACTTTCTTGCGTTATTGGGCTGGTCTGCAGGGGATGACAAGGAGATTTTCACGCGTGATGAAGCCGCACAGTTATTCGAGCTTTCACGGGTTACGCGCAAGGCCGCAGTATTTGACTTCGACAAGCTCAACCACATAAACCAAGAGCACCTGAAGGCATTACCCCCTGATGTCCGGCTAGGAATGGTAAAGCCTTTCTGGATTGAGGCAGGTTTGCCCGTTGCAGAGGCTGAGTCATCACGCGGGACAAAATACCTTGAGGACGCATTAACGTTAATGGAAGGCAGGGGACGCACAGCTAAGGAAATGGCGGAGTTCTCTGACTATTTCGTGTCGTTTGAGCCGGTAAAAGCAAGATGGAACGCTGAAGGTGTCAGCAAAGATACGCTGAGGGAATTTTTTGCGGCACTGTTCGCTTCTGATGAATGGAAGGCCGGAAAGCTGGAGGAAATTGCGCGGTCTTGGGTAGGTGCTCGTGAAGGGGCAAAGATGAAAGATTATGCTATGCCTTTGCGTTTTGCGTTGACTGGAATGAAGGTCAGCCCGGGAATCTTTGAGGTTGCAGAGCTTTTAGGGCGTGATGAGTGCGCTGAAAGGCTGAAGTATTACGGCCTGATGTAGTGTGTTGCGTGCAGGTCAGGGCTTTTCACTGGCCTGCTGTCTTTCCGTCATATTCCGGCATCTCCCGCCCCGTAAGCTGATAGTTCAGCTTAAACAAGTTTATTACTATATCATACTCTGTAATATCCTTATCCCATCCGTAAGCCTCAATCACTGCCGCATCATTTTCCCGGTGCGCTTGTCTCAGGTCAGAAGGCATTGATACTTCATCATAGAGATCCGCAAACGTGCATTCAGGATATTTAGCCCTAACATCAAGAATCTTCTGCCCTGCCGCATCTATCTTCTTGACCTGAAGGGGATTAGACTTGGGGAACACAAAATTATTGTAGACAAGTGTATTGCTGTACCTGTATCGCATCTCTAGCCTGCCGCATACATAGCGCATCCATGCCATATGTGTACTTGAAGTAAGAATGCCGAAATGATACGGTGTTGCATGTGGCAGGGAAAAAGCCAGGTCAGTAACTATTACATCAGGAGATACATAGCCCATAGGTATATACTGCCTGTTTTCTGATGAGACTATCGGGATCAACAAATATTCTGTGTCGGGCTGTCTTATTCCCTGAAACAGGTGCGGTTTGTCCGCGCTTCTTTGTGTAGCCTTGCTCTTGCTCTGAAGCCTGAACTCCTTAACATTTTTTACACGTTCATATAGTATCTTTGATTTCTTAATATCTGCAGGAGAAGCGTCAACCAGCCAAAAACAATAACGCTTTTTACCTTGTATGAACTCCCTAGACCCCATAGTCTGACGTATAAATTTTTTCAATCCCGGTTCTTTCCTGAGCACTTCGTCCCGTTCCGCCGGTGTTAGGAAAAAATTACCGTTGTCTGTAGCCTGGCTTCCTTTGCTCATCTCCCAGACACCACGCCGGAATCTAAACCATGTTGCTAATTCTTCATCGTCAAAAACGTAACAGTCATCAGTGTTTTCATCGCCAACTATCCATGTATCGCCGTCATAATATTCGTATCCTTCCGGTGTCTTGCAGTATTTTCCCATTGCGTTAATGCCCTCCTCTGCTTGTAATTCTACAGTCAAATATTCAGCTCCGCAATCACGGGCACATGATCCGAAGGCCGCTCCCAAGTTCTAGGCTCAATATCAGCACTGCATTTCAGCGCGAGTCCAGCCAGAGATTCCGATGCGAGCATATGGTCAATCCTCCAGCCTATATTACGCTCGACAGCACCTTTAACCCTGTAATCATAGAATGTATACACGCCTCCTTCAGGGTTGAACTTCCTGAACACGTCAGCCAGCCCCGCCTTAGTGTCCGCAAAAACCTTCCGTATCTCATCGCAGAAGCAAACATGATTCTTCTTCGTCTCCGGGTGTGTAACGTCTATTGCTTCAGGCGCAACATTGAGATCCCCTAGCCACAGAAACAGTCCAGACATTTCGCGCTCAATGACTTTACGGACATGCGCAAAAAATTCTATCTTCTCTGCATATGCCGGAGTATTGAGAGCCTGCCCTTGAGGCACGTATGTATTCAGCACGGTCAAATCCTTGTGCCGCAGAGTAAGGACTCTTGCCGGGTATGTGCCATCATTGAAGCCGTAGGTTATGCTTGTGCCTGTGATGGTGTCTTTCACGAGGACAGCAACGCCGTTGTAGCTCTTTTCGCCGTGATAGAAGCTCTTGTAGCCTGCCTCTGCCAGCGTGAGGGCGGGAAAATCTTTATCCTGAGTCTTTGTCTCCTGAAGGAATTCCTGAAGCCAGCGCGTGATTACCGGCAGACGCGTGCGGATGGAATTTACGTTGAATGTTGCTATGAGCATGTGAGAATTTCCCCTTTCGCGTGAGAGGATAACACAAAATTTCTGTCTGGTATAATAGCAATCACGAGGGAGACCCGGATGGGGTACAGGGCTCATCGTCCAACGGGGAGAGCTGCCCTGTGGAATTGAGGTGAAAGCTCATGCCTAAGAAAGGCAAACGCAAAACCAATAAGAAACAGCGGCTCGACATCCTTAGCTGGGTGACACGTCTAGCCGCTGGTACTTACTGGGTTTTGAGGTTATGCTTCTTACTGTGGGATAGGTTCTCGCAGTAATATAGTCTAGCTTCAAAGTTATAGGGGCCTAGTTAACTCCCTCACCGCTGCCCCTATTTTATCATAACATTACTGCCTTGCGCGTTCCCTCAGAACCCTGCGCAGAATCTTTCCTGTTCCCGACAAAGGAAACTCATCAACAAATTCAACGCTTCTAGGTACTTTGAAGTGCGCTAATTTCTCCTTCGCGAATTTGATTATATCGCGTTCATTG
>CAJOES010000116.1 GCA_905233455.1 uncultured Synergistales bacterium | reverse complement strand
GTGAACTACCCCCGCTTATAGAAGTGGGAGCTTCCTAATTCTACGAAGACTGCGTTCCAGCTCTGTGGCTGAATACGTCTTACACCCTCTCCAAAGGCGTTACTTCCCGTAGTCCCTACGGTAGACTTTTGCAATCACTTGGTTTTCGTTTTTCTCAAAAGTACTTGCAATTCTAGCAGAAAAAATAAAATAAACTAGCGTAATTCATCTCGCCGTCTATAGAGGCGGGAGATTTCTTGCGCGGTTTGTTAAAATACTCACAAAAACATTCCGGAGGACATAAAAATTTTACACTCACAGTATATGAAACGTGCTTTAGTTCTTGCTTCATTGGGCATGAAGAAAACTTCACCTAATCCTATGGTGGGCTGTGTCATCGTCAGGGACGGAAGAATCATCGGTGAGGGCTGGCACAGGAAGTACGGCAATCCGCACGCGGAAATAGAAGCACTGAATGACGCATACAGACGAGGTGAATGTGTCAGAGGCTCAACGGTATACGTTACGCTTGAACCTTGCTCGCATTATGGCAAGACTCCGCCATGTGCGAACCGTCTTGTGCGTGAGGGCGTTGCTGAAGTCGTTATTGCCATGAGAGACCCTAACCCCAAAGTTGACGGAAGGGGCATGAAGATTCTTCGTGATGCCGGGATAACTGTTACGGAACTTACGGAGTTTCAGGACGAGGCCAAGACCCTGAACCGGGGCTTTGTGTCCGTGCAGAAATACGGCAGGCCATACGTTACGATTAAGGCGGCAATGTCTCTTGACGGGCGCATGTGTCTGGCTAACGGCTCAAGCAAATGGATCACCGGCATAGAGGCACGGACTAAGGCACACGCAATCAGGGCGGAGAATGATGCTGTCCTTGTCGGTGCTGGGACGGTCTTAGCGGACAACCCTGAGCTTACGGTCAGGCATGTTACGGGTATAAATCCCCTGCGCGTGATTCTGGATTCCCGCCTGAAGACACCATCAGGCGCAAAAGTTATCGGGACTGACGGAAAATGCGTAATCCTTACGTGCAAAGAGTCAGGACGGGTTGAAGGTGCTGAAGTCGTGAGAGTTCCGGAGAAGAACGGGCATATAGATTTGCATGAAACCTTGAAGTATCTTGCTGGCAGGGGAATATTAACGCTAATGATTGAGGGCGGCCCGGAAGTCATAAGCTCGTTCCTGCGTGAGGGGCTTGCAGACTATGCAAACATATTCTATTCGCCTCGCATACTGGGAGAAGGCAAGGGAATAGACATTAACGCGGGCTTTGAGAGCGTGAATGATGCGCTGAAACTGCATGACATGAAGGCCGTTCCAATGGGAAGAGATATAATGATAGAAGGAAGGATAGGATAAAAAGTGTTCACCGGACTTATAGAGACATTAGGGACAGTGCGCAGCTTCCGGCAGACTGGAGCATATTACACCATGACCATAGAGGCAGGATTTTCGAGCGAACTCGTTACCGGGCAGTCCGTGAGTGTCAGCGGTGCATGTCTTACGGTAACGAGGAATGACGCGAAAACTTTTGACGTTGAGATGATGCGCGAGACTTGGGTGCGTACATGGTTCGGGAGACATATGCGTTCCGGCGTTCGTGTCAACCTTGAACGGGCTATGAGGATCACGGACAGGCTTGACGGTCATCTGGTGCTAGGGCATGTTGACGGCATTGCGACGCTACGTGAGATTCGCGGGCGGGAGACTCGCGAGGCTGTATTTGTCCCGGACGACAGGGAATTATTGCGCGGGATCGTCGGGAAGGGGTCTGTTGCGATTGACGGCGTGAGCCTGACTGTGATTGATGCGGGGGATAACAGCTTTTCGGTGGGGCTGATACCTGCTACACTGGGAGCTACTGCGCTGGGAGAACTCAAGGCCGGAAGCGTCATAAACCTTGAGACTGATATATTAGGGAAATATATTGCGAGGCTGACGGAATACCAGCCGAAAAAAAAGAAAGGTGATTACTTGGCCTCGCTGTTATCATTATAATTTTCATAAACCGAATATAATTTTTGTGCTTTGTGCCTGTCTTGATGACATAATCCTACTCAAGATTCTTTTCTTTTAGTGTAAAATTAGTTTGCTGAACAAAACTTTTACCGAGAATAAGGAGAGGTCTAATTGCACAGGCAAAATGTGTTGCCGCGTCTTATGTCTTATGCCGGACGATATAAATTTTTAACATATTCTTCATGGTTCTTATCCGCAGTAAGTTCTTTCATTGCTCTTATTCCGTTCTGGTGCATCTGGCGGCTTGTTGAGGAAATTATATTCTCTTCAGAAAATCATGACCTGGCACGCTGGGGCTGGCTTGCTGTAAGATTCGCGGTTCTGTCAATGCTGGTTTACATT
This sequence comes from uncultured Synergistales bacterium, assembly GCA_905233455.1. Taxonomy (GTDB): domain Bacteria; phylum Synergistota; class Synergistia; order Synergistales; family Aminobacteriaceae; genus JAFUXM01. The sequence continues at coordinate 3,439 of CAJOES010000116.1, read as the reverse complement.
GCTGGGCTTATGTGTTCGCATCTTGCTGCGTTCCGTATCGCTTCCAATATGCGCATAAAATTACTTCATCACATTTCTTCTCTGCCGTTGGGAATTGTTGAGCGTTTTGGGAGCGGGCATTTGCGTCGTATTGTATTTGAAACCAGTGGAGCGGCGGAGACATATCTCGCTCATCAGCTGCCTGATAAATATGGTGCTGTAGCTGCGGCATTGGGCTTGATGGTACTGTTATTAAGCATAGATTGGAGACTTGGAATTTTAAGTCTCATGCCTGTTGTTATTGGTTTCGTAATACTTGCGCGAATGACGGGCAGAAGTATGCAGGAAAAAATGTCGGAATATCAGGACGCTTTAAGCAGAATGTCGAATGAAGCCGTTGAATATGTGAGAGGGATTCCGGTGGTGAAGACTTTTGGTCAGACGGTATTTTCGTTTAAGCGTTTCCAGGAAACAATACAGTCTTACGAATACTGGACAACTTCATATACAAAAGAATTAAGGCTGCCAATGGTGTTTTATACGCTTGCCGTCAACAGCATATTTATATTTCTTATATTGATAGGACTATTTACGGCATACAGCGGCATGGATAAAAATTTTCTTATAAATTTAATTCTGACAATCATAGCAGCTCCGTTAATCTCAACTGCTTTAACGCGCACAATGCGGCATAGTGAGCAGGAACTTGCAGCGGCGGACGCTTTGCGGCGCATTGACGAAATTTTTGCGTTGTCTCCCTTAGCTGTAGAAGGAGAAAAATGCTTGAATGCAAATGCAGATAATATTTCTGTCGAATTGCGTAACGTGTCCTTCAGTTATGATGAAAATCAAAAGGCACTCTCGAAAATTTCATTTTCATTGAAACCCGGCGAAACTGTTGCGCTTGTAGGTCCTTCAGGCGGTGGAAAAACTACAGTGTCAAGGCTTATAGCAAGATTTTTTGACCCGCAGGAGGGAACTGTTTTGATTGATGGAGCGGACGTAAAGACAATTCCCATTGACGATCTTATGAATAAAATATCATTTGTTTTTCAGGACAGCCGTTTAATCAAAGGCTCTATTCTTGAGAACGTCCGACTGTCAAGACCTCATGCTGAACGTGAAGAAGTAATGCGGGCACTTGAAGCCGCTCAGTGTATGGACATAATAGAAAAATTCCCGGATGGAATTGATACGGTTATAGGGACTGGGGCGGCAAGTGTTCATCTTTCGGGAGGTGAAGCACAGCGTATTGCCATAGCCCGTGCTGTCCTGAAGAATGCGCCTGTTATTATTCTTGATGAGGCTACTGCATTCACTGATCCCGACAACGAGCAAAAAATACAGGCTGCTTTGTCGATCCTTGCCAAAGATAAAACGGTAATTCTTATAGCACATCGTTTATCAGCAGTAACAAGGGCTGACAAAATAATTGTGCTCAAGGACGGACAGATTCAAGAGGAAGGTAAATTCGATGAGCTTATAACTTCGGGAGGATTATTCAGCAGTATGTGGAATGATTACCGCAAATCAGTTGAATGGAAAGTAGGTGCTTAGAATGATAAAGCGGCTAAAAAAACGTTTTGCCTTATCTGATGAGGGCGCGAAAGGTTTAATTAAAGGCAGTTTGGCCTGCGCTTTTCAGAATATTTCTTTCATGCTGCCGGTAGGACTCTTGTATTCTTTTGTCATGTTTCTTATGGAGACAACAAAAATCAGCAGAAACAATACAATTTTTTATGCCGGGAACTGTCTTGTTTGCGCGGCATTGATTTTGATATGCACATGGTTTCAGTATAATAACACTTTTTTCACTACATATCGTGAATCTGGAGTACGCCGTCTTGGTCTTGCGGAACGTTTGAGGCGAATCCCGTTGTCCTTCTTTGCGGAAAAGGATTTAGCCGACCTCACGAGCGCAATAATGAATGACTGCGCTGTCCTTGAAACAAGCCAGTCTCATTTTGTAACTCCGCTTATAGGTGCTATGCTTTCAACAACTCTTGTTGCTCTTTCCCTGTTCGTCATTGAATGGAGAATGGCATTAGCTGTATTGTGGGTCTTGCCTGTGGCTTTTGCTGTAGTAGCGTTTTCATCAAGAGTACAGGAAGGATTTTCCCGCCGTGCCATGAGTGCAAGAATGGATTATGAGGAAGGTGTGCAGGAATTTTTTGAGGCAATAAGGGATTTGCGTGCAAATAACGCTTCCGAAAAATATCTTGCCGGACTGGATAAAAAAATCCGTCATGTTGAGCGCAGAGCAGTAATATCGGAATTCGGCACAGCAATTTTTGTTGTATCAGCTTCGTTAATCCTTAAACTTGGGCTTGCCTCAGTAGCATTAACAGGTTCAATATTATTTGCTGAGGGGGAAATTTCAGTCCCGGTTTTCTTTTTATTCCTGCTGACTGCTTCAAGGCTTTATGATCCGTTAGAGGTCTCTTTGCAGAATCTTGCCGCAATAATCGCCACAAAGAGCAGCATTGAACGCATGAACGAAATATATCACTATCCGGTACAGACCGGGAAAGCTGAACTGACCAATAATGGATTTGATATTGTCTTTAAGAATGTGGGATTTTCTTATGGCAATGGAGAGGAGATATTGCGCGATGTATCGTTCACTGCGCGTCAGGGTGAAGTAACTGCGCTTGTTGGCCCTTCAGGGGGAGGCAAAACTACGGCTGTAAGGCTGGCTTCACGTTTCTGGGATGTAAATCACGGACAAATCACAGTTGGCGGAATGGATATATCAAAAGCAGATCCTGAAACTTTATTGTCGCTTTATTCCATTGTTTTTCAGGATGTTACGCTATTTAACAATACCATCATGGAGAATATCAGAATAGGCAGAAAAGACGCTACTGACGAGGAAGTCATATCAGCGGCACGAATGGCCAACTGTGAAGAATTTGTTATGAAACTTCCTGATAAATGGGATACTATGACAGGTGAAAATGGCTGCAGGCTTTCGGGCGGAGAACGTCAGCGCATATCAATCGCAAGGGCATTCTTAAAGGACGCACCGATTATATTGCTTGACGAAGCTACGGCATCATTAGATGTCGATAATGAGACGGTTATACAGTCGGCATTATCACGGCTCATCAAAAATAAAACTGTATTGATCATAGCGCATAGGATGAGGACTGTTGCAGGCGCGGATAAAATTGTTGTGCTGAAGAATGGAATCGTCGCTGAACTAGGAACACATCAAGAACTGACAAAACTGAATGGTATATATGCGCATATGTCAGCCATGCAAAAGTTTATTGCTTAGACTCTTTTGACAGCCCTTATGTCTTGTCGTCTCATATATAATTTATTCACTACAAACATAAAAAGGCAGTGAATAAAAATCATGTCAGATACATACAATATTACAGGGATGAGCTGTGCGGCCTGCAGTGCAAGGGTTGAACGCGCCGTGAAAAAACTTCCCGGCGTAACCTCATGCGCT
>CAJOES010000115.1 GCA_905233455.1 uncultured Synergistales bacterium | reverse complement strand
GTCAGCTATTGCCCATATTGCACGGTGAACTTCTCCGCGCTCCTTCTCTTTTGTGCTGTCTGGTGTCATTGGGAATGTCTCCTTTTTGCGGCTTTTGTTTTGTATGATTGAAAGTCCGCAAAGAGTATTATAAATAATTCACCAAATTATTTTCCTGCGTATTTTTCTATCACTGTATCTAAACCGGAAGGATTAACCGACATATCACAGTGCCATGTGCCGTAACTGCCGAGCGCATTAACCCCTTTGCACCAGTCCCTTAACGCAGAAAACTTTACCCTGTCCTGTTCCGTGATAATACCTTTAGTTTCAAGTATAAGCATTTCCCCGCTGTCCAGTTTCACGAGGAAATCAGGCAGGTATCTTCTCACGACTCCGTCATGCACATAACCGACGCTGAACCCTAAGTGATCATTCTTTATCCATGCCTTGACGTGCCGGTTATGGTCAAGCCTGTATGCCGCTGTAGATTCATATGTGCTGTCATGGACGCTACGGTTGATGTGGCTCTTATGCGTCAGTGATGACGGTCTGCCCGTGTACCATGAGTGCATTTCCCACGTAGAACGCTCCCGCCTGTGTTCGTCGAGAACTGCCGTAATGCTCTCGGCCCTCTCGCCAGTGATGTACTGCCAGATATGCCGCACAATCCTGTCCATTTTTGCCGCAATGACAACTTCCCGCCGTTCTGTCCCTGCAACACGCAATGAACCCTCACGCAAATATTCTTCCGTGAGCCTGATCACCTGCCCGATAAGTCCCAGTTTTGTCCCGCCGTTCTGCCATGAAGCATTAAGGCTGTCATATACCCGCGAAACCGCCTCAAATATTACCTTCTGCATTCTTCCGCCTAAAGCATCAAGCTCAATCGTTCCCGCCCTCGTGATGTCAGTCCTCCCGTCAAGGACAGGCGCAACTTCAGCCGCAAGCCTCTGAGCCTCAAGCACCAGTTCAGGAACATTCTTCACGTCAAGCCCCAAAGTCTGCGTTATGCCGTACTCAAGACGCGCAACGTTCGGCCAAGTGATTGCATATTCCCCGCGCTCCGGAAGGACATGAACCAGCGTTCTGGGTGCTTCAACCTGTACTGTGCCCCTGCTGTCCTCATGAGGCAGGAACGTGAACGGAATCCCGAACACATTCACATACTCCGGCGAAAACAGTCCATCACCTTCGGGACGGTCATATGACGTTCTGCGAAGCCCGCGCCCTACAACCTGCTCGCACAGCAGCTGGCTGGAGAACGCCCGCAAGCCCATGATGTGCGTAACCGTTCTTGCGTCCCAGCCTTCAGACAGCATACCCACTGATATGACGTTCCGGACATTGCCGCCCGGCCTGCCTTCCTGCCCTACAGTGTCAGCAGCCTCACGAAGTGCATCAGCCTCCCCCGCCTTCAGGCCGTCAAGTTTCCTGCTGTCTATCCTCAGCATACAGGCCGATAATTCCGGGACATTCACGCTGCCTGACGCAAAAGCATTCTCTATCCTTGCCGCAGTTTCAACACGGTTAGCTACAGTTATCATAACCGGCGGTACAGTCTTCCCGGCATTTCTCCACGCCTCAAAAGTCAGTTCCCAGTCATGCCCCAGAAGCATATATGCCTCTCTCACCAGTTCAGGCAGGGATTCGGTTTCATCTGCAGGACGGTTCAGATTCGCTTTAACTTCCGGGTCTGCGTAGATATGTGCCAGCTTTGACCTGTATGTTTCAGGGTCTGGTGTCTTGTCGTCCCTGAACACTAAGCGCGGTGTCTTCACTATTCCGGCCTCTATTCCGTCGCTGAGGGAGTAATCGCTCACAATCCACGCAAACAATGCCTCCTCATCATTGCGGCTGATTCCTGGCACAAAAGGAGTCGCCGAAAAGTCATAGCATGTCGTGATATTCCTTGCCCTGTCGATACGGTCAAGCCCCTCAATCCATATCGTAGCCTCGCGTTCTGCCTCTTTCTGTTCTTTTGAGCGTTTAGCCATGCCGTCAGGTTTAACCCTGTATGCGTGATGCGCCTCATCGTTGATGACTAATATATTTCTCATGTCCCCGACAATCTCACGGGAATATGCGTTATCGCTCTTTGCCCCTCTCTTATCCACGCTCTTGCGCCGCGCAATCTCCTCAGGACTCTCCCACTGCAGCACCTGCCAGTTCACCGCTATAACTTTTCCCTGCCGTAATTCATCGCCCAATTCAGCAGGAACAATCCCGAAACGGTCATAGTAATTCGTCTCTCCTCCTGTCTTCAGCACTTCAAGCCGTTTCTTCACCGTGAGATTCGGAGCAACAGCAAGTATATTTTTCGTGAAGCGTTTATCCCTGGGATATATCACCTTGTTGCAGACCTGCCACGCAATAAGCATAGCCATAACTACAGTCTTTCCCCCGCCAGTGCATAATTTCGTGCACAGCCTCCGGAATTTCCCCGCGTCATTGGGTATCACTATTCCCGTCCTCATGCTCTCCGGAGATTCCGCAAGAAATATCAGCGTCTCTATTGCATCAAGCTGGCAGAAGAAGAACGGCTGTTCATGGCGCGCAGAATCATCATGCCAGTAATCTATCAGTTTCCTTGTTGTGCCGGTAATGCCCTCATATCCCGACTCACGCCACGCACTTACCCTTGAACGTATCAGATTCACTAACTCAATCTCCACGAACCTGCCTTCAGTGTCATAGCCTTTAGCCCCGTCCTTAGCCACAAAATAGCCTGAACGTCTCCTGCCGTTAACCTTGTCGAAACGTTCATGTTCTGCATTGTATGTCCAGTGATATAACGGCTCTGTGTAGGGATTGTTGATGATGAGCTGCTTTATTTTTGCGTCAGTCATTCCCGCACCTCCAGAATCCTCATGCTCTCGATTCCTCTGTCGTCGATAATCTTCACGGCTATTTTCTGTCCGTCCCTGGCAGTGAACTCAAGCGACTCATTCCCCGCATACTGTGCAATCAGTTCCGGGTCTATCTCCGTCCGCAGTGTCTTGGCCAGCTTGCTCCAGCCTCCCGTTTTGCCGTCCATAGGGAAGAATATCTGCGAGGGGTTGAGCGTCATTCCGTTATAGTCCGTATCAAGAAGCCACATAGCAATATTCTCCGCCTCTCCGGACTCTACTTTGTTCGTTTTAACGTTGTAGTAATCAAACCCAATAACCTTAACCCTGTACTTGTTCCCTGACTTCATGAGCACCACATCAGGCTGTCCCACGAGGAAAAATGACTGTTCCGTCCGCACGTTCTTCTTCAGGTCTGCCGTCATCAAATCCGCATTCATATGAACCTGCAGTGCCGTCATTCCCTGCGGGATCTCAAGATGCCGGATCATCTCTGAAGCCTCCGCGTCAAACTGGAACGCCGCAAAAATCACCATTGCAGGACGCGGCAGCCTGTTCACTGCCTCCTCAAGTGCACGGTATACCCTCCGCGAATCCATTAATGTTGTCTCCCCAGCAAAGCACACAACAGCACTTTCCCCGTCCTCAGTCTCCGCCTCAGCATTAAGGCATCTCGTACCTTCAAGCGCGTCAACACGGCTGAAGCGTATACGTTCTCCCTTCCTGCCGACAATTCCCGCAGAAAGGAGCTGACTCCTCCAGTCCGATTGCCTCGCGCCTTCATTCACGTCTGCCGTTAGGTTAGCCGCCTCATCCGGGGACAGCACTACGGGAGCGGGCAGACCCTCAACACTGAACGGCCCGGTGATCCTTATGCGTTTTGCGTCTGCTTCAGGAGCGTCATAGAGTATCTCACGTGCAGGAGGTTCATTGTTGGCTATTGACTTCAATGTTATGTGCGGAACTGTCTTGTACACGAAACCTGCTGATATTCCCTTCTTGTCGTCTGCAAGCCTGTAGTAGTCATATGCTGCTGTCATGAGCCGCTGACGTGCGATGGTTACCGCTACCCTTGAGGTATCACACGCAATCCATCGCCTGCCCCACTGTTCGGCAACGTAGGGAGTTGTGCCTGAACCGCAAGTGATGTCGAGCACCAGGTCGCCGGGGTCTGAGGTCATGAGTATGCACCGCTGAATTACTTTCGTTGAAGTCTGCACTACATATTTCATGTCAGTAGCTCCGCCGGTATCTTCCCAAATGTCGCCGAGTTCCATTAGCGGGAAATCGTCAAGGTATCTTTTATATCGCAAGCCTTTTCCGGATTTTTCAATGCGTCCTGCCTTCATTAAGTTATTCATTCCCTCTCGCGTTGTCTTCCAGTGCTTGCCCTTCGGAGGATAAAATTTTTCTCCTTCAAATTCTATAGGTTCAGTAGTATTACTCATTGCTCCATCGGAAAATAGAGTAGTATACTGAAAGTTTCGGAGACCTGATAATAAGGTAGGATTATGCAATTCTTCAGCCGTTAATCTCCTAACACCACCATCACAATTAACATAGTTATACATATCTAATGACGGTTCTCCGGCTTTCCTCTCAATATACAATTGATGATATTTTGCCTGCTCCCTGTCCTTCACATACCACACAATATAATCTGTAGTGCTCCCTAGAAAGTTAGCGGAAATGCTACCTGTCTTCTTAAACTTTATTGACGTGATGAAATTCTCCTTGCCGAAAATCTCATCGCATATACAGCGCACATAGTGAACATTCTCATCACTGATTTGCACAAAAACGCTCCCTGAATCCTTCAGCATTTCCCTGACGAGCAAAAGCCTGTTCCGCAAATAAGTCAGGTATGAATGAATCCCAAGCTCCCACGTATCACGGAAAGCCTTAATCATTTCCGGTTCCTGAGTGAGGTCGTCGTCGTTTCTGTCTTTCACGTCGCGCCTGTTGACGAAAGGCTGAAAGTTGCTGCCGTACTTTATGCCGTATGGGGGATCTATATATGCAGTCTGGACAGTTCCTGACATGGCTTCTTTCTGTATGAGGGAGTTCATGACCAGCAGGGAGTCTCCTGCTATGAGCCTGTTTGTCCAGTTCTCCGAATGCTGGTATGCTTCTATAGCCTTTATGCGTTCCTGGAGGCGTTCATACGGTGATGCATCCGCAAAGAGTGATAGCTGCTGTTCCTGCCTTAGTGCGGCATTGATGATGACGTGAGGGCGTATGACTTCGTGCCGGTGAATTGATGGAGTCGGGACGGAGAAATCAGAGCCTTCGGACTTTCCGGCCCATTCGAGTGAAGGGGACATGTGCGGATCGAATGAGTACGTGCGCGGGGTGTCGGGAGTGCTGTCGTAGTGTGCGAGTCCTGCGCGCGGATTGTTGGGACGTGAGTCCGGGTGGGTGTAGGTGTCTAGGTCATGAGATGGCATGTGCAAGTATCCTTTCTGTTTTTGTGTTGGTGATGGGGATATTGTACATGATTGCGGAAGGGGGTTGTGTGGTAAAATAGGGACTGCGTTGAGGGGAGCAGTACCCTATTCGGGGTTTAAGAGACTTTGAGTTAATCTCTTATAGAACCCTCGTTACCAGCCTTTGAGTATCTCACATATCTGCAATATGATGAGAATAAAGCTCGCAGACCAGAAGAGAAAAGCGGCGAAGTTTTTCATCCTACGAAGGAAGTTTCGCCGCTGTTTCTGTCTTAAGTGCTTAATCTTCGGCTTCTTTGCCATAAGTCATCACCAGACTTCTACACGGAGGACTTCCTCGTTTGATGGGCCGTGTTCCCATGACGAGCCCCTCGTGAAAGTTATTATATCATTACTGTTTTCTGTTCGTTATGATGGGATTTATACATGATGGCATGGGTTGTGTGGTAAAATAGGGACTGCGTTGAGGGGAGCAGTATCCCTATTTAACTAAGAAAATTAGTTACGCTCGTACTAACCCGTAAATTTGTCCCATAGCTCCCACGCTATAAGGATGAAACTTAAGAGCCAGTAGAGAC
>CAJOES010000114.1 GCA_905233455.1 uncultured Synergistales bacterium | reverse complement strand
GCCTCAAAGTTTCTCCAGTTCCGCATAACATTGTACGCAGTGTTCAGAGTCTCCAGAGTTACGCACGCAATCACGACATGAACGCCCAATCCCGAAAGATGCTCAAGGATTCCGGGCAGTTCTCCTCCGCTTCCACCTATGAATACGCTTGAAGGCTTCGGTAATGTCCCGGTAACGTCAAGCGCGTGTGCTGTGTGAATGGTTATGTTGTGCAGATGGAATCTTTCTGCATTGCGGGATATTACGTTCACGGCCTCCTGTTTGTGCTCCACCGCATGAATGTCGCTGTAAGGGAATGCAAGCCCTGCACATATGCTTATGCTTCCCGTTCCTGCCCCGATGTCCCAGAATACAGAGTCATGCTTCAGGTTCAGGCGCGAGAGTATCACCGCTCTGACTGCCTCATGAGTCATCACAATATTTTCTGCACGGATAAAATCATTATCTCTAGGGTATAACGCTGCTGGCGTATAGGGCTGATTGTTGCGCACAAGGACTATTGCGGGCTGTGCATACTCACGGGCGCAGAGTTCTGCGGGACTGCCGGAAGTTACGCGCTCTTCAGGAGTTCCGAGACATTCACCGGCAAATACTTCAACGCCGGGTATTGCGGTCAGGTGCGTACATGCCCATGAAGGCGAAATGTTCTTGTCGCAGAATAGTATCGTGATCCGATTGCGCTCTACGGTGTTCAGGAAGACTCCCGCACGCAACGTTCTGCCATGACCGGAGAGTATTGCGGCATCATTCCAGCTCTCACACGCACGGGCACAAATCACCTGCAATGAGCTGATGCCGGGAAGTATGGTTATGCGTTCGTCCGGGAATTTCCGCTTGAGTACAGGCAGAAGGCTGTAGAGTCCCGGGTCTCCGGACACAAGCACTAATACTTTTCCCGTTTCATGTTCAATCGCGCTGAAGTTCATTATGTCCGTTATCTTTTTGCCCGGAGGTATCATACCGGCGAATCTCCCTGAGCAGTATATAACGTCCGCATCATTTACGGCCGATTGAACTTCAGGCGCAATATGTCCTGTACCTGCACCTGCAATTATGATTTCACGCAATACCTAACACTCCCCCTTCACCGTCAATGAATACAGCACAAACCTTCATCTTTCCGCATATCCTTTCACTGCACCTGAATGCTGCCCTTTCTGCAAGCATACTCCACACGCCGCTATAGCCTTCACGCCTCACGATGTCTATTGCTTCATTGGTGGTGTTGGAGGCAAAAACCCTCCTCACCGTCTCCCTTCCTGCACCCATCAGCGCAAGGTGAGTGCAGAGAACTTCAAGCCTTCCGTCTGCAACCCTGCTGTGAGTGATGAAACTTCCTGCGGCAACCTTCAGGAGCTTTCCCGGATGCCCGGCAATGATCACGCGCTCAAACCCTAATTTTGCGGCTTCGTCGAGGACATGACCGGGATAATTCCCGCACTGAATGACATTACGGCCCTCAATGTGAAATATCTTCCGCAAAAACTTTTCCCCCGTCCCCGCAAACGTGATATACAGCTCCCGGAATCCCATAGAATATATCATGCTCAGTTCAAGGCTCAATGACGACAACAACGCTTCTTCATTCATGGGCTTCACTATTCCCGTTGTTCCGAGTATCGACAGCCCGCCGGTAATGCCTAATCTGGGGTTGAACGTTCTCTTTGAGAGTTCCTCACCGCCGGGAATGGAGATTATGACGCGCAGGGATCGCAGCGGGATAACCTCACGCACAGCACGCGCAATCATCTCACGCGGGACGGGGTTCACCGCAGGTTCTCCGGGAGGAATCTTCAGCCCCGGAAGCGTTACAGTCCCTACGCCATCACCGGCAGAAAAATATATTTCCCCGTCGCCGTCAAGAAGCTCAATTCGTGCCAGAACGTGCACGCCGTCGGTAATGTCTGCCCGGTCGTCTCCGGAATACTTCACGACACCGCAATATTCATTCTCCCTGAAAGTCCGCACGGTAAATTCACGGCCTTCAAGATTCTTCACGCTCACATATTCGGGGCACACGCCATAGGCCAAGAACAACGCATAAGCCTTTGATGCACCGGCGGCACATGTACCCGTTGTTATTCCTGTACGCAAATTCATAGGCGTATAATATCAGGCCATAACACTTTAAGGAGTGGATTATTACGGCTTCATATCCACTTACAGCAGAGCAGAAATATTTTTACGCATATCAGCAGAAAGCCCCTGAATCCACAATGTACAACATGTATCCCCTTCTAGTGAAACTTCAAGACCGGGCTGACGCGGAGAAATTCGCCGGTGTGTTACGTGAGAGCCTGAATATCCATACTGCATTATCATACGTAACAGACGGAGAAAGACAGCATTACGTTTCTGATCTCTACAACATAACGATTGAACATATGAGCGAAGATGACTTCATGACACTGAAGGATAATCTGATTCAGCCGTTTGAATTGCGGGGTAAAGCATTATGCAGGTTCAGGATAATAGAGACAGAACGAGCAAAATATTTCTTTTCCGACAATCATCACATAGCTTATGACGGATTCTCTATTGCAATATTCTGGCACACTCTGGACAGGCTTTACCGCAGCAAAAAGATTTTCCCGGATTACTGGCCTCAATATCTCGCAGAATACGAGACAATCACCAAGAGCAGCGCATATGATGAATGCCGGAAATGGTACGAAGAAAGATACAGCCCAGTCAATTACAGCACATACCCCTTGCCGGACTTCCCTGAAGGCCAATACCCTAACGCACAGGGAATAATCAGACGCAAATTAGACATTGACGCAGGCAGGATACAGACTTCACGTTACACTTTCTTCAACGCGGCTTCACTCTTGGCCGCAGCGGCATACAACAATACCCCTGACGTAATGCTGACATGGACGGACAATAACAGGCAGGACAAAAAGCTGATACACACCGCAGGGATGATGATGAGAGATTTACCCCTTGCTGTAAGGCTTGAGGGCATGACTGCAGGCGGAATTGCTCAAGAGCGTAAATGAACAGATGAAATCATGCGTGCTTCATGCCTGTTATCCCTACACACTGACGCTTGATGATGAGTTGGTGTGCTCCATGTACCAGGGCAGGATTTATGAAACTCCTAAACTGATAAAGATATTTGACGGAGAAGTCCCTATGCGCAGGAATAATTCCGGCTCGCAAAATATTCTTGATATAGAGATCAGAGAACCTGATGACGGGCTTGAAGTATTGCTTGATTATGCCGCACACAGATACAGGCAGGACAGCATGAAACGTTTTGCGGAAATATATGCGCGTACAGTTCAGCGTCTCATTGATGCAGATTATGATACTGACGCAGTGAAGCTATTGGAGGCGTGATTATTCTTTCTGATTCTCTGGGTGTAAGGAAGTTCAAATCACTGCTAATCACGTCAAGCGCGGAAATGGCTATAGCTGTGATAGTTCTGATGTCCGACACGGTCATAACCGGGCACACAGCAGGAGAAGCGGGAATATCCGGAGTAAACTTAATCACACCGCTGTATTCGTGCATAGTGTTCGTATCCACGCTTATATCTGCGGGAATATCATTCAGCTACGGGCTTGCTATGGGGAAATTCAACAAGGAAAAGGCAGACAGGCTTTTCGGCCTGAGCGTAATTCTCTCGTCGTCGGCAGGAATAATATCATTTGCGGCGGTGTACCTGTACAGTGATCTTTACTTCGCGTTCATGTCTCCTTCTGATGAGGTGCTGAAATTTGCCCGTGAATATTTCAGGTTCTTCAAGTATACGGTACTGCTTCAGCCGGTAAATATCCTCATAAGCACAATGGTATATGATGACGGGGACGAACTGATATGCAACATGGCTAATGCTGTTCAGATATCCGGCAATATAATTCTGTCGGTGCTTCTTGCGCTGTATATGGGAGTGTCAGGAATATCCCTTGCAACACTCATAACATTAACGGCAAGCACACTGATATTATGCTGTCATTTCTTCAGAGCCGCAAACTCACTCAGGGCAAAAATATATTTCAGCCTTCATGACTGCATTATGTTCGCAAAATTCGGCTTCGCTGATTCAGGAATGTATTTAATGTGGGCAGTTCTTTTGTTCGTGATGAATAAGTTTGTGATTTCGGCATTCGGTGATTATTGCCTGCCAGTCCTGAGCATGAGTGTAAGCCTTCTTGAGATTGGCGCAGTATTTGACGGTATAGCCCTTGCAATGAAACCCTTAGCGAGCGTGTATTACGCTGAAGGAAACCCGATAGCCCTGCGTCAGGTCATGAGAGCCGCCGGTAAAACTTCATTGCATGAGGGAATAATATTTACTGTAATTCTGATTGCCGGGGCTGATTATGTGCCGTATATCTTCAGGATTGATGAACCTGAATTGATGAGGCTGTGCGCTTATGCCGTGCGTATAATCTCATCGACATTAATATTTTCTGCCGTGCTGTATCTGTATGAGACATATTTAATGATTCCCGGGAAAACATTTTTTGTTATACTGTCTGCATTCCTCCGCAATATGATTCTGCCTCTGCTCTTGGGTATACCGCTGGGGCTGGTGCTTGGCCTTAATGGCATATGGACAGGTTTTGCGCTTGCTCCTGCTGTTACGTTCATTGCGTGTGTATGGCTCATGAGGAGAATGTACGGCATAGATGACTTCCCGCTGTATATTGCTGGCGCGTATCTGACGGACTGCAGCATTATGCTGACGCAGGAAAACATTATTGCTGTGCGTGATGAGGCTGAAAAGTTCCTGGCTGCACATAATGTTTCACGCAGCAAGATTAATGACGCAATGCTGATAATCGAAGAGACTGGAATGCTGATACTTGAACACAATGAAGGCAGAAAGATTCAGGCAGAAATTACCATTAAAGCAGGTGAAGGGATAGAAATAATCATGCGTGATGACGGCGAAATATTCGACATTACCAACACTGACAGTGATATAATTTCATTCCGGAGCTATATTGTGGCTAACGTGATGGCGGCGCACAAGAGCAGGTGCAATCTCACAACAACTAGCTTCAACAGGAACGTTTTTTACATTCCGCTTTAACGGCAGGAGAGAAGAATTTTTCAACTACATTTTCAGCTACAGAAATCAATCATAAATCCATACTACAAGCCATATAACAGGGCATTCATTACAGCACAGGCAACAGTTGTCCCTCCCTTGCGTCCTTCGGCGATAATTCTCGGAATATCACTGATAGACGCAAGCATATTCTTGGCCTCAATGACATTCACGAACCCTACAGGAACACCGACAACCAGCGCAGGTTTTGCCCGGCCTTCACGTATCAGCCCGCATAACCGTATCAGTGCCGTTGGTGCATTGCCGATCGCGTATATCGCATTCGGGTAATCTTTCACGGCATGTTCTATGTTGATGATTGCACGGGTGATATTTCTGGCTTGGGCTTCGGAGATTACTGCGGGGTCTGATGTCCTGCATACGATGTCGATTCCGTACTTCTTGCTGATGCCTGATGACAGCATTAACGTATCCGTGATTACGGGCGTATGATTCCTCAGTGCCTCGCGTGCAGTGCTGACAGCTCCGGGCGAAAATGTTAGTGTGTGAAGGAAGTCAAAATCTGCTGTAGCATGAATGACCCGCATAATCACCGGCAGGTTTTCCGGGTCTCCGGAATATTCGCCGATTGTCTCACGAATTATTCTCATGCTCTCACGTTCTATTTCTTCAGGCTGTAATATCATTCTCTGTCCTCCTAACACGTGCAAGCGCAAAAGTCATTCCGCCGCAGATATATTTGTTCCGCAATAACACCGCACCCTCGCCAGCCGCCATAACAGCCGAACGTTCACACACATTGTCCGTTCCTGTAATGCTCCTGACCGTATCAGATCCCGTAAAATTTCCCTGCAGTGCCTGAAGCTGTGAGGCCGGAAAAGTCATGAAGGGTATGCTGTGTTTCTCCGCAAATTCCAGCAACGCCGGTTCATGCGCCTTAATGTCTATTGACGCAACAGCCTTCAGGGACAATAC
>CAJOES010000113.1:970-7054 GCA_905233455.1 uncultured Synergistales bacterium | reverse complement strand
GCTCGATGAGATTCTTGCGGACGGGGCAGAACGGGCGGGTAAGACTGCACGGGAGACTATGAGCACGATTTATCCGGCTATGGGGCTGCTGATGAATCCAAAAAGGAGCTGACGGTGTGAGGCTAAATGCGTTTCTTGCGTCCTGCGGAGTTGCCTCAAGACGCAAAGCAGAAATATTTATCCTTGAAGGCAGGGTGCAGGTCAACGGAAAAATCGTACTTGCACCTTTCTTTCAGGTTGACCCGGACAACGACACCGTAACATTAGACCGCAAAGCATTAACATTCTCTGAGCACGTCTACTACGTCATCAACAAGCCGTGCGGTTACGTCTGTGCTGCCAGCGACAAATATGATCCCGTAGTCGTTGACCTGATACCGGGGCACAAAGGCAGGCTCTATCCCGTAGGCCGTCTTGACCGTGACAGCGAAGGATTATTGATACTCACGAATGACGGAAATTTTACGCAGAGCATTCTTCACCCGTCGAAGGAAATACGCAAAGAATATGAGGCACTGCTCAACATTCCCATCAACGAGAAACAGCTTGCACGGTGGCGCAAAGGCTTTGAGCTTGAGGAAGGGCGCAGGGTTGTCCCGGTCAGCATTAACGTTATGGACAGAGAACCGCATAATCAGTGGGTCAGCATCGTAATCATTGAGGGGCTGAAACGCGAGATCAGGTTAATGGCACGCGAGGCAGGATTCAGGGTTGAGAAGCTGATACGAAGGAAGATCGGCGGAATGAAGCTGGAAAATTTAAGGACGGGTGAATTTGCCGGTTTGTCTTTTTCAGAGCTGTACACTAAAATATTTGATAGTGGTATAGTTTAATTTTTTCACAAAGGAGGTTAAGTCCATGAGTGAAATAGATGAGAAATCCCGGGAACTCATCAAGACGCGAATAATCAGCAAAATGCAGGACATAAAATCCTTTCCCCAGTTCGTACTTGAGACAATGAGAAAACTGAATGACCCCGAAAGCAATGCTTCGGACGTGGCAAAGAGTCTTTCACGCGATGAAGGGCTTGTGTTGCGCATCCTGAAACTTGCCAACTCTGCGGCCTATGGAATGTCCCGTAATATCTCCAACATATCAGAAGCTATTGCATTATTGGGATATAAGAGTGTCAGCAACATAATACTTGCTGCTACCGTGTATTCCGCAATGGATAAAGGGCTGTCCGGCTATGCACTTGACCGCGGCGAACTCTGGAGGCATTCGCTTATGGTTGCGTACACTTCAAGGCATCTGGCACAGCTCACTGATGCAGTTTCTGCTGAAGATGCCTATGTAGGAGGCCTGCTGCACGATATAGGAAAAGTTGTGCTGAATGATTATGTTCGGTTCGGTTACGGAATTATCGTCAAGATGGTTGAAGAAAAGCATATTCCCTTCACTGAAGCAGAATGGCAGGTGCTTGGGTTTGATCACGCGATGATAGGTGATATTCTCGTAGAAAAGTGGGGAATGCCCGAAGGCTATCACATAGCTGTTGCATACCATCATAAGCCGAATGAACTTCCGGAAGACAAGAAACAGTTTCAGCCCCTTCTTGATGTCGTTACCGTAGCGAACAACATATGTCTCATGCTGGGAATCGGACTCGGTGCTGACGGCTTGCAGGCGTATATGTTCCCTGAGACTGTAGAGAGGCTTGGCATAAAGAACTTCGAGAGCCTGTTATCCGAGATGATAGACTTCGCCGGAAATGTCTCTATGGACATGGGCGACATGGCCGGGCTGTGATATGGTAATCACTATTGACGGGCCTGCAGGTGCGGGTAAAAGTTCTGTCGCTAAACGTGTTGCGCGTGAACTCGGCATAAAGTATCTCGACACGGGAGCAATCTACAGGGCTATTGCGCTTATACTTGCTGAAGCGGAGATCAGGCCGGATCATGATGAATACCTGCGCGAGGCTCTCGGCAAAATCAGTGTTGAGCTGGGAGACGGTAAAGTCCTCGTGAACGGCTTTGATGTCAGCGGCGAAATCCGTACACCTGAAGTTGACGGTCTTTCGTCGGTGTATTCTGCAATTCCGGCAGTCCGTGAGGCATTGCTGGGGCTTCAGCAGGAACAGAAGAATTACGGCTCAATCATCGCAGAAGGACGTGATGTCGGGAGCGTTGTATTTCCTGACGCAGAAGCAAAATTCTTCCTGACTGCAACACCTGAAGCACGTGCAAAAAGACGCTTCAATGAACGCAGGGCTAAAGGCGAGGAAGCAGACTATCAGCAGATATTGGCGGCAATAATCCAGAGGGACAAGAATGATTCAGGGCGTGAAACCGCGCCGCTGAAAGTTCCTGAAGGGGCGGTTTATCTGGATACGTCGGACATGACAGAAGATGAAGTTTTGCAGTTCATATTAGACAAAGTGAGAGAAATACCAGAGAAATGAAGCAGAGCAAAATATTTTATGCGTTCGTCAAAAATTTCTTCAAGATAATCCTGAAAATATACAACAGAGCATCAGTGAAATGGCATGAAAAATTAAGCGCAGATGAAAAATTCATAGTTGCCTGCAACCATGCCAGCAATATGGATCCTGTGATTGTAGGGTGCTTTTTCCCAAGAAGATTGAGATATTTCGCGAAGGAAGAACTTTTCACCAACTGGCTTTTCGGCGGATGTATACGTGCTTTGGGAGCTATGCCGGTATCACGCGAGAACAACGCATCTGCTGCAGGAGCTTTGCGGGGATTCATGAAACTCTATCAGGACGGAAATGACGTGCTGATATTCCCTGAAGGCGGGAGGACTCTTGACGGGAAATTACAGCCGCTTGAAGCAGGTGTTGCAGTAATTGCGGCACACACAAAAGCACCGATACTGCCTGTGTTCATTCACGGGTCATTCAAGGCCATGCCCCCCGGCTCTGCACTCATCAAGCCCACTAAGATACGCATAACTTTCGGGAAACCTTTGCGTTTCAGCGATGATGTGTACAGGAGCAAGGAAGGCAGAAATGTCATCATGTCGGCCCTGAATGACGCAATCAAAGCACTTGAAGCGGAGGAATAATTATTATGTTTCTCAGCATGACAGGTTTCGGCAGCAAGTCATATGAATTTTCGTGGGGCACGGTTACGTTTGAGATTACTTCAGTGAATCATAAGTATCAGGATTTTTCCGCCCGTCTTCCCCGCGAATTGTCATCATTGGAGAACAGGATAATCAATATTCTGCGCAGTTCAATAGGCAGGGGAAAGGTTAAGCTATCTGCCGACATAGCATGGAATCCCGGCGCAAGAATCCCCCTGCTTGATGAAGAAGGATTGATGAACCTGTTCACCCAGATACGGAAGATCGCCAAGCGCAACAATCTCGATACGCCCAACGACGTAACGCCGCTTCTTGCAGTTCCGGGAGTATATGACAGCAACAGCAGTATCGCAGAACAGGCCGCGCATGATACGCCGGAAATATGGGACGGGATAATTTCAGGCGCGGTTGAGTCATTGATGGAGATGAAGAAGTCTGAAGGCGAAAAGCTCAAGGCTAAGATTGAGGAAGATTTACACCTTCTCGACAACATCATAAAGACACTGAAAGAACGCTGGGCAGTCGCAAGCAGTGAGGCACTTGAATCGCTCCGGACACGGATTGAACAGGTCATGGAGCATTATACCCTTGAGATTGACGCTCAGAGGGTAGCGCAGGAAGTTGCGTTAATGTCGGATAAGTGGGACGTTTCAGAGGAGATTACGCGGCTTGAGGCACATTCGGAGAAATTCCGGCAGGTCATGAATGCTAAGGAGGCATCAGGCAAGGGCAAACGGTTAGACTTCCTAGTCCAGGAGATGAACAGGGAGGTCAACACTATGGGAGCAAAAGTCAACGATGCTTCTTTCAGGTGGGGAGTAGTTGAAGCAAAAACCTGCATAGAGAGAATGCGCGAACAGTTACAGAACATAGAGTAGAGAGACATGAAGAAGGGAAAACTATTCGTACTTTCAGGGCCGAGCGGTGTCGGGAAGGGAACATTGCGCGAAAAAGCATTAGCCGATATTCCGAACCTCGTATATTCGATCTCATGCACTACCAGACAGCCCAGACCCGGGGAACTTGACGGAAGGGAATACAGGTTCATCACGCACGAAAAGTTCACGGAAGACATACAGCAGGGATTGTTCCTGGAGTATGCACACGTTCATGATGACCTTTACGGCACTCTGAAGGCTGATGTTGTGCGGGAGCTTGAGTCAGGGAATGATGTCCTGCTTGAGATTGACGTTCAGGGGGCATTGCAGGTACGCGGGAAAATGCCTGAAGCTGTCTTGGTATTCATTGACGCGCCGTCGGTTGAGGAGCTTGAACGGAGGCTGCGCAACAGGCAGACAGAGACGGAACAGGCACTGCAGCACAGGCTCGCCAACGCACTGAAAGAACTTGAGCTGAAGCAGGAATATGATTATGTCATCGTGAATGACGACATAGAGACTGCATCACGGGAACTCCGGCGGATAATAGTCTCATGAGCTGGGATACGTTTTTGCGCTGGGTTCTGTTCTGTGCAGGGATAATCACGAGCATTTTCGCGGGCTACATGTTCTATACCGACAATGTTTCGTGGGGCGCGGCATGGCTGGCTATGGCTGTCGGGTTTCTGTGCTTTGCGACTAGGATCAAGCCGGAGCGGCCTGACAGGGAGAATGATTCACAGGACGACAAAGAACTAAATAACATGGCAATGCTTATCGCTGATATTGCGGTGATGAGCCTTCAGAACATAGGCCGTACTGTCCCGGCAGGAACTAAGGAGATTGAAGGGATTGAAGACAGGGTGAACAGGTTTCTTGATTCAATGCCGGTGAATGACGAGGAAAGGCAGGAGATAGCGGACAAATTCGACACACTGAGGCAAAGAACCAGACGCAATGAAAGCGGAAGGGCACTAATGAGAAGTTCAAGACTATAGATGCAAACAAAAACTTTCACGAAAGGAAAAATCCCAAAAACATAAAACATGAATAAAGGACAAAAATTTTCAGCGTGGTACTTTCTTATTGCCATAATAGCGGCGTGGCTGTTCTCTGAATATGTCTACAAGCCGTGGGCAGAAAAACAGGGTGAAGTTCCCTACAGCGAGTTTCTTGAAGACCTAAGCTCAAAGGGAATAGAGAATGCAGACATCACGGACTCCAGAATAATTTACACACTCAAGGACAACACCAGCCCGGACAAAAGGCCGGTAGTTGACGGCAAAATATTTTTCAGCAGGGGAGCAAAAAAACAGTCCGGCACAAAAAGCGTTGTAAGATTGACTGACCCGTTTTTGATTGAGAGGCTTGCGAGTGCTGATATAAAGTTCGGCGGAATTGCACGCAGTGAAGGGCTTATTGATCTTTTCATGGGAATAATGCTTCCTATGCTTCCACTGATAGTCATATGGTATCTCATCTTCAGGAACATGCGCGGTGCAGGCGGAGGCGGAATATTCTCATTCGGACGGAGCAGGGCAAAAGAGCTTCAGGGGGAGATGACCGGCGTAACCTTCAAGGACATTGGCGGGGCCGGAGAGGCAGAAGTAGAACTGCGTGAAATCATAGAGTTCCTGAAAGACCCTAAGAGATTCGACAAGTTCGGCGCAAAACTCCCCAGAGGCGTACTGCTTGTAGGGCCTCCCGGAACAGGAAAAACATTGCTGGCTAAGGCTTGCGCGGGTGAGGCGGGGACACCGTTCTTCTTCATCACAGGCTCAAGTTTCGTTGAAATGTTCGTAGGTGTCGGTGCGGCTCGTGTACGTGATTTATTTGACCAGGCGAAAAAGAAAGCTCCGTGCATAATCTTTGTTGACGAGATTGACGCGATAGGGCAGTCAAGGCTTCACACGTTCAACGCCAACAGTGAGCAGGAAAACACATTAAACCAGCTTCTTGCAGAGATGGACGGCTTTGAGGACAACAACGGCGTAGTGATCATGGGAGCTACGAACAGGCCGGAGATTCTGGATCAGGCACTGCTGAGGCCGGGACGCTTTGACCGTCAGATTCAGGTTGTACTGCCTACGGAAGAGGGGCGGGAAGAGATCCTGCGCATACACACGAAGAAACTTCCGCTTGCTCCGGAGATAGATTT
>CAJOES010000113.1:0-918 GCA_905233455.1 uncultured Synergistales bacterium | reverse complement strand
CACAAAGCCGAGAAGGTATCGATGAATGATTTTGACCTCGCAATAGAACGCGTTATTGCCGGACTCCAGCGCAAGACACCATTAACGCCGGAAGTGCGCAAGAAGGTAGCCTATCATGAGACGGGACATGCTTTAGTTGCGTGCTATCTTCCGGGTTCTGACCCCGTGCACAAGGTGAGCATAATTCCTACAACGAAGGGTGCATTAGGCTACACTATGCAGAGACCTGCGGAGGATCAGTACCTCGTAACTGAAGGCGAACTCAAAACGCGTATGGCTGTGATGCTCGGCGGACGTGCGGCAGAACTGCTCGTGTTCTCTGAGCCTTCAACGGGTGCATCGAATGACCTTGAGCGCGCTACGGAGACTGCACGGAGAATGGTTACGGAGTTCGGAATGTCGTCGGAACTTGGCCCGGTGAGATATGCGGCCTCGTCGATGATGTATCTTGCAGGACAATCACGTATGCGCGAGGATATTGGGGACAATACGGCAGAGGTGATTGACGCAGAGATCAAGCGGCTGGTATCTGAGGCACAGGAGAAAGCGACGGAGATTCTGCGGGAACATGAGGAGATACTTCATGCGGTTGCGAGGACACTGCAGGAGAAGGAAGTAATCAATCACGATGAAATTCAGGCATTTGTTGACCGGGAGAAGGCGGCGGATGTCCCTGAAAGTGAGAGTAATGAATAACAATAAACCCTCCGGCTGGGGCTGGAGGGAATTTTTTTTGCGCGCAAAATAAAAAACAAGGCTTTTTATGCTATAATTCTTTCTGTCAACAAATTGCATATAAAACCGCCTTATTTTACGAGGTAATTATATCATATTGCCATTAGAGGCGTGAATATTTTATATGCAAGTTTTTTCTTCATGCGTTGAGTGGGTAGTAGGTTAGGGAGCAAGTTAAACACA
>CAJOES010000112.1 GCA_905233455.1 uncultured Synergistales bacterium | reverse complement strand
TCGCTTCCAGTGCCGACCATAGTCAGAACACAGCCGACAGGAATAATCCTGCAGCTTACGTCCTCCATGCGCAAAAAGTATTTGTCCCACGGATCTTCGTTGCAGTATGCAGAGACTGATACAGCCTTCGAGTAATCGCACACAGAACCGCCGCCGACAGCAAGAATCAAATCTATGCTGTTCTCCTTAGCGAGTTTGCACCCCTCATACAATTTTTCGACCGTAGGATTTGCCATGACTCCGGGAAGTTCTACTATGTTCTTGCCGTTAGCCTTGAGTATCGCAACAATCTCATCATAAAGCCCGCTCTTCTTGATTGAGCCTCCGCCGTAAGTCAATAATATATTCTTGCCGTAGTTCGGGAGTTCTGCATTGAGCCCTTCAAGAGCCTTCTGCCCGAAATATAAGCGTGTCGGGTTTGAGTACATGAAATCTCCAAGCATGATTATTTCTCCTTTTAGTTATTTTGTTGGTGAATGATACATATTCAACCGCGCTTGAGGTCAACAGAGTTTATCACCGTCTTTGACCTCGCCGGGCTTGTCGGGAACTGCAAGAACTATACCGCCTTCACTGTCAGTTCCGAGCACTAATACTTCACTGAAGAAATCTGCTATCTGTCTTGGCGGGAAGTTCACCACTGCAAGAATCTTTTTGCCCGTCAAATCTTCAGGCTTGTAGTATGCCGTGATCTGTGCTGAAGATCTCTTGATGCCTATCCCTGCGCCGAAATCTATCGTGAGCTTATAGGCGGGCTTCCGTGCTTTAGGGAATGCTTCCGCCTTTATGATTGTCCCTGCTCTGATGTCGAGTTTTGCGAAGTCGTCATATACTGCCATAATATTTTTGCCTCCTGTTCATGAAGCTGATTGTAGCATTATTTTTCATGGCGCATGTATTGCCGGTTGTTTGCGGAATGCCTTTATATCTCAATCCATGCTACAATTTACGCATATCAATTCAGAAGGGAGTATCCAAACCATTTATGCCAGATGAAAACTTTACCCAGCCCGAGCAGAACAATGAAGAATTATTTTCTGCTGAGGAGGCCGGAAGAATAATATCACTCCCGCTAGTAGGAGAAATAAAGAACAGCTATTTGAATTATGCTATGAGCGTCATTGTCGGCAGAGCTTTGCCCGATGCCAGAGACGGACTGAAACCCGTTCAGAGGCGCGTACTGTATGCAATGTCGGATCTTGGCCTGAAGCATAACACAGCCTACAAGAAATCAGCGCGTATTGTCGGTGAAACTATGGGTAAATACCATCCTCACGGGGACAGCGCAATATATGACACTATGGTTCGTCTTGCGCAGGACTGGAACTTGCGCTACAAGCTGGTTGACGGGCAGGGCAACTTCGGTTCAATCGACGGGGACAGCCCGGCAGCACCGAGATACACGGAAGCACGTTTGAGCTGGCTCGGCGAACTCATGCTCGCGAATATCGACGAAAATTCCGTAGACTGGGGTCCGAACTTCGACGAATCCCTCAAAGAACCCCTGACCTTGCCTTCAGTACTGCCGAATCTTCTCGTGAACGGCTCAACCGGTATTGCTGTAGGTATGGCAACAAACATTCCGCCGCACAACCTCAATGAAGTATCTGATGCTTTGTGCTGGCTGATCGAGAACGGCATAGAACCGGAAGACGCAGACCTCCGGGACATCATGAGGCATCTTCCCGGCCCGGACTTCCCGACAGGAGGAGAGATTCTCGGACGCTCCGGGATACTTGAAGCATACAGCACGGGCAGGGGCAAAATACTTGTGCGCGGAAAAATGCACGTTGAAGAGAACAAACGCGGGCGCAGAAGTGTTGTTGTTACGGAGATTCCCTACAACGTCAACAAGACATTATTGCTGGAGAATATGGTTCAGGCTGTGCAGGACAAAGAAATTGAGGGTGTCTCAGAGATGCGCGACGAGTCTGACAGGGACGGGCTGAGGATTGTTGTAGAGCTTTCGAGAGATGCAGACCCGGATCTGATTATGAGGCAGTTCTACAAGCATACATCACTTCAGACAACGTTCGGCGTAATAAATCTTGCGCTGGTCAACAAGCACCCTGAAATACTGTCCATGAAGCAAATGCTGTCGCTGTTCCTGAACTACAGGCGTGAGGTAGTACGGCGCAGGACTGAATACAGGCTCAAACAGGCTCAGGCACGTGAGCACATCATAGAGGGCCTGAAGAAGGCGTTGACTCACATTGAGCAGGTCATCAGGACTATACGCTCAACCAACAGCACAGCAGAGGCCAAGTCCAGCCTTCAGAATATTTTAGGTTTCTCGGAAGCACAAGCACAGGCCATACTTGATATGAGGCTTCAGAGACTCACCGGCCTTGAACGCAGCAAACTCGATGAGGAACAAGCGAAGATTCTCGGAGATATTGCGGCATATACGGCAATAATTGAGGACAAAAAGACTCTTGACGGGGTTATCCGCGATGAACTGAAGGAATTAGCTTCACGTTTCGGCGACAAGAGACGGACAGCCATTATTGATGAGTTCCAAGAGACTACGGAAGCCGATTACATACCCGAAGAGGATATAGTGATAACACTCTCTAAGGACGGTTTCATCAAACGCCAGCCTTTAGACTACTACAGGTTACAGGCACGCGGGGGCAAAGGCAGAAGGGGCACAAACATTCAGGAGGACGACAGCGTTGCAATTCTGTGCGTAACCCACACACACAGGGATATATTCTTCTTCACCAACATGGGCAGGCTAATATCCACAAAAGGCTATAACGTTCCGGAGACGAAATCAGGCAAGGGAAAACCTGTATCACGTCTGATTCAGCTGAATGCAGAGGAACATGAACGTATCGTGAACATTGCAGGTGATGAGGCTGTCGGGTGCAATTATGCCTTCATGGTTACGCGTCAGGGAATCGGAAAGCGCGTGAAGTTTACGGATCTGCGCTACAACAACCGTCCCAAGAAGATAATCAAGCTGGACGAGGGCGACGAGATTGCAGAGGTCAGGCTCACGACGGGCAAAGATGAACTGCTCATAGTTACACGGAGCGGAATGGCTCTCAGGGTTGATGAATCTGAATTCCGGCCTATGGGGCTTTCTGCAAGGGGCGTAAGTGCTGTAGTTCTCCGGAAAAAGGACGATAAGGTCTTGAGCTGTGATGTTGTTGAGGAAGGGCGCAAAGTTTTTGTGATGAGCGAGCTTGGAATAGGCAAACGCTTAGAGTTCAGCGAGTTTGTGCCGCATCACCGTGCAACCGGCGGCATTCACATAATGGATCTGGTTGACAGGACTGGGAAATTTCTTGCGGCCAGCCTTGCAGTGAAGGACTCCGATGAAATTCTCGTAATCACGTCTAAAGGCAGGATCATTCGCATGAATGTTGAAGGAATACCGGTAATGCGCAGATATTCAACGGGCACAATAATGGTCAGGCTGAACGAGGGAGATTCTGTTGCAGACTGCAGCCTGATACGTTCGGACGACGAGCCGGAACAGGAAAACCAAAATTTTACGTTTGAGGCGGAATTAGCATGAAGATAGCACGGGACGGGATTGCACCGGTAATATTCTTGCTGTTGTGCGCGCTGGCATTTGCTTTTGTCTCCGTCATTCCTGCAGCGATAATATTTGTGCTGGCATTGTTCGTGATATGGTTCTTCAGAGACCCGGAAAGGCATACAGACTATCAGGACGGAGGGTTTTATTCTCCTGCTGACGGAAAGGTTGTAGAGATTTCCGAATGCGAACATGATTTCACGGGAAAGTCCGTAAAGGTAGGGATCTTCATGAACGTCTTTAGCGTGCATGTGAACCGTTCGCCCTGCACGGGAGTAATAGATTATATCGAGTACAAACCCGGCAAGAAGATAGCAGCATTTTCGCCGAAAGCCTCAGAGATAAACGAACGCAATTATGTCGGGCTCTCTACGCAGTGGGGACGTGTAATGATGGTGCAGATTGCGGGACTCATTGCACGCCGTATAGTGTGCAGGATGCGCAGGGGTGATGTTCTGGAGGCAGGACAGCGTTACGGAATGATAAAACTCGGCTCAAGGGTTGATTTGTACATGCCTCGTGATATAGTGCTGAAGGTGAAATTAGACGATCAGGTAAAAGCCGGTATAACGTGTATAGGAGTGATAGGGCAGTGATGAAAATATTTTTGAGGAGAAGGCGCAAGATAGGGAGGAAGCCGTTAGAGTTCAAGCACATACTCCCCAATATGGTAACGAGCGGAAATTTGCTTTGCGGGCTGTTCTCGTTGATTCTAGTGCTTCACGGCAGGACAGTCCCGGCGGCATGGCTGGTGTTCTTTGCGGTGCTGTTTGATGGTTTTGACGGCAAGGTGGCGAGAATGCTCGGAGGCGGTTCGCAGTTCGGCCTTGAGTTCGACAGCCTTGCGGATCTGGTGAGTTTTGGTGTTGCTCCGGCAATACTGCTGTATCAGGTCTCTGTGCGTGAATTGTCGCTTGCTGGTGCAGTGGCATCATGTTTCTTTGCGCTGTGCGTGGCATTAAGGCTTGCGCGGTTCAACGTCGTGCATGTACCCGGGCCGTTTCAGGGGCTTCCGTGTCCTGCGGGCGGGCTGTTCGTGTCGTCGTTCGTGATTTCGGGGCTGAATCTTCCTGCGTGGGTTATGGCGGTGGTTCTGGCAGCTACAGGCTTTCTGATGATTTCGAGCATACCATACGCCAACATGAAGAAGCTGACGAAGAAGAGTGCTGACCCGATGAAGTGTATTGCATTGTTCTCGCTGTTCGTGCTGTCGTTCATGTTCCTGAAGAGACATGCTCCGCTGTTCCTGTTCGCGATGTATATCGTGAGCGGGTTAATACGGTTTGACTGGGGACAGTGGATATTGAGGCCTGAAGCCAGAGATGAAGCAGTAGAAGTAAAACACTAAGTGAAAAATATAACAGACTCGTGGAAATTTCGCGGGTCTGTTTTTTTATGGCTAAATGCGGGACAATATTTCGGTGTCTAGTACTTCATTTCTGTCGTGGCCATAAAAATAACGCATAGTTCTCTCAAAGTTATTAACATCACCACGCTGTATTTTGTTAATAACATATTCTTCTTTTGATTTGCAAAAATAATGATTGATGCGTACATTATCGAAATGAACTTCACGTGATAACGCACCTTCGATTATGTGTCCTGTTTCGTCTAAGTTATAAAAGCCTTTGCGGTAAAATGGATAGTGTGCACTAATAATGCTGAATACTTTTTGTGGATCGCAGATTGTTTTTATATGACGGTTGACAACAAAATTTTTTTCTGCACACTTTGTGTAATTCTTGAGTAAGCCTCCTTCAGGCTTTTTTTCCAGCCCGCCTGAACCAAAAATAAGCCAGTTTATTCCTATCCCTCCGGCATTCTCATGTTCAGAAATAAATTTATCGACAAAATTATATAAATCGTAGCCCCCCCCCCCAGTAAGTAATTTACGCACAAAAACAAATTCATCACAATCAATGAAGCCCATATACTTGAACTTGCGGCCGTATTCTGCAAGTGCCATATTATAAGCATCGCATTGTCTGTATTTCCCTTTTATCGTATGGTAGGTAACAATATCTGCTTCTATGTATGGTTTTAGTACATCATAAAAATTATCTGTGCTCTCGTTGTCGTAAATAAAGAAGTGTGATACTCCCTGCTTAAGGTGAAAGTTTATCCATTCCTCGATATACTGAGCCTCATTTTTAGCTATAAGCACAAAAGCAAGCCCTTCACGCCCGCTTACAGATATTTTTTCAGGAAAGAAATATCTGAACACACACCAAGGTGCTACTATTACCTTCAAAAAATTGCGTATATATTTGTTCTGTGTGTAATCTCTGCAATGAAATACCATCGGAACACTTTCGCTACCATATTTTATGACTCTTGCAAGATAAAACAGGGCAGAGTTTTTCTTTAATATATTTTTCAGCCACGTAACCATAAATACTTCGTTACCTCCTGTTAAGGCTTATATATCCTCTTTGAACGCGCTAATTTCTTCTGTTCTTCCTGCTGTCTGTACGCTCCCTCAAGTGCCCGCACAAGCTCTTCCCACCGGAAATTCCATGCACTTTCTGCTTTGCTGGGCTTTCCGTAGTCCGGCTGATCCACTGCATCAATATCCTGCGGCTTCCTGTGAACCGTGAACTTTTCGCCGTCAAATGATACGCTT
>CAJOES010000111.1 GCA_905233455.1 uncultured Synergistales bacterium | reverse complement strand
GTGGCAGTGGTAGTCGATTATCGGGCAGTCCTTTGCGTAGTCGTGATACAGCTTCCGTGCTGTGTCAGTGTTCAGCAGAAAATCCTTGTCCATAAACATGAATTGTGCCTCCTTTATATTTTTATTTCTCGCCGAGTCTTTGCAGGGCTTCCTGTGCTTCTTTCAGTCCCTGCTGTGCCGCGAGACGATACCATTTTAGAGCCTCTGTTATGTTGCCTAAGCCTTTTTCATATATTTCGCCTAAATTGTATTGGGCAATATCAAATCCCTGATCCGCTGCTTTCCTGCACCACTCTATAGCTTTCGCGTTATCTTTTGGGAGTATTGTTCCCAGAAAGTATGAATAACCGAGATTATTCTGCGCCATTATATGACCTTGTTCCGCAGCCATGCGCCACCATTTGACTGCTTCAGCAAAATCCTGCGCCACCCCCTGCCCAGTGAAATACATATCACCGAGTGCGCTTTGTACGTCAGCGTTTCCGGCTTCTGCA
Source organism: uncultured Synergistales bacterium (assembly GCA_905233455.1). Taxonomy (GTDB): domain Bacteria; phylum Synergistota; class Synergistia; order Synergistales; family Aminobacteriaceae; genus JAFUXM01. Next base: position 5,743 of record CAJOES010000111.1, on the reverse strand, counting down.
AGACTCTTATATTGTCTCAATGTATCTTCATCCATGCCTGAAGTTCTGGAATCCGCATCTGCAAGTAATCGTTGAGCTTGTTCGTTTCCGTTTTGCGCCGCTCTCTGCAGCCATTTCACAGCCTCAGAGTAATTATAATTGTCAGCATTTAGATACATTATCCCAAGATTTAACTGCGCTTCAGGATTTCCCTGTACTGCCGACATAGTGAAATACTTTATTGCCTCATCAGCATTTTTCTCTACACCTTCACCGTGTGCATACATATAGCCTAAATTATTTTGTGCGGTAAAACTGCCTTGATCTGCAGCCTTCTTGTACCATTTCACTGCTTCCGCGTCGTTATGGTTCGGCCATTCCTTATTTTTGTAGAGCTGTCCGAGTGCTGCCTGAGCATTAATATCACCCATTTCTGCGGCCTTGTGCAGATACTTGTATGCTTCCGAATAGCTGTGCGGGACTCCTTCGCCTTCATAATACATGAGACCTATATTAGCCATAGCAGAAGAATTATTTTGTGATGCAGCTTTCATGTACCATTCAAGAGCCTTAGAGTAGTCCTGTCTTACTGTCTGACCTGTCGCGAACATGTAGCCTGTATTGCACTGTGAGGGAGCATAACCCAATCTTGCAGAAAAGTACCAGCACCTGAAAGCCTGCGTTTTATCCTCTGCTACTCCGTCGCCGTTGAAATAATGCAGTCCCATAACGTAAAGTGCGCGTGTATCATAGCTGTCTGATGCTTTCTTCATGTATTGCAGGCCGAGTTCCTTATCCTGTGATACAGAAATTCCGTCAAGGTACATAGTTCCTGTGTTGTACTGCGCTCTAGCATAGCCGTTATCCGCAGCTTTTTTCCACCATCTGAACGCCTCGTGATCGTTCTTCTGTGTACCCCAGCCTCTGTGATACATTATGCCTACGTTGTATTGTGCCGGCGCGAACCCCAGTGAGGCAGATCTCTTGAAGCGTCTTAATGCCTCGCCGTAATTCCTGCTGACACCGTTTCCGTTTGCGTACATGTTGCCTATATTGAACTCTGCCTGAGGGACTTTTTGTTTTGCCGCCTCAGTGTATAGTTCAAGAGCTTCTGAATAACTCTTATTCACTCCGTAACCGTGTGAGTACATATTGCCTAGGTTATTCATTGCCTCCCCGTAATTTTGTTTTGCTGACATGCGATACCATTTCAATGCTTCATCATAGTTTTTCATTACCCCATGACCGTTTGCATACATCAGGCCAAGAGCATTCTGCGCTCCTGCATGTCCACTGTCGGCAGCAGTACGAAACCACTTCAAGCACTCCTGATAGTTAGGATCCATGTCCCGGTTCTCGTAATAGATGTTGCCGAGTGCAAATTGCGCATCAGTTAAATTCTGTTCCGCAGCTTCCGTGAACCATTTTAGCGATTCTGCTTTATCCGGAGATACGCATTCACCGTAGTAATACATACGGGCAAGACTGAATTGCGCCAGAACATAACCCTGCTCTGCGGCCAGCCTGATATACTTCAATGCCTCGTCATCATTCTTGCGGACTCCCCATCCTCTGCGGTACATGTTGCCCAGACTGTTCTGCGCCTTAGCGTAACCCTGCTCCGCAGCTTTCATGTACCACCTTGCCGCCTGATAGTAATCACGCTCTATCCCAATGCCTTTGCCTTTCTCGTACATTAAGCCCAGCGTAAACTGTGCCTCTTCATTGCCTTCGTCTGCTTTTTCCCTTAGCCCCTGAACATTAGGTGCTACTTTGTTAAGATAATTATCGAGCATTTCAAGAGCCTTATCCGTAAGCATTTTTCCTGCCTTGCCGGAGAATGTTGACGTATCAAAATAATTATCTACGGCTTCAAATGCTGCATCTGTCAGTTTTACTCCCGCCATTCCAATAAATGTATCTGCATAGCCGCTTATCATCTGGGCAGCAAGGCTTATTGCAGTGCTCAATAAACCGGAAGCAGAAGCAGGAACATATGACATAATCAGCACAAATACACAAATCATCAATGCCCTTATATTTTTACGCATGAAAATTCCTCCTGAGAAAATTTTAACTGCTCCTAAAGTCTTGATCTTCCGAGCCTGGAAAGAGCTTCACGTGCTTCTTTACTGCCGTTATCTGCCGCTCTTCCGTACCATACAATAGCTTCTGAAATATCCTGATCAATTCCTTCGCCATTCTCGTATACAGTTCCAAGCGTATATTGTGCCTCTGCAACCCCGGCCTCTGCTGACGATTTCAGCCACTTTAGAGCCTGAGAATAATTCTGCGTTACTCCTTCACCCTTAAGATAAGCAAAGCCCATATGGTATTGTGCGTAGTAATAATTCTGGCTTGCCGCTTTCTGATACCACTTGAATGCTTCAGCGTAATTCTGTTTTACTCCTTTGCCTTCACGGTAAGCATTGCCGAGCGTATTTTGTGCTCCTGAGTTTCCCATATCTGCCGCCCTGCGCAAATACTTTACTGCTTCAGAATAATTCTGCGCTGCGCCTTCACCGTTGTAGTACATGATGCCTACATTATAGTTTGCCGAGCTGTCCCCGTTTTCTGCTGACAGGGCGAATAATTCTCTTGCCTTTTCCATGTCCCTGCTGACTCCATCACCTTGAAGATACTTCAAGGCAAGATTGAATTGTGCTCCAGAATGCCCACTATCTGCGGCCACAGTCCACCATCTTACAGCTTTTGCTTTGTCCTTTGAGACTCCTATGCCTCCATCATACATATCCCCAAGATTAAACTGCGCAGGTGCATATCCTAATTCAGCAGCCTTCAGGAAATATTTTGCTGCCTCTTCATCATTCTTTTCTACACCGCGCCCTTCATAATACGCAGCACCTACAGCAAATATTGCCATATCAAAACTTTGTTCTGCGGCCTTAATGAACCACTTGAACGCTTCATCATAGTTTATCTGCGTGCCGTTTCCGTTAGTGTATGCAACGCCAAGATTGTACTGCGCTTCTGCCAGTCCCTGCGAGGCCGACCTAAGATACCACCTGAAAGCCTCTGCTTTGTTTCCAGCCGTTCCTTTTCCTGTATCATATGCTATAGCAGTGTTGTACTGTGCGGAAGCAAGCCCCATTTGTGCCGCCTTAAGGTAGCACTCAAAGGCCTTAGCGGTATTTTTTCTAACTCCCCGTCCGTGTGAATACGAGATTCCGAGATTAAAATATGCTTGTGCATTACCGTTGTCAGCAGCTTTCCTATACCATTTGACTGCTTCATCGTAATTCTTCATGACACCGCTGCTTGTTGCATACATATTCCCGATATTATTCTGTGCTGAACCGTAATTTTTGTCTGCGGCCTTGCTGTACCATGAAAGAGCATTCCTGAAGCTCTTATTCACACCGTATCCATGTGCGTAAAGGACTCCGAGCATCGTTTGTGCGCCTAAGTGTCCATTGTCTGCGGCAGTCTTGTACCATCTGTATGCTTTGCGGTAATCCCGGCCTATTTCATCACCATCATAATAGAGATTTCCTATAACGAACTGGGCATCAACGAAATTCTGCCCGGCAGCTTCCGTAAACCACTCAAGTGCTTTTGCCCTGTCGCGCGGAATTTCATCACCGTAATAGTACATGCGTCCTAGATTGAACTGTGCAAGAACGTAGCCCTGTTCTGCCGCAAGGGTGATATACTTCAAGGCCTCATCATAATTTTTCCTTACTCCCCAGCCTTTGCGATACATATTGCCCAAACTGTTTTGGGCTTTAGCATATCCCTGTTCTGCAGATTTCATATACCATCGCGCTGCCTGATAGTAATCCTTCTCTATGCCGATGCCTTTTCCCTTTTCGTACATAACGCCGAGTGCAAACTGTGCTTCCTCGTTCCCGTCCTCAGCTTTTGCCTTCAAGCCCTGAACATTAGGTGCTATCTTGTTTAAGTAGCTGTCAAGAAGCTCCAGTGCCTTATCCGTGATCATGCTTCCAGCCCTTTCGGTGAATGAGGACGTGTCAAAATAGTTGTCGATCATACCAAAAGCCATATCCGTAAGAATATGGCCAAGTCCACCGGTGAAAGAATCTGCATATGTGCTGATCATCTGCGTAGCTATGCCTATAACAATATCAGCAACTGAAGCATGAGCAGGTACTGCCGGAAGCATCAAGACCGCGAAAATCATAACAGCCAGCATCTTTTTGCGCATAAATATCCTCTCCTATAAGGTAGCACCAGTCTTGAATATAGCCATGCCCTGAAAGTTATTCAGTTCATTGCGTGTATTTTCACCGTTCGCAACACCAAGAACATAATCAAACAGTTCACGCGCCTTATCATGTATCGTCCCGCCTTCAGCCAGAGTCCCCGCATTGAAGTCAATCCACTTGCTTTTACGCTCTGCAAGCCCCGAATTGCTCGAAATCTTCACCGTAGGTACAGGACACCCGAAAGGCGTACCCCTTCCCGTCGAGAATAGGACGATTTGCGCTCCTGCAGCCGCCAATGCAGTTGACGCTACGAGGTCATTACCCGGTGCAGAGAGGAGATTCAGCCCGTGAGTTACGACACGCTCGCCATACGCCAGCACGTCATTGACCGGTGCACTTCCGCTCTTCTGGGTACACCCTAACGCCTTATCTTCAAGCGTAGTGATTCCCCCTGCCTTGTTGCCGGGCGAAGGATTCTCATATACGGGCTGGCCGCATGATGCGTAGTAGTTCTTGAAGTCGTTGATGAGCTTTACTGTCTTGCTGTATGTTGCCTCATCCCTGCACCGGTTCATGAGTATCGTCTCTGCCCCGAACATCTCCGGAACTTCCGTCAGTATCGCAGTGCCTCCCTGGGATATGAGCATATCCGAGAAAGCTCCGATTGCGGGATTTGCGGTTATCCCCGAAAGCCCGTCGCTGCCGCCGCACTTCAAGCCGATAATCAGCTTTGATGTCTCACAGGGGACGCGTGAATCACGGCTCATGCGGTCAATCAGTTCGCGTATCAGGGACATTCCGGCTTCAATCTCGTCATGAACGTCCTGCGACACCAAAAATCTTACGCGTTCAGGGTCATAATCCTTCATGTACGGCTTTATGGTGTCTATTCCGCTGTTCTCGCACCCAAGCCCCAGCAATAAGACTCCTCCTGCGTTAGGGTGTGTTGCGAGGTCTGCAAGAACCTGCCGTGTATGCTCCTGATCTTCTCCCATCTGCGAACAGCCGTAAGGATGAGTAAATGCCCGGACGTGTTCAGCGTATTGCGATGCTTCATGCTCCAGTGCAAGCGCAACATCATTCACACAGCCTACAGTGGGGATGATCCACAGCTCATTACGGACACCTGCCCTGCCGTCATGACGCATATAGCCGCTGAAGGTTTCTGGTGATTGCGGCTGCAGTGTCGGGTGTGTCGGGTAGTATTCGTATTCGTGTGCTCCGGAAAGTAATGTGCGTGTGTTGTGCGTGTGGACGTGCGCGCCTCTGGGAATAGCGGTTAGTGCCTCTCCTATAGGGAAGCCGTATTTGATGATATGTTCTCCCTTGCGAATGTCTTTCAGTGCAATCTTATGACCCATCGGAATATTTTCTAGCAGCTCAAGTTCACCGATTTTTACTCCTTTATCAAGCGGACGCATGGCAACAGCTACGGAATCAGCCTCATTGATTCGGATAAGCTCATTCATGATATGACCTCCCGGAATTTTTTGTGATACGGTTTTGCGATGTGGTTTAATTATACAGGTATGATTTGTTTTTGCGGGGGTAGTAATGATGATTAAAGCGGAGACTTT
>CAJOES010000110.1 GCA_905233455.1 uncultured Synergistales bacterium | reverse complement strand
TTTGCATTGGCCTTGCGCGTTATGTCCGTTATTTCCTCTTCAGTCCAGTTGACGATACCCTGATGACCGTCAGGATACAGCGGTTCAATAAATCCCGTACCTGTTTCCACAGTGCCGTCTATGAGTATCTTGATCCAGTTCGGTTTTATGTGGCTGGAGGCGTATTTCTTTGCATCAATTGCCTTAGTCAGAGTTTCATCTGCATTCATCCAGCTTTCAATTCCGTAGGCCATACCTAACACAAAGTGCATTTCACCAGCATTGTCAAGCTGCTGTGCGGCCTGATAGTAATTGTCGTTACAGGGGTAGGAAGACCAGCCTTCAGTATACATTGTGTAGCCTTCTGATAATAATTGCTGCTCGGCTTGTTGCAGGTTAGCTTTGACCGTCTCAACTGAAAATAGGCTATTATTGTCGAGGAATGAACGCACATAAGTTCCTGCCTGTTCCTTAAGATAACCTGTGGGAATGCCGTCCGCGTCCATCACAATTTCTCCACCGCGTATTTCCTTCATGAGCACAGTACCATCTTCCTTCATGATGCCAGCATTGACCAGAGCAATAGTGTTCACCAATCCTTTATGGCCTTCATCATCAATGAAATACATGGGAATATCACTGCATATAGCATCTAAATCTTGACGGGTAGGCATATTATGTCTGAAGATTGAAAAATTCCAGCCCATACCCAAAACGGCGGTTGCTCCTGTTTCCCTTGCTTTCTTGACAGTAGCAGGAACGATCTCTTTCAAAAATTTGTCCGGAGTATCATTGAACCCTATTGCAGTCCCGGCTGTCGGGATAGCATAACCTGACAAATAATGCGCATGACCATTACCACAGCCGGGCATTACAAGACCTTTTCCCGTATAATCGACAACTTCAGTTTTGCCTGCTTCGATAAATGCTTCTGCGCCGTTCTTATCTCCGACGTAAATATATTTGCCGTCCTTCACTGCAAACGCTTCAACAATCTGATTGCTTTCGGACGTGAAGATTTTGCCGTAGACTACAAGATCCGCGTCAACCCCTTCAGCTGAACTTTTATTGCAAGCAACAAAACTTAACACCATAAGCACAGCCAAAAAGATGTCGCGTGCTTTTTTAGATATACTCATATTATCTCCTCCAAAATTATAAATATGCTTTGAAAGCAAAACTTAATTTGCAGCACTAAACCGCAAAACAAAATACTCGTTTGAGCTTTCATTGGTGATGGATAAAAACGCTTCCGCTTCAGAAACAAATGCGAGATTATAAGCAGTCTTATCACTGTCTTCAAAACTCAAGAAATTACCGGAACGCTTCATTGTAACTGAGTCATTGTACGTGCGGGACTTTGTGGAAGTAGAATTGCCGTTTGTTTCTGAGAATGAGGCTTGAATATTCACTGTTGCCGTATTTGCAGTTACGCCGGAGAACGTGAGAGAAGCACTCCCAAACGTAAACGAATCAGTTCTTGCATAGCCTCCGCCGTCAGAGACAATCCATGTTTTCTTCATAGCCGATTCGATATCAAAGCCGGCCTTCTTTAACGGTAAAAACATACAGGCCAGTCCGGCATCGTCTTCGCTTTCAGCCATGAATACAAAAATTTCATCGGTATTCTCAATAAATATAATGCCTTCGCCGTTTTCTTCCGTGAATTTATATACGTTGTCATATACTTTCGTCAGTGTTTCTGTGCCGGCAGAATTAACAATACGCAAAATCGGCGCTTCATCGTTGCTTCCGGTGTTCGAAGTCTTCATGTACAACGAATAAAAAGATGTTACGCTGCTCGTCAAAGCTGAAGATTCTTCTTTGGTATCTTTGAAACATATTGAAACTGCTTCCGGGATAATCGCTGCGATAGTCTCAGAATTTACGGCTAAATAACCGCCGCCCTGAGCCTCGCTTAAATTCCAAGTTCCGCCCAAAATTTCTTGCGGATTTATTGCGTTAGGCGCATTTTTATTCATGACCGTGCTGAACTCGCAAACATAATCAAGATAATTAACTTTTCCCGAAAGATTAATTTTTTCTTCCGAAGACATCGTTATTAATAAAGTGTCTCCGTCGGAAGTCGTCGCTGTCCATTCGTTTATGCCATTGCGTTGCGTAGATATTGCGGCACCGTCATAGAATACCGGCAGACATAAAGAATCGCCGCTGAGAATAACAATAGCTGTAAGTTTGGCCGAGCCGGCTTCCCCTTCAATCTTGCAGTCCTCAAAGAAAGCCATTGCGCTTGTTACAGAAACGCTTACAGTCCAGGCAATTCCCTTTTTCTTCTCTTCCTCGTATTTTTCCTTTACGGTGTCCGAATTTCCTCCGATTAAAACTCCGATATTCTTTAATACGTCGCTCGAAAGTTTTTCAAAAGGTCCAATTAAAGCCTCCATATCACCAAGCTCATCACTGGCAGTGCTTGTGATTGAAGCTGTGCCCTCAGTTGATGATGTCCATGCTCCACTCAAAGCCGCGTTCACGTCCGTTGTGCTGGTTAAAGAATTATTACTGCCTCCACAACCTCCCGCAAAAATTATTAGAGAAACCAACAAAAGACTAATAAAAATTTTCCTGTTCATGTCTTTTTCCCTCCTACTTTACTTCTTCATACGTTGAGTTATCGACATAGCTGATGTTGGCTTCTGGATTAGGAATACCTTGATCGCGGCTCATAATAAAGTTATCTGAAATATCACAGCTTATTGCTTTAAGTTTCGTTGCTTTCATAAGCTTAACGCCTGTGCCGGCAAAAGTAGATTTATTCTCCGTGATTTTGCAGTTTTCCATTGTAATATCACTGCTTCCAGCTAACAGCCCTCCGCCTGTCATTGCTGCCGTATTTCTTGTTATGCTGCAATCAGTAATCGTAACTTGACCGTTGCCGATGAATAATCCGCCGCCAAGTGCTGCGCTCCCATTGTCATGAATATCACAGCTCTGCAATATAAGCGTCTCAGCAAGTGAGCATATACCTCCGCCGCCTAACCAACTGAAATTACCGTGAATATCACAGTTGATTATTCTGATGCTGCCTCCGGAAATATTTATGCCTCCTCCCTTCGTCTTAAGTCCGCCTATTATCGTGAGATTTTCGAGAGTAATGTTATTGCTTCCTTCGCATTGAATAATGCAAAAAGTTTTCAGTGCTTCTTTGTCGCGGCTTAAGAGTGCGTTAGTTGTGCCACGAAGCGTGAGATTTTTTTTGATAACAATATTTCTTTTCAGCAAGAACTCTCCCGATAATTCAACCGTTCCGCCGTCTTTAATATGGTCAACAGCGTTTTGAATAGCCGTGCCGTCAGAACTCGTTATCAAAATTTTGTCGAAGCCGTCCTGTACATGCCAGCCCTCGCCAAGATCTATATCAGCCGCGAATGAACTTCCTGCAAACATAAACGTTATCAGCGTCGCAGTAAGCAAAAATTTTCTTGCCATAATTTTTTAAAACCTCCAAATTAATAATTACTTTCATTCAACTTCTTCAACGTCTTTCTTCATGTCCGCAGCAAGACTTTTGACATTGAAGCTCTCACGAAAAGCATTCATACGTAAAAACCCCCGAGCGTTTTTACTGTTCGAGGGTATCTCTTCATTAAATGTTAATTTTTCCTTCTGAAGGCCATAAGCCCGCTAATGAGAAGCGCCAATGTTCCAAAGCTAAGCCCTGCGTTACAACCGCTGCTTGATGAGTGAAGAGTACTGCCGCTGTTATTTCCGTCATTGTCAGTATTGCTCGCGTTCTCTGCATTGAACTTCAGAACTCCAGCGTCAACCCATTCATCGTCATCATCTGTGGATCTCTGAACGGTTATCTCAAATTCGCCTTTGCGCGTGTAACCTGCTATTGAGCTTACTGTGATAAAAACGTCTTTGCCGTAATTGCTTGGTGCAGACGTATCATCGCTGACTGTCTCGCTGATAGTCTCAATGGTGATATCAAGTTCATCGCCGGCATCTTCTCCATTAAACTTGACACTTGAAATATTCCAGAAAACTTCTTCGTCGGCCGTAAATGTATAAATTTCTTCTGTCGCGCTCGAAACAATATTATCCGGGATTGCATCAAGAATGAATGAAGGATCTACGCCCTCGAAAAATTCTTCTACAGCTATTATTTCATCGTCAGTCAGCGTTAATATTCCGAACGTTATTCTATCTGCTACAGCCGCTATTTCATTTTCCGAAGCTATCAAATCCGACGGCGTGAACGTGAATGCAACTTTATTATTCCCGTTGAACAATGCAATATCATTGAGCATGAACACGTCTTCGATATCATCACTGGCAAGATTATTAAGGTCAACTATTGTATTAATGCCTGCGTTCGGTATCTTCTGCTTACCTGAAGGCGTTAATATGTAACCGACAAAGAAAGCATAGGGAACTTTAGGCCCGGAATAATTGAAGTTTGCTTCCATCGTTACAAATGAGTCATCGCTATGGTTCAGAATGAAAGCCGCTATATCGTCTACTCTGTTGCCGTCGCCGTCCGTAAAGTACAAAGAAGAGAGCTGTATTTCATCATCAGCAGCCCTGAAATATCCTGCACTGCTCGCAAAAACAGTTCCGCTGCTCGACGCGCTAATATCACCATGATTATAGACAAAGAACGGAGAAAATCCCGTGTTGTTCCCGCCGTAATCGTTGAGTGTCGTGTTATCTGCCTTATAGCGTCCCTCGTGAACTTCATCGAGTGCGTTTTCGGGGTCAATCTCGACATAGAAATAATATTGCTTGTTAGCTTCAAGATTTGGTGTCCATTCAAATACAGCTGTACCCTTGTTATTAGTCTTGTCGTTCTTCCAGCCGCCGAGACTTACAGACTTTGTGCCTATGATATTCTTTACAGCCGTCGGAGAATTATTTGCTGCCCATGAAAGACGAACATTAAAATTCCCCGTATCCTTAAAACTCGCATTATACAGAGGCACACGGATTTCATATTTCAGCCCGTTCACAAGCCGGTTATCCGAGTAGAAAGCAAAGTCAGGCACATAGAATTTCATTCCCCTGATCTTCATTGCTGACATGTCGTAAGTGTTGGCTCTGAATGTTCCGCCGTCCTTCACAAACTTCAACGGAAGGAATAAAGCCGGGTCGGATTTCTTACTATATATGCTGTCAGCTTGCCATAACCTATCATAATTAGTGCTCGTGAGTTCTACTGCCGTCGCAAACGTCATAGCTCCCTCTTTGGCAACGAAAGGCTGCATTTTGACCGTATGACCTGCCGCCTGTTGAGATGTAAGGTGCGAGTCGCCAAGTAAGGTGTAGCTGATACGTTCTGATTTGTTGTATTCCTTTGAGAACGTTTTAGGGTTGTCAGTCTCAGGCATATTTATACCTGTGGCTTTGTCCCCGTTAATCAGTCTGTCAATGAAAGAAGTAGTCATAGTGAACGGGCTGGGAGTAACGGTCTTTTCGGTGTGCTGCATGTTCGAAGTTGCTTTCGTGAAAGTTATACCCGCATTGTCTAACTGGCTGCCGAATGTCCATGTCTGCTCATCTGCCAGAGTTCCAGCATCGTTATAACCTTCTGCATCTCCGATTTGAGCCGGATACGAGAAGAAATTTCCCTCCTCATGAAGCGGCTGATACAGATCATCATTTATCGAGTTTGCTGTATGGAGTGCTGAGTTTTCGCTCATCGTGAACGTTACGTAAAGCTCCTTTTCACCGGTAAGACTTGCAGGAGATACAGGAACAGAGTCAACCCTTGAGCCTAAAGTCATCCACATTGGCAACGGCCTAGTCAGAACAGGATAACGCCAGATATGCCTTGCCGTGTCAGTGTACAGAAGAGCATCATGTGTTGTCGCTGTTATTTCCTTATCAATCGTTGTAGTTGAAGCTTCCGTGTTCGTCTGCTGGTTAACTGTGTCAACTTTATCCGTAAAGAAATCTACTGCGTCATTCAGCCAGCCTAACGGACTAGAAGGTATTCCTTTCTCAAACATATCCTTCGGGGTCATGCCGCCCATTTTTATGCCGGTTGCAAGATCACTGATTGATGACGCAAGCATAGCTATACCCTTCACTGTCCCAAATACTTGGCCGTCTGCATTAGGATCAGCTACAAGCATTGTTTCAACCGTCTGGCTCAAGTCCTGCGTTACGGTGTTTGTCGTTGAGTCAGTCGTTGATTTGCCGTATGAAACTGTCATATTGCCGCCGTTCAGATATTCGCTGTACGTGAAGTTATGCGGCTGTTCCTGAAGGGCTGTTCCGTCCGCGCTCACAGTGTCAACGTGATAGGGAATTGCATTGAGGACAGCAACATAGCTTCTGTTTGATTTCTGCCGCAGGTGTACGGGTTTGTCGAGTTCAACGCCCTCACTAGCAAGGTCAACGGCCACAAGTCCGCGCCATGTTCCTCCGTTCTTCTTATCCTGAATTACGAGTTTCCCGTCCTCGAATCCGTCAAACTGTTTCGCAGCGTTTACTTTCGTCTTGAAAACTGTTACCCGGTCTTCGCCGTTTCTCTTCCACGCCACAGCAATATCATCTATAGTCTTGAATGGGCCGATCTGACCAGTGAAAGGCCCTGCCGC
>CAJOES010000109.1 GCA_905233455.1 uncultured Synergistales bacterium | reverse complement strand
AGTTGATATTATAGCACAAAGCCTTGTTATTTTTTGTTGTCTAAATAAAAAACTTTTTGCACAAATAAATATGTCCCCTCCGTAGCAAAGAGGGGATAATTTTTTGCCTCACCAGCTCTTATATATTCCCGCCTGTCTTTTTGCTTCAGCCTTCTTCGATATGTGAGACCCAAGCACAATATTGTTGAACCCCTTGCGCTGCAGCAATGCCTTCATTCTGTTCATGAACGGGCAAGGCTGGCGGTGAGCATTGTCCGAACACACGCACGACGCAAAATGCACAGCAACATCGTCCTTGTTCATCCCGGCCTTCTGAAGGCGCATTCCCAGATTCTCCAGCTTGGGCGTAAGGAGATTCGCACAGCACCCCCCGCAGGTCATAGTCATATACCGCACTCCTTCAGGGTAGCCCGTGAATTTTCCTGTCCTGCCGTAAAAGTCATTCATGCACAGAAAGCCAGAACACCTCTTCACGACATCTTCGCACTGAATTATCACTACAAGTTCAGGTGCATCATCAATCATGCTATATCAGTCTCCCCAGTTTCCCTACAGGGTCATCATCAACAACTGCAGTAATGCCGTGAGAGGCAATAACGCTCCTTGCCCTGTCAGCGTCCTCCGCTCTAACATCAACATAATATATATCGCGGTCAATCCTGCCGCCCTTGCCGAAATCCCTCGGATCCAGTTTAGATCCGCAGCCGCAAGCACATAAAGACTCCGCAGAATAATGGCTTGCACGCACGCCGCTGAAGCCCTCATCTTTGAGCACCGCACGAATCTTCTGCCACGTGTCTTTGTCTTTCTTCTTGAAGACTGTAATTTTTTTCCCGAACCACAGCATCGTAAAATCCTCCTTGTTATAATTTCTTGCAGGAGATGATGAATTTCATGAAGTATAACAGAATATCAGTCAGCGGCATCAACATTTTCTACAGGGAAGCAGGAGACCCGGCAAAGCCCGCTATGATTCTGTTTCACGGTTTCCCGTCGGCAGGCCATATGTTCCGCGGCCTAATGCCCATGCTTGCGGACAGCTTTCACCTCATAGCACCGGATTATCCCGGCTTCGGACAGTCCGATATGCCTTCACGCAGTGAGTTCACATACTCATTCGACCATATTGCAGAGGTCATTGACGGCTTCATTTCGGCACTGGACATCAGGAAGTTCTATATGTACGTGTTCGATTACGGCGCGCCGATAGGATTCCGCATTGCCCTGAAACACCCTGAAAGCATACCGGGCATCATAAGCCAGAACGGTAACATCTATGCTGAGGGGCTCGGCAAAAAGTGGGAGGCACGCGCTGAATACTGGGCACACCCGACGAAGGAATTACGGGAGAGCTACAAGTCAGCGTTTGCGCCTGAAACCATCATAGGACAGTACACGTTCGGCACAGAACCGTGCAGTGTCTCGCCTGACGGTTACACTCTGGATATTCATTACACGCAGAGGCCGGGATATGACGAGGTGCAGTCGGACCTTATATTCGACTATCAGAACAACGTAAAGCTGTACCCTAAGTTTCAGGAGTATTTGAGGACGTACAAACCTAAACTGTTAGCGGCGTGGGGCAAAAACGATCCTTCATTCATTCCTGCCGGTGCAGAGGCTTTCAGGAAGGATCTGCCTGATGCTGAAATTCATTTAGTGAACAGCGGGCATTTTGCGTTAGAGTCATGCTGTGATGAGATTGCCGGGCTTATTCGTAAATTCTTCTGCTGAAATGTAACAAATATTCCATGCAAAAAATTTTTTAGGCTATAATTGAAACATCTAAATTTTTCTCTGATCAGGGAGGTAATTTAATTCATGTGGCTTTTTCTAGTATTCATTACTCTGGTTTTCGGAGTGCTGGCAGGTCTTTACGCATGGACAGTATTTCAGAAGCTGGAAGAAAGTAAAATCGGTCATCCTAGAGTCGCTGAACTTTCCGAGATAATTCACAAGGGAGCTATGGCGTTCCTGAAGAAGGAATATACATGGCTTGCTCCGTTCGTGGGCGTAGTTGCGATTCTGTTAGTGGCGGCATTGGGACTTGGTGCGGCGTTTGCGTTCATTCTTGGTGCTCTGTGCAGTGCTACGGCAGGCTATATCGGAATGTACGTTGCGACGAACTCAAACGGCAGGACGACATATGCGGCACTTGCAGGGATTGAGGCGGCGGAAGGCACAGCTCCGGCAAAGTCTGTGGAACTGGAGAAGTCAGAAGCGGCTGAAGCTCCTGCACCTGCACCGGCGGCGGCAGGCGAAGTTCATACAGCGGCAGGTGATGCCCTTGAAGTAGCATTCTCCGGCGGAAGTATTGTCGGAATGGTCGTTGTAGGTCTTGGCCTTATCGGTCTTGCGATCGCGTACCTGTTCCTGAATGACGTTACTGCACTGACAGCGTTCGGCATGGGTGCAAGCAGTATAGCACTCTTCGCACGTGTCGGCGGCGGTATCTACACGAAGGCAGCAGACGTAGGTGCTGACCTTGTAGGCAAAGTTGAAGCAGGAATCCCGGAGGATGACCCCAGAAACCCGGCAGTCATTGCGGACAACGTAGGCGACAACGTAGGAGATATTGCGGGAATGGGCGCAGACCTTTTCGAGTCATACGTCAACTCAATCCTTGCGGCTATGGCTATCGGTGCGGTGTATGCGTTCACGCCCGGCGGAGAGGCTCTCGGCCTGTGGGGAATCGGCTATCCTATGTTCCTTGCGGCATGGGGCGTATTCGCGTCGGTCATCGGGTGCATGATGATCTCCCAGAAAGCTCCTTTTGCGTCTAACGTCAGGGCAATCACGAAGAAAGTTCCCGGAATGGCCGGAGTAATCCAGCGCATAGAGGACGGGGACGCGGCATTTGCTCTCAGAACCGGAACGTTTGTTGCAGGAGGACTGATGATTGCAGGTACGTTTGTGTTGAGCATCCTGTTCTTCTTCTCCAACAGCATGAGCGTATTTCTGTCGGTAACTTCCGGAGTTCTTGCGGGAATAATCATCGGCATAGTAACGGAGATATACACTTCAGGCGATTACAGGTTCGTGCAGAATGTTGCTGCCTCATCTGACACCGGTTCTGCTACGGTAATTCTTTCGGGGTTATCGCTCGGAATGATGTCAACCGGAATTCCTGTGCTTCTCATCTGCCTTGCTATTATCATCAGCTACTATCTTGCTGGAATGTTCGGCGTTGCAGTCTCTGCCGTAGGTATGCTTTCGATCACGGGAATATCACTCAGCGTTGACGCATACGGGCCTATAGCGGACAATGCGGGCGGAATTGCGGAGATGAGCGAACTTCCTGAAGGCGTGCGCAAGATCACGGATCACCTTGACGCAATCGGCAACACAACTGCGGCAATGGGCAAAGGACTCGCTATCGGTTCAGCGGCATTAACGGCACTGGCTCTGTTCGTGGCATATTCACAGGCGGCGCATATCGAGAAGATAGACATAATGAATCCTTATGTTATCGTAGGTCTTCTCATCGGCGGAATGCTTCCGTTCATCTTCTGCTCGCTGTCTATTGATGCAGTCAGCAAGGCCGCAGGGTCAATGATCGAGGAAGTGCGCAGACAGTTCCGGGAGATTGCCGGCATAATGGAAGGCACTGGAAAGCCGGACTATGAACGCTGTGTATCAATCTCGACACATGCGGCATTAACGCAGATGATCGTACCGGGCGTTATGGCTATAGTTGTGCCGGTGCTTGTAGGATTCATTCTCGGCAAAGAGGCTCTCGGCGGGCTTCTCGGCGGCTCAATCGTTACGGGCGTTATGATGGCTCTGTTCATGGCGAACTCCGGCGGTGCTTGGGACAATGCGAAGAAGTATATCGAGGAAGGGCACTTCAACGGCAAAGGCTCGCCCAATCATGCAGCGGCTGTTGTCGGTGATACTGTAGGCGACCCCTTCAAGGATACTGCAGGGCCGGCATTGAACATTCTGATTAAGTTAATGACGGTTGTTGCTCTGGTGCTTGCTCCTCTGTTCTAAGATAAGATTATTTTTGCGGGAGGGTCTGAAAAAGGCTGCTCCCAATTTTTTTTGCCTGATGACAGTTGTATGAAGCAGGTATTTTGGGCTGCTGTTATATTAACGTAATGAAAATAATTGTGAGTGTAAATGATAAGGTACGTATTTCCGGGTGATTATATCCTCCAGCAGATAACTTGCCTTAATGCTTGCAGATGTCCTGTATCATCATCACCGAACAGCCTCTAGTAATTGCCTGATGAATTTTTCGGTTGTGCTTCAGATATTCGCGCAAGAACACTTTTAGTCTTCGCCATACACTAAATCACATCCGATAAATTCCCGTCCCAGTTCCCTGCAGGCAGTCAGTACGGAGAAGCTGCCTGCCGCAGGATCAAGCACAGCATCACCTTCATCTGTTACTGCCGCAATGAGCCTCTTCTGGAGTTCAACTGGCTTGCTGTGAGGGTGAGTCTTCTCTGCTACTTTCTCCTCCCAAACGTCCGGGATTGTGTGATCCTTCCAGAATCCTTTTGCTTTCACCGGAGATTTCTGAAATATTATGAGGTATTCAGATCTCCGCCGTGTCCTGTAACCCATGCCGATTTTGCCCTTGTCCCAAACAATCATGTCAACTAAATGCAGTTCCGTATCCAGAAACCAGTCAAGCACACCCTGACACAAATGAAATTTATCCACCCACAAAAACAAATGCCCGCTTCCCTTCAGAACTAGGTTTATCCCGCGTATGAAGCTGATGATAGTATCTTCATCCATCTGCGGAAGTGAGGAACGTGCTTTGCCCCGTGATTTGCCCTCGTTGCAGTATTTCAGCTTGTCGAGTATGCCCCTGTACTGCGGATCGAAGAATGCCGCTGATATTGAGCTGTCCTCAATGCACGACATAAGCGTTAAGCCGTCCGCATTGTTTTTTGCATTCATGAAATATTTGCTGCTGCCTTTCATGACAGACATTATTTATTTTTCCCCCTTCCTTGTCGTGTATAATACCAAATCAAAAACGGAGCTGAAGAAATTTATGCACAAATATCTTATCGCCTGTTTCTCCAAGAGCGGCCGCACAAAAAGAACGGCAGAATACATATCGCAGGAACTCAATGCACCGATTCACGAGATCACTACAGAGAAGGTTTACCCTAACAGCTATGTGATGACTATCCTTGAATCCCGCAAAGAGTTCAAGAAGAACGAGAAACCCGCGCTCACCAGCAAGCCTGTAGAGAACCTTGCAGAATATGACCGCATCATAATAGGCTTCCCGGTATGGTTCTTCACATGCCCTATGGCTGTAGTGTCATTCCTTGAGCAGAACGACTTTACCGGCAAGGAGATTTACCCCTTCTGCACAAGCGGAGGCTCTAACTGCGACAAAGCCGCCGCAAAAATCCGGGAAATCTGCAAGGGCGCGAACGTTCACGACGGCATAAAGGCAAATTCAATCGACAAATCAAAATTATCTGAGTGGCTTAAAGATTAATGGGAAAAATATTTTTCGTTAAACAGCAGGACTACACACAGTCTAAAATTGATGAGGCAGTAAAGAAATGTTTTGATCACTTCGGAGGGATTGAGCATTTCGTCAGCAAGGGTGAAAGAGTCCTCCTGAAGGTCAACCTTGTAGCAGGTCATGACATATCGCGCAGGGTAACTACGGATCCATCAATAGTACGTGCAGTGGCAAAAATGGTCCTGTCCGCAGGTGCAACACCATTCATCGCAGACAGTCCCGGAATCGACAATTTCAACCGTGCCGCAGAAAGGGCAGGATTCACAGCAGTTGCGCATGAACTGGGCATAGAGTGTCATGAACTCACAGACCCGCAGGAACTTCCTCATGACGGCAATGCAGACTTCCACCGAATCCGTGTCAGCAGGTATGTGCTTGAAGCCGACAAGGTCATCAACCTTCCGAAGCTCAAGACTCACGGGCAGATGTACCTCACTATGGGCGTAAAGAATCTTTTCGGCTGCATTCCCGGCAGGCTCAAAGCGGGCTGGCATTACGATGTAGGACTCAGCCGCGAGAGGTTCGCATCACTCCTCATCGACATATACAGGGGCGTAAAACCGACATTCACGCTTCTTGATGGCGTTACAGGGATGCACGGGGACGGCCCTACTTCAGGTGATTCGTATGATTTCGGGTACGTCATCGGCACTACGGACGCTATGGCGATGGATTTCTGGCTGTGCAGGATGATGGGCGGAAGTCTGGAGGATTACCCGCTGTACCTGGCCGCAAAACGCAGGGGATTCCCGCAATGCACGCTGAACCCTGAAGACCTGGACGGGGATATTACGCCTGAACACGTCTTCCCGAACGTAAAGCTGCCTAAAACACGGAGCATGAGACTTTTACCGCGTATTCCGTTCATTGAGCGCATGATGACTTCAAGGCCGGTTCACATTCCGGAACTGTGCATAGGCTGCGGAAGATGTGCCGCTATCTGTGCCGCTGGGGCTTTGAGGCATGAGAATAAGCACCTGTACTTCGATTACTCAAAGTGCATCAGATGCTATTGCTGTCATGAAATGTGCCCGGTGAAAGCTATAGAGTTCAAGGAGAGCAGGTTAGTGAAG
>CAJOES010000108.1:5342-11964 GCA_905233455.1 uncultured Synergistales bacterium | reverse complement strand
GGAGATAAGGCAGTAATGAAAAAATTTCTTCCGTTTTACTGTTTCATGTTGTCGTTATTGTTTTGCGCTCCAGGCTGGGGAAATATTTCACCTGATGTTTCTTCCGCAAAAACCATCATCCTAAACAGCAACGGAACTGCAACCTACAACGGCAGCAGCGTAACTGATTACGGGTTCGTATGGCACGCAGACCAATCACACGCAAATGAATATTTCACGTCGAATAGTTCAAGCACCGAAGAATTTACGGAAGCTGAGATTCTATCCAGCACCGGAGCTGGCAGTGCGGCTGTTTACATCGCACACGACATAAGATATATCAGCAGCAGTGCAACATTCACCGGAACAGCCAAAAACGGAATGGATTCCGAGTACGTTGCATATTACGATGAATCCGTCTATGCAGACCTAGATTATGACGGCCCGTATATTTTTGCATGTCTCCCGACACAATACGGCGGAGGCGGTGGAGGCAGGCCGGGTTCCGTTTCATCAACAGTGCCGGCCAAGACACTTAATGCCATGACACATTCAGCTTCAGACGCATATAAATGCCCTGTACTGCATATTGCGTCGTCCGGAACTTACAGACTCAGCGGGACATGGAACGGGCAGATCTGGGTTGATGTCGGCAAGAAGAACACAATAACGCTCATACTTGACGGCATTACAGTAACATGCGGGATAGGCCCGGCACTAGTCATCTACAAGGCTAAGGAATGCGAGCCGTATGATGATGACGCGGGACTCTCAACAGCAACAAAATCACGTGATGTTGAAGCACTTACGCTTTCAGGCGCGGGAGCTGTGATATATCTCTCGAAAGGCACAACGAATAACATAACAGGATCTAACCTTTACCGTATGCTGACTACAGACAAGAAGAGTTCTGCAGCAACTGTTGACGGCACTGACTACAAACAGCAGAAAAAGTTATACAAGCTGGACGGTGCTTTTCATTCAAGAGTCTCAACAGTGATAGGCGGTGAAGGAGTATTGAACGTAACTTCTTCAACGTATGAAGGCCTTGATACGGAAATGCACTTAACGATCGTCGGCGGAACTGTAACTGCATTTGCTCCCGATGACGGCATAAACATAAATGAAGACTATGTGTCAACCTTTACGCTTGACTGCGGAAGCCCCAGCGGCGGAAGTCTTAACGTCGTTTCAACCGGCGGGGACGGAATTGACTCTAACGGGTACATTATCCTGAAGTCCGGAACGCTCAATATATATACTGCTGTTGAATCAGGCCCGGAAGGTGCTATTGATGCCCTTGACGAACTCGGTTCTGCAGGAGTCTATAAGAATTCTGACACAAGCTCGCTGCTCTATAACTGGTCAAAGTTCTCCGGAAGCAGCAATAATATTCCCGTAATCACTACAAATCCTGTCCTCCCGGAAGCACAAGCAAAAGCAGCTTACAGCACAACGCTCACGGCATCAAACACCGTAAAATCATGGACGAAAAACAGCGGGACTCTGCCTTCAGGACTCTCGTTGTCGTCTTCTGGCGCAATCTCCGGAACTCCGGCGGAATCAGGCACGTTCACTTTCTCGGTGAAAGCTGCAGGATCAAGCTACAGCAACGTAAAAGGTTTCACGCTCACAGTAGGCGGTGAACAACTCGCAATCAGCGCAGATAACTTCCCTGACCCTGCATTCCTCAAATACATAAATGACAGTAATTTTGATACAGATAAGGACGGCTATTTGAGTGAGGAAGAAATCGCAAAGGTTACCACGATCAATGCAAGCTCTAAGGAAATAAGCAGCCTGAAGGGGATTGAGTATTTCACCTCTCTTGCGTCCCTGAACTTTTCCGGAAATAATATCAAGGAAATTGACCTTAGCGGCTATTCGAATCTAAAGACTGTATCCTTCAGCGGGCAGAAATCTTCCGGGCTCGTGATTACGGATCTCGGCGACGGGACATACAGGGCAGACATGAGCAGCTTTGTATCATCTCCCGACAGAATACAGAACGTTACAGCTACGGGATGCACGGTTCAATATGACTCAAAGACTTACACTGCAACTTTCAACGCAAAACCCTCAACCGTTACGTACACCTATAACACCGGCTTCGGTTCTGCGTATATGGACGTTACGGCAACAACTGCAGAAAGCCAAGCCCCGCTGATCGTTACGGCCTCAATACTTCAGAGCGCGGATGAACAGCTTGCATACAGCGTAACACTTAAAGCAACCGGTGCGGCATCAACATGGAGCAAGACGAAAGGCACAATACCTTCAGGGCTGGCACTCAATGCTTCTACAGGCGTAATTTCAGGGACTCCCAAGAAAACAGGCAAATTCACTTTCACCATTCAGGCCGAAAATTCTCACGGAACGGACACGAAGGAATTTACTTTGACGGTTATTGCCGCTGAGACTCCAGTAATAGCAACATCAAGCCTGCCATACGGAATATTGAACGAAGCATACACGGCGACGCAAATAAAGCTCTCAAACAGTGCTGACGTTACATGGTCTGTAAGCGGGACTCTGCCTACGGGGATTACATTTAACACCAATACTGCAACTTTGAGCGGAACTCCGACTAAAGCAGGAAAATTCAGCCTTACATTCAAGGCAGAAAGCACACAGAAAAAATCTGCAACTGCAAAACTTGCGCTTAATATCTATGAGAAACCTTCAATCACTAATGACAGCAAATTAGCTGATGCTACGGTGAACAAGAATTACAGCATTGCACTGAGGGCTTCAGGAACAAAAACTATCGTTTGGAGTGTCGATTCCAAGAAACTTCCTGCCGGGCTGACATTTACGGCTAAAAGCGGTACTATCAAAGGCAAGATTGCTTCTGCAGGTTCGTACAGCTTTGATGTAACTGCTTCTAATGATGTCGGCATTGCAGCTAAAACAATGTCATTTGATGTCAAGGATGTTGCACCGAAAATCAAAGGTTCTTTTGCTGCGGGGACAACAGATGTACCCTACAGTTCTGCATTGACGGCTTCAGGCACTGGGGAAATGACATGGAGTCTGACCGGGGATCTTCCTGACGGGCTTTCATTTGATCCTGCAACTGCCACTTTGAGCGGTATCCCGACGGAAATATGGGCCAAGAAGAATGTTACTGTTACCGTGTCGAACACCGGAGGCCCTGCAACAAAAAGCATGAAACTCACGATAAACGGAGTAAAGCCCGTAATATCTACAGCATCATTGCCTGACGGACTGATGAGCACGGACTATTCTGCATCGCTGGACATTACCGGCACAAGAACCATCAAAACGACAGTAGACGGACTTCCTTCGGGGCTTTCGTACAGCGACGGAAAAATCACGGGAAAGCCTACTGCATACGGAAAGTTCAAGGTTGCAGTAACAGCCGAAAATCCTGCAGGGACAAGCACGAAATCATACAATCTCATCGTGAAAGCTCCTCCCGTCATCACAACTGCATCACTTAATGCGGGTACAGCCGGGAAATCCTACAAGGCCGCTCTAACTGCTGCGGGGACAATGCCAATTACTTGGAGTGTTGCTGAAGGATCATCACTGCCGGATGGGTTCAGCCTCTCAAAGGGAATACTGAAGGGAAGCCCTAAAACTTACGGGAACTACAAATTTACCCTTACTGCAACTAATGAGATAGCAAGCGTATCACATGACTACACGCTGGCAATAGAGGCTGTAGCTCCTGAAATAAAAGCATCATCACTCCCTAAAGGCACGGCAGGAAAACATTACAGCACAGCCATTAAAGTAACAGGCACGACTCCGCTGTCATGGGACATTGAAGGACTGCCTGAAAGCCTCGACTTCAATGAGGGAACTATAAGCGGAACGTACAATTACTACTTCAACGGCAAAGTGAAGATTACAGCCACAAATCCGAAAGGCAGTGCAACAAAGGAGTTCACGCTTCTGATTGATGCCGTCAAGACTGCAATCACAACAACAAGCCTTGCTTCAGGTACGGCCGGCAAACCTTACAGCGCAACTCTTACAGCTACATGCACCTCACCAATAACATGGAGCTGGACTGGTGCACCTAAAGGGCTTTCACTTGACGCTGAAACGGGAGCAATATCCGGGACTCCAACGGAAGACGGAAATTTCAACGTCAGCGTAACTGCCGCAAATACAGCCGCAAACAAATCTGCCTCAAAGAAACTCAAACTGGCAATAAACGCAGCTTCTGAACAGAACGCAGAAGACGGGACTGAAAGCTATTATGATTCTGACAGCGGCAAAGATATTGAGACCCCAGAAACGTTAAGCTACGAAACTTACGGAAATATTGATGTCCCTGCTAATGTCATGATCAGGGATAACAGCATCCCGGTGCCCAGCAAAATAAGCGGATACAAGACAGCGGCAGAACTTCCGGAGATTGAAGCAGATGAAGACGGGCTTTATGACTTTAATGTTTCCCTTGACCAGAAAGCAGAGACAGGAGCAAAATTATTCTGGTTCGTTTTCCATTACGGGCAGGAGGATTCAGACGATGATAATATCGTTGAGTTTTATGATTCTGACGGTGAAGAGATCGATTCTGTTCCGGAAGACCATAACCTGAAGCTGTCTTTCTGGCTCAATAAAGGAGTAATCTACAAGTCATTGATTGCTGTAGACGAAAGATACTACAGGTAATCCCTGAAACATTAAGCCTCTCTTCAATGGGAGGCTTTTTTATTGCCCGGACATGACATGCTAAAATATTCACTAAGCATACCGTTACGGGAGGGAATTTATCTTTTATGGCAACACTTCAGCAGCTCAGTTACGCAATCACAATCAGCGAGGCAGGTTCAATCAACAAGGCATCAGAAATCCTGTATGTAGCACAGCCGTCATTGACCAGCTCAATGCAGGAACTCGAAAAGGAATTCGGCTTCAGGATATTTCACAGGTCAGGAAGGGGTGTAACTCTCACTCCTGAAGGCGCGGACTTCATACTTTATGCGCGTCAGGTCTGCGGACAGTATCAGGAACTCGTGAACAGGTTCGGGAATGCGCATAACCTAAAGAAGAAATTTGCGGTATCTGCACAGCATTATTCCTTTGCGGTAAAGGCATTCGTTGAGACGGTGAAGGAATATGACACGCTGAAATATGATTTTGCCATAAGGGAGACTCAGACACGGGAGGTCATCAATGACGTTGCGACACTGAAAAGCGAGATAGGCATACTCTACTTGAGCGACTTCAACCGTTCTGCAATCACGAAACTGTTGCGCACGGCAGGGCTTGAGTTTCACCGGCTCATCAGCTGCAACGCTTACGTGTATATTTGGTCAGGACACCCGTTAGCGCACAACTCATCAATAACATTCAGGGAACTTCAGGACTACCCTTGCCTGTCATTTGAGCAGGGGGACACGTCGTCTTTCTACTATGCGGAGGAGATACTCAGCACGGCGGAATATTCCCGCACGATAAAGGCCAATGACCGCGCTACCATGCTCAACCTGATGAAAGGCCTGAACGGCTACACACTGTGCTCCGGCATAATCTGCACGGAACTTAACGGAGATGATTACCTTGCTGTGCCGTTTGAGGCGGATTCCGTGAATGAGAGCAGCGTTATGGAGCTGGGATATATCACGCGGGAAAATACCGTGCTGAGCAGTACAGGAGAACTCTACATCACGAAGATAAAATCATATCTGGGCGTGAATGACTAGTCCGGGACTGATGCAAACAGCTTCATTCTCTTCTGCACTATATTGTATTTTGGGTTCGCCTTCAATATCAGCTCGGCCATGACTTAAGGATCATCCGGCAGATGATATGTGCATAATGCAAGTTTCGGGGCAAAACGCCTCAATGTCTCCTGCGCGCCTTCAAGCATATTACGTTCAAAGCCTTCAATATCTGATTTGATGAAGTCTACACGGGGAAGATTATTTTCACGGACGAAATCATCAATAGTTATCGTTTCAACATTATCACTGTCAGTATTATCGCTTTTCATGTCTGCAAGAAATGTACTGCTTCCGGTTGAATTGAGAAATATGTCCATGCTTATGCTTCTGCCCGATAAACCTTTTTTGACGGGGATAATATTTCCGTTAAGTTCTGCTGTCAGTTCAAGATATTTGAATGCCAGTTCCGTAGGTTCAAACGCATAAACTACTGCACCTTTTACGGAAGCATAAGCCGCGAAATCCCCTATCCAGCTGCCTGCATCTATAACTATATCTCCTGACTTGACTGCAACCTTAACCTTGTCATTCACCAGACCGTAAAGCCCTTCACTAAGGAATTTATCGCACCTGTCAAAAACTTCCTCTTCGTATCTGTCATTGCAATGCACGTACGAATAAAAAGTGTCGTCAAACATTTCTGCGGATAATACGCGCTCGTTGTAGCTGTCCAACAAAGGAAGCCGTATATCTTTAATGTGATAGGATTCACCGTCCGGCTTAAGTATCCTTCTGACATGCTCACGGACATAAAGATTTGATTCTTTATGCAGAAGCCTGCTGGAAATTCCATCAATAAGCCATAGTAATAATTCTTTGGGAGTATATATGCCGTGAAATAGTCTGCTCAACCTGATGCCGAGTGCCAATAAAAATCACCTCTGGAGGAAATTTGGACACATAAAAAGCCCCGCCATGTCCATAGACATAACGGAGCA
>CAJOES010000108.1:0-5262 GCA_905233455.1 uncultured Synergistales bacterium | reverse complement strand
ATTGATGATGTCAAGCGATTATTCATGAAAAAAATTATAGCACACAAACTATTTTATACTCTTGCGACAAAGCAATAACATCAATCAGGATTATATTTTCCTATAGCGTTTGCAAAAAGAATTCTCATCAAATCCAAGTTCCCTTTGAAAAAACTTATTTTTGTAGGGATATGTCCTGTTCCCGGGTATTCTCTCGCAACAGGAATTTCACAGACCTTAAATCCAAGCTGGGAAGCTCTTACTGAAAGATAAGCGAGAAGCTCGTATGTCATGAATATATCTCTTAAAGGCTTTACTCTTTCATCTGTAAGGTATCTTGCAGAGTATGCACGGTAAGCATTAGTTGTATCGGTAAATCTATGGCGAGCTGTGAGTGATATTACAGGAGCATGTATTAATTTTATTGATAATATCCTTGCAAGAGGAGTATTAACCGCACGTCCTCCGGTTATGAACCGTGAGCCTTGAATAAAATCATACCCTTCTTTAAGTTTCCCAATAAATTTCGGTACATCTTCAATGCTGTCTTTATTATTGCCGTCTATGGTAATTATTCCTTCATATCCACGCTCAATAGCCCACCAAATACCCATACGCAGCTGCGCGCCTTGTTTCCCGGAATCTTTTTTGGTCAGCAGAGTATTTACATGAAGATCCTTCAATATGTTTTCATCCGTGCACCCGTCAGATGAATCACCGTCGCAAATCACTATGTCCGCATAATCATAGATTTTTGCCCTTAAAGCCCGTTCAAGTTCCAGGATTATCCGCTCGCCCTCATTGATTATAGGTATCAGCAGTACGTAGTCTTTACTCTTCGCGAAATACTCCGCACATTCAAATCTAGGTACTCCGTTTTGTTTTTCGAATATCATAGTTTTGCTGTCCTTTCTTATATCATGTATATGCTACAAACAGCAGTTAAAGGTTTCTGTCATATAATCCATCATGCCGGATAACACAATTAAACTTTCCTGCTTGCCTGCCTCCAATGATATAAAGTTCTGATAACCTGTTTCAATCACAAACGATAATAATTCCCTGTGAAGTTCCCTCGCATGAACAGGTTTAAGCCCCGGCTCGCTTATATGAATATGGTTTATGAGATTCTCAATGCCGTAGAGCACCGATATATCTTCTTGGCCGTAAATCATTGTTCCTGTATCAAGATTAAGTTTGAAGCCGTCAGAACATACACGCCGAACCAGATCAACAGCTTCATGTGTAGTATTGATGTAATTCGTGCCGTAAATCACTGGATTAGCTTCCATTGCTATTACAGTTGAATGCTTGCGTGCGTATTCACCAAGTTCATGGAAAAATTCCAGTGCCGAATCATAATCTGATATATCAGATATTACGCGGTTCTTTGGACATCCGAAGACAAGATTTTTACAGTTGATAGCTTCTGCAAAATCTATTGCTTTTTTCGTGTATGATAATAATGTTTCCCGTTCATGCTCCGAACTAAAAATTTTCTCAGTCCTTCCGTACCATATTGATTGCATTGACGAGACTGTAAGGCCGAATTTGTCTTGAAGATTTTTTGCCCATATTTTTGCATCGCCGGTATGATCGTAAGGGTTATCACGAAAAATCCTAGTTGGAGCAATCTCAAGCCCCGAAAATCCACGTTTCTGCATTAAGGCATAAACCATATCATCATATGCTTCATCCCATGCAATATTACTGACTGATAATTTAATCACAGCTAGTCCCTCCATGAAGCCATAAAAGAATATATGCCTTCAAGCTCCTCTTCTTCCAAGCACAGATAACCATCAATGCCGCCGAACTTGTCAGCATACAGGCTGCGCATATCGTAATTAAGCGGTATTTTCCCCGTCTCGTTATGCCAGTCCGACACACCTGTTACTACCTCATAAACTTTTTGTGCTGTAACCGGAGGCGTGCATAAATTCAGAACCGTTAACCTGTTTTCAAGGCCGGTTTGAATGTCATTCCATAACCTTGACAAACTATAGAACTGATATTTGCTGCGGCTGTCAGTAAAACTTAATGCGTTGAAATCGTTATTCATGAAAAAATTTCTTAGTGCTTTTGCATCAACAGAGCCATTAATACAATAAAATCCATTATCTTTCAATGAATAGCCAGATTCAACAAGCGGACTTTTTCGCTTCAGCTCATCATATTTTTTTACAGTCAGCATTGAAGGCGTAATTGAGTGAAGGTCATAAAGAAAATTTTTCTTCAGGCCGACACCATACAAAGCCGGCAAACGAATAATAAGAGCTTTGGGATAATCCTCCCGTATCCATTGTTCTAACTGCAGTCTGTCAGCCCCGTACGCCGGTAACCCGTCAGTCTCCATGATACTGTTTTCGTTCTTTCCTGATGAGTCCTTATATACTGCTACAGACGATATTAAAACTAATTGTTTGGGATTAATACATGCTATATTCTTTCGGGCTTCACGCATTATATTGAGGTCTGCCTCAGGATTATTATTAGCCAAAAACATTTCAGCAGGAATACCGGCATATATGCACAGATCAGGATAAGAACCAAAGAAATCCTTTATATTACGTGAATTGCAGCTAGCCTCGAAATCATGAGAAAGCATTAAGTTGCCGCCCACAAAACCCGTAGATCCAACAAGCAAACTCTTCATTTTTGTATTTTCTCCACGCTCTCTATAAGATATTTTTGTTTCCTGAATATAATGTCTATAATCAGGTTAAGGTATTTGATGATAATGCTCATGATGAAAAATATTCCCAGAAAACCGAAAGCTATCACCAGCATAGTAGTAGTCCATCCTTCAATGGGCTTCCCGAGCAGGTAAATCGCCGCTGCGTATAAGAGTTCAGCAAGTGCTATAACCATCATAAACACAGTAATACCGACGCTTAGTTTATAGCCTGTATTTGTGTACAAAGCCAGACTGTTAACTGCGAGTGATATTTTATTTTCCATAGTGTTTGATATTGTCCCGTCAAACTCTATTGATACCATCTTCAATCCTGAAGCCGCATAAGCTGCTTTTCTGTACGGCATGTATGAATTTGAGGCGTGTACGCGATTGACAGCACGCCTAGTTACGAGCCTGAATGCGTCAGTATGTATCTTGTATCTGCTTCTGCTGCTTGCGTTGAAAAGTGTGTAAAACAGTCTGCTGCTTCCTGTGATCTTGTTCGGACAGACATAAACTATATCATTTCCTTCAAGTGCTTTTCGGTAGGCTTCGTAAATTAAACTAGGATCATAAGGCATCTGGGTTGAATCAAACTCAAATATATAATCTCCTATTGCCGCATCCAACCCTGCGTTCATAGCGTCTTCAATACCGTGATAAGTGCTCATGTGCAATATCGTTAAAGGCTGCTCAAGAGATTTTGACCATTCCCGAAGCATATCTGCCGAACCGTCATTACAGGCATCATCAACCGCAATAATCTCAAAATTCTCGAAGTGTTCACTGAGTACACCATGCAGGGCATCAAAAAAATTTACGGCATTTGCATCATTATGAAGATAAACTACTGCTGATACAAAGTTTTTTTCTATGTCAGTTATTTTCATGATAGAAGAACCTCATCTAAATCATAGACTGTATTTATTTTCCCGGAAAGCACACTTACTAAAACAGGCGAGTCGGAAAATTTCTTTATGACTGTCGGTCTTGAGTCGTCGATCTCACTGGCTTTCAATATAGGTTTCATGCTGAACAGGCTGCTGTGATAGCTGAATTCAAACTCATCACGCAAATATTTCCTTGCGAGCTGGCTCATGTACGGCCAAGCACTATCTGGCTTTAAGGGACATTCATTGCAGTTGTACAAGTTTCCCGTAGAACATAACCCCCTGCTCAATTTCTGGCAGGGGAAAGTTGCAACATCATCATAGCTTGTTTCGTGAGGAGTGAACGTTACGCTTGTGAGGCTGTGAAGACCGGTTTTGCCGAAGGGCATAAGGCTAAAGAACGGGCCGTCCATAACGGTTATTCCTACGTTCTTTAACCTGTCATTCACAGTGCAGAGAATAATCTCGCATTTTTCGTACTTTATCCTGAACGCGTTATCTTTGGAATATCCCTTAACTAACCTGAGAACATCGTTTACTCCTGCATAGCTTGCGTTCAGTATGAAAGGAGTTTTTGCAATATCGTCTTTTATGTGTACATGCCATAAAGTGCCTTTGATGTCAATTAGTTTAGGAGCGCAGCCGCAAATAATGCTAACATTCGGCAGAATCTTAAATTTTTCGATAAACCAGTTTTTCAGGATTGTGGCATCATAAGTGTATTCTTCTGTTAAGAAAGCCCCGTCGCACAGGCCTGGCTTGAAATACCATTCGGGAGCAATGCTTTGGCATTGAATATTTGCATTGGCACAAAACCTTTGAAAATCTCTCGAATTAGTCCAGCTAAAATTACTGCTGGTTGCGTAAATTTGGCTGAAGTCCCTGCGTATGCAAAAATCATAGTCCCTGCAGAATCTCTCGAAGTAATTTGCGCTTTTGATTGCAGTAGAGAAACTTCTAGGATAGTGATAACCCATATGTACTCTGGCCTGATTGATATATGTTGCACGCATGAAGGGTCCGCTGTCTCGTTCGATAACGAGTATTTTCTGTCCTTTTTCGCCGCATCTCAGAGCACTGTACAGCCCGTACAAGCCTGCCCCGATAATGATTTTGTCATAATATCCGAGCATGGATTAATCATTCCTCCGTTAAGATACAGCACGAAGAAACCTCTGCACCGTCCATATTTGAGAACACAAGATGCTTTGCGTTAATTTCGTGCCATAATAAGTCGCTGCTGCAATGAATCTTGTATTTATGACTCCCTTCTTTTATGCTGAAGGTATATTGCGTCTTAAGGAATAAACTAGGGGTAATTAATTCAACACGGGCGTTTTCGATGCCGTGATCTGAATTGATTTCAATGATTAAGCTGCTGTTGACCGTTCCGGCTAATCTTTCAGGAATTTCCCAAAAGTCCCCGTTAAAGGTTATTTCATTGCGTTTGAAGTTCTGAGCACTGCAGGACTGTCCCCAAAGAAAAGGGATGAAGCCAAGATCATGCTGGTAAAAGTCCTGATTGTTGTAATCATATCCGATAAGAAGCTGCCTGTTCCGATTGAGTGATGCAAAGCGGTCATAATGTTCCTTCAGACACCATACCGCGAAATTATTTACTACGCATAGAGGACGGTATTTGCTGATAATATAATCTGAGATGAGAAAATAGCGATCAAGATTCTTTATGCCGTCAAGATCATAAAAACAGCCCCC
>CAJOES010000107.1 GCA_905233455.1 uncultured Synergistales bacterium | reverse complement strand
CCTACGTAATTTACGCAATATTCCTCAATCTTATTGAGCCACAGCCGCCAGTCCTCACGGTTGAGCCTGTATACGGGCTGTGCAGTCATAGCATCAGTGAAGAACTCTACGCCGACTTTCAGCACCCTGCCTTCAGGATCAAGCACTGCCTTGAAGTCTTTTTCGGGAAGCGGGACTGTAGACGATACCGCCATAACTGAACGCGTATTGCTGAGCAGGGAATCAAGTGCTTCATTCTCTAGAACTATATCGCCGTGAATCAGAAATATATCATCATCAAGGAATTCACGAGCTAAATATATGCTGTAAATGTAGTTGGTTGTACGGTAATCAGGGTTGCGGACAAATTTTATGTTTATGTTCAGGCCAAGCCCCGCACAATATTCCCTCAATACAGCCTCATTGTAGCCTGTAGTCATTACAACTTCATTGATGCCGCATTCCGATAACTGCCGGAGCTGCCGGGATAATATAGTCTCTCCTGCTTTAAGTTCCGTCATGCACTTGGGATGTTCTGATGTTAATATCCCCATGCGCGAACCTAAACCGGAATTCAAGATTAATGCCTTCATGTTCTGTAATCACTCCCGGAATGATTATAGCGCACAAAGGCATCAATAAATTAATCTTACTCTGCCGATTTCATTGCTATCTGCAGTTCAATGCTCTGAAGCTGTACACGCAATGCCTGTTTAGTCTCCTCATCCGCTGCACGGTTAATTTGCTGTCGTAATGCGTCCCTCTGCTCCTTGAGTTCTTCAAGCTCGTCATCATCGTCATCACTGCTTGAAGTTACGGGAGCTGCTCCTCCGGACTGTGCTGGCTGTTCTTTCTGTTCCTTTTGTTCTGTCTGTTGGTTTTTCTGTGATTCTGATTTAGCCTCACTCTTTGCCGTTGGTTTGTAGTTCACCGTAAGGTTTCCGGACTCGTCGTGCGATAAGCTGTACACTCCTTCAGCTTCTTCACCGACAGGATTAGCTTTGTCGTATTCGTCAGCTTTTAGCGGCTGAACCTGTGCCTGTTCTGCTGTCTTTGCGGTTTCCTGTATCTGCTCCTGCTGTTTGCGTATCACATAGAGTTCTTTGCTTTGGGTGCTGCTGTCTATTCTCATGATTAATTCACCTCTTGAATTATAATAGGCTCAAATTTTGCAGATTTTAAGGAGATTTTCTATTATGCGTAAATTTTTTCTTCTTTTCATGCTCATTGCATCATCAGCACAGGCCGCAGAGATTCCGAGAGCAAATATTGACGAAGCTGAAAGATACTTCAACAACGCATACATTCACTTCATGAGGCGGGAATACAGGGACGCACAGGCATATTTAGACCAAGCCATAAACATGAATACATACATGATCGACTATTACATTTTGAGTGCGCTGAACTTAAACCGCATGGGAGACACTGAAGCCGCAATGTCATCACTGAACAGCTATATAGAGGTGAGGCCAAGAGACAACTCCGCACCGTACATACACAGAACCTTTGAGGAGCAGGACGGCGTATTGCGTGCGGTTCTGGGTACTGCTCCGATCCCGGCAGGCTGGAGATATGCAGAATCTAACGTCCAAACTGAATGGAACACCGGCTACACCCGTCCGTTCAGCATAAAGGGGCTTGGGAAAGTTCATGCGCTGGGAGAAGTCGTTAGCATTCCTGACCAGTTCGGCAACAAAATATATCTCCGGCACGGCACAAGAAATATCATTACTGGCACATTCTCGCTGGGCGGAGCTTTGCGTGAGGTCAACGTAAATTCCCCCGTTATTGCTCTGCCGCTTGGGGACGGATCATTCCGTGTGTTCTCCGATAACGGCGACGTATATTCCCTGCATGAAGGTAGCGAGCCTGAATATGCTGCTACCCTTCCTTCAATGGCTGTAGCAGATGCAGAGATGATCACGCAGAATCTTTTTGCCGTTGCTGATCCTGCCGACAGAAATATAGCCTTCTACTATGACGGCGGAAACGGGCTAATGGTGCGTAAATGGTCTGCACCTTTAGGTGATGGGGATCTGCTGTTTGAGCCTGTTGCGCTTGAGGCATATGCTGACTGGCTTGCAGTTGCTGACAGGGCAAATGACAGAATATATATGCTCAACATAATAAACCATGAATATTTCACGATTCAGGGAGTGCCATTGCCGAGAGATGTAGCATGGTCAACAACCGGAGAATTATTCGTGCTCACTGAAGAGGGAAGCATATACAACTTCATGATAGATTTCGGGACTAGGACATATGCCAACAGGAATTCAGGAGCATTATATGAGAACATGGAAAATATATGGTCGTTCTTTCATTCGTCTGAAGGGGATATTTGCTGGATTGATATTGGCGTGTCAAGAATCTTCAAGGCAATAATGATGCCTGCAAGGGAGGACGTGCCCGGCTTTCTGAGCATATACAATCCTGTTGCGGCAATGACGGCGAATAACGAGAGCTTCATTATTGATGCAACGTTTATGTGTCCGTTCATCAATTATTCCCACAATGCTAGTATAGTTGCACAGTCCATATGGAATGATAAGAACCTGACAACACAAGCGGCATGGCGGAGACCGATGAATTTTGATGCGTTACTGATACATGCTCCTATGCCGAGAAACACAGCATTTCCGATAAATACCCGTCCTGCTCAGGTTGCGAGGGGAAGCGATATAGGCTCAGTGCTGTCGTCATTCTGGCTTCTGCATAAGGATACTCTCACCAATGTAATTGTAGATGCCTCTATACCCATGACGCTTGACGATACATTGATGCTGCTGAAGTTCTGCGTGTTCAACGGGCTGGAGCTGGACATATACGCACGGGAAGTTCCTTCATTGGGCCTGACACGTGCAAGCGCATTCACTGGAGGCAAGACGATATATTCACTGGGCAACACGATAGATATTCCGGTGCACAGGACACACATGCAGATACAGATACCGCTGCCTGAAGAGCTGTCATCGTCTGGCTATCCTGGAAGGTCTATGCTGGCAGTGTATCTTGATGCCGGGCTGATACAGTCTAGGGCATGGATACCTCTCTGGCCTGATATGTTCACGCGGTAAATGCAAAGGGGGCGGGCGGGCGGGGGGTCTGCCGCAGGCAGGCCGACATCATTCGCTGACATGATATATCTTCCCGTTCACCGACACGTCCATAAATTTCGGCTCTGCAGTCTGAACGTCAAGACTCTGCGGCGAGAATTCTCCTGCAATTATGCCGATAAGCTCCGGCTTCATGCTGTAGATGTATGCGGCATTCTCCGTGAAGGCTATTATGTTCTGCTCTCCCCTGCGTACCGGCAGCAGTCTGAAGGCTATATCATGCTCCGTCCTGACACCTGAAGGCCAGCGGCGCACAAAATATTCCTGCTGTTCCGTGCTGAGTTCCGCATCACGCACTATCCTTCTGCGGACATACTCCGGAGGGATCCCGGAACTTACCCACCGTGAATATTCGCTAGGGGTTACGGACATTGCGGGGCTGTCGGGAAGATTCAAGCGTGAGAGCATATCATTTCCCCACCGGCCAAGACCAAAGCGCATATACAGGTAATCGAACTCTTCAGGGGAAACCTGCCCGGACGTAAGGCGGTCATACTGATTCAGCGCGCTCAATCTGTAGGGATCTAGAATCGGCGTGTTCATGGCTGTAACTGCCAGAGCAAGAACGACAACGCACGCAATGTTCACGCGTCCTATAGATTTCGGGAATGCCCGCAGAAGAACGGATACAGCATAGCCCGTTCCCCATATTGCCGTGATTAGTGCAAGGAACAATGCCTGAATCCTGTCGGGGGTGAGGCCGTACTGTGTTATGCGCAGTGCAATGGAATACACGGACAGCACAGAATACACCGGAAGTACCAGAAGCGAGATACTGCACAGGCAGTTGATCCATGATGACGCGAAAGGCTGGCGGCGGCCGTCAAGATATGCGGCATTTGCGAGTACGATTGTGCCGAACTGCAAGAGGAGCATTAATGTTGATGCCTGCCCCGTGTCCCACAGCTTGCGGAGTCCGGAGAACGGCAGACACGCAAGAAATGCTACGGACAGCACCGCAAAGAACGGAAGCAGCCACGCAAGAACTGACAGCAGCCACCGGCCAAGAGAGTCTATGCCGGGATGCTTTATCGCTACGGAAATTGAGATTGCTATTATCAGGCTTGAGAGAGGTACGGCAGTTATCGGGTTGAATATGAAGTATGGTATCTTCTCAAGCCCTACAATGTCAAAAAGCAATCCTGCAGTGATCAGAAGTCCCCAGAAAACAGCAATGACAATTGAAGCCTGAAAGAGCAAAAATAAATTCCTGCAGAACTGAAAGAATATCTCGCTGTACGGAAACTTCCAGCTCCATGAAGCTATACGACACTGAAAGAACGGTATCAATAGGAATACTGCCATGCTTGCCCGGATAAGGTCGGACTTCTGCGACGGTACAGCCTCAAAATTTACGTCCGGAGAGTACAGAGACCACAGCCTGTATATCCAGAATGCCGCAAGTATCACCGTCAATCCCAGAAGCAGATTCACCAGCCTTCTGCCCCAGTGCTCCTGAGACAGCCAGAAGACGAACGGAACGAGAAATATTACCGTAAGCGGCATACATACCAGCGGGCCGGATCTGATGACGGCGAAAATTCCCAGCAGCAGCCCCTGAATCAGTGCAGAAATTACTACCCAGATATAACGCTTCCTGTCAATGCTGTTCATGGCTTCCTATTTCGTGTATGAATACTTCAATCCCTGCGTGAGAGGCTTTGGCAGTGTTCTTGTGGATAGTGTTGCAACTCCCTGCTTCAGGTCAATCTTGTGCAGTGTCATCGGCAGTGGAATCTTCTTCAGGTCAACGAGGGGCTGAATTTTCGCTAATGCCTGTTTGGTTACGTAGTCAGGAACGTCAAGCGTATTAACTTTCACCTTAGGATTGTTGAGCCATAACTCTTTGCCCTTCACTATCTTCAGCCCGCTGTCTATCTCCAGCAGAATATCAAGCGGAATTATCATCACTGTTGCAGTGTAATAGCCGCGCCCGCTGAGTCCCTGCGGAGTGATTTTCAGGCTCATATCATGCCAGTGATCCGCATCTTTCCCGAAAGTCTTGGACTCTATCGCCCTGTTTATGTCTGTCTCGTACAGTTCCCCTATTGCCTCAATCCTAAGCGCATCGGTGCATTCTACTTTTCCGCTTTTCCACTCTGAAGGATCGTTGAACTGAACACCCATCATCCTGAATGCAAGACGGTTGAGCCTCAATCCCTCAATCATTACCCCGCGAAGGTTCATGTAAATATCATTGAATTTCCCTGTAGGGTCAGGCTTCTCCGAAATCACCAGCTCTGCATTTTCCGGCTTGAACCTGTTGACGTAATAGCCTAACAGATCATCAACTTCATCTGCATAACATGTACCTGCAGATATAAGCATTGCAAGCACTACGGCAAATATTATTTTTTTCATCATTAAATGAATTTCTCCTTAACAGATTTTATGAACATATTATCATAAAATGAACACGCAAAAAGATTCTTGATATTACAGAATTATGCTGCTGAATTGATATTGCTATAATACAGCTGTTCACGTATACTACATGCACAGGGCGGTACAAATAGCAATGAAAATAAACAAATACCTGTGGAACGCAGGAAATTTACGCCTTTGGAGAGGACAAAAGCACCTCGCAGAATTAGGAAGCCGTCATATCCGTAAGGGACGGTAGTTCATAATCAACAAATCATGCAAACAATGAACAGCAATAATAACGAACTCACAGCACAAATCAGAGCCGCCCTTCCTATTGAGGACATTATCGGCGAAAAAATACGACTCCGCCCATCATCACGCGGATTCATGGGGTTATGCCCGTTCCATCAGGAAGACACACCGTCATTCCATGTCTACACAGACACGCAGAGCTATTACTGTTTCGGGTGTCATGAGTCCGGAGACATATTCACGTTCACCATGAAGTCCGAAAACATGAGCTACCCGGAAGCATTGAGACTCCTCGCTGACCGTGCCGGGGTAAAACTTCCCGAACGTTCTGCAGTGCACTCAAGAAGCCTCTATGACGTTCTTGACCTGGCCGCAAAATTTTTCCGTTCATGCCTCATGTCGGGACAGGGCACGGCCGCAAGAAGCTACATGAAGCGCAGGAACATGAACGCTTCAGACGTTGAGCGGTTCGCGATGGGGTATTCGCCAAGCTCATGGGACAGCCTGATACGTCATTTGCGGGAACGGGGAGCTGCTGACCGGGAAATATTATCGTGCGGGCTTGCTCTTCAGGGACGGCAGGGGGGATTCTATGACCGGTTCAGGGGGCGGCTAATGTTTGGCATAAAGGATATTGCGGGAAAAATTATTGCTTTCGGCGGAAGGCTCATTGACGGCGAGGGAGCAAAATACATCAACAGTCCTGAAGGCAGTATCTACCATAAGCGCAACAACCTGTACCTTCTCGACACTGCACGGAAGGCTATACGCGAAAAGGGCAGTGCGATTCTTGTTGAAGGCTATATGGACGCTGTGAGGCTGCACAAATGCGGATTCGCGAACACCGTAGCATCTCTCGGCACGTCCCTCACTGACACGCAGGCAGAACTTCTTGCACGTTTCACGGACAGGTGTACGATTCCGACACTGCCGGGCAGAATGCCGCCATGAAGGGAATGTACACGCTTGCAGAACACGGCCTAGATGTTAGGGTGATTCAGCTTCCGGAAGGCAAAGACCCTGACGAGTTCCTGAGCAGTCATGAGCCGTCAGAGTTCAATGACGCAGTAAACTCCGCAAAATCCCTCATCACCCATCACTTGAGCTTCATTGTCCCAAGAATGAAAGAAACAGCAGGAAGACGCAAAGTGCTTCAGGAATTCTTCGGACAGATTTCACGGCTTGACCGTCTTGACGTTCTTGACCATAAGGGAGAAATTTGCGACACACTGAATCTCCGGCCTTCAGACATGGACAGGTACATTACTGGTGTCATACAGCAGAAGCCGGTACAGACACCACAGACAGCAATACCCAGACAGGATACGGCAGACCTTGAAGCGGGATTGTGCGCACTGCTCTACGCCTCCGAAGACCTGCGCAGAAGCATAGACCTCACGGAGATACACGGCATATTGTCCGAAGGAATATCACGGAGCTGTTTCACGGACATCATGACGGGAGAACCTGACACTGACAGCATATCTTTCATCAACCGCGGCAATGAATTTCTTTCTACGATAAGCGAAAAAACATATGACGAGAAATGGAAAAAAGTATTCTCCAGCTTCATGTGGCACAAACTCAACCGGAGAATACTGGAAATTGACGCAATGCCAATAACTGAACGCCCAATGCAGGAACGCATACAGCTTCAGCAGGAACAGATGAAATACAGACGCTAGAAGAATGATATATTCTGATTCTCCATGCCGGTAATTGTGCCTTCAAGATTCTTTGTTGCGCTTATTCCGTACTGCGTGATGAAGACTGCTCCGACATCAGGAAGCCCCTGAAGTATTCGTTTGGACGTGTCCATATCCGTAATCATGAACGCCGTAGCGAGTCCGTCCGCTAATGCCCCGTCCGGAGTGATTATCGTAACCGAAAGCAAATCACTATTTACGCTCTCTCCTGTCTTGGGGTCAAAGAAGTGTGAATACCTTTTGCCGTCAATCACCTTGAAGCGTTCGTAGTTGCCTGACGTGATCACAGCAGTATCATGTACGTTAGCCACTAATGCCGGTCTGCCTCTCGGATTCAGCGGGTCCCGAATGCCTATGCGCCAGTTGCTGCCGTCCTGCTTCGTGCCGACAACGTAGACATTACCGCCGACCTGACTTTACGCCGTTATCCCGGAAGAACTGCGCGAGCCTGTCGGAAGCATAGCCCTTAGCCAGTCCGCCGAGATCCAGCACAGCACCTTCACGCTTCAGGAAAATATATTTGTCCGTAACTTCAAGATTCTCTATGCCGGTTAGGGATAATGCCGCCTGCAGTTCTTCATGCGTTGGGACTGTCCCGTCATTCTGGTTTATCTTCCATAAGCGCGTTACTGCACCTATAAGCGGATTGAAGACTCCTTCAGTAATGTCATGAACTCTTACAGCCCCCCTTACTGCTTCAATGACTTCTGAAGGAGCAAAATATTTCTCTTTGCCTGCAAGAGCATTGACAGCGGCCAAGTCGGAAGAAGGGTTATACATGGAAAGCTCATTATCCAGACGGTTCAACAGTTCAAACGCACGGTTCAATAAATTTTCATCATTTGAATTTACGGTCATCCGGATTAAGGTATTCATAGCAAACCCCTGCTGTGTGTGTTCAGGAACAGGAGCTGCGGCCCATGAAAACAGCCCTGCAAGCACTAACAGGACAACTACAAAATATTTACGCATAAGAAATCACCTCATGATAATATACTCAAACTAAAGGAGCTGAGATTACATGAAATATTATATAGGAGTGGACATAGGCGGGACAAACCTCAAAGCCGGGGTAGTTAATGACAGGGGAGAAATCATCAGTGAATCATCAATCCCTACAGGAGCGGACAGACCGCAGGATGTTGTACTGCATGACATATTGAAGGCCGTGCATAACTCAATAGAAGGTGCAGGAGGAGTTGACCCGAAAGACATTCGCGCATTGGGCGTAGGTTCTCCGGGAATGATAGACAGCGAAACAGGTACGGTAATCTACAACAATAACTTAGGCTGGAGGAATTTTGCCATTGCACCGAAGATGAGCGAGGCATTGAATCTTCCCGTCAGGCTGGAGAATGATGCAGATGCGGCAGCACTAGGCGAGGTTGTGTCGGGCAGTGCAAAGGGAGCTTCAAGCGCAATGATAATCACTCTCGGCACCGGCGTAGGCTCGGGCTATGTTGTTGACGGGAAGATATACCGCGGCTGTGAGTTCGGGCACATGGTCATATCTTACGGCGGAAGGGAATGCACATGCGGAAGGCACGGCTGCTTTGAGGCGTATGCTTCTGCTACAGGGCTCATCAACATGACGAAAGAGGCTATCCGGGACAATCCTGACGGCATTCTGGCAGGGATTGCGGCGAAAGAGGGAACTGTCAGCGGACATACAGTTTTTGTTGCAGGCGAAGAGGGCGACACTGTTGCGCTGAAAGTTATTGACGAGTACACCGGCTATCTTGCGTGCGGACTGGTGAACATCATCAACGGACTGCACCCCGAAGTAATCAGCATAGGCGGGGGTATCGGCAAACAGGGCGAGAGGCTTTTAGTTCCCCTGCGCGGGAAGATCAACGCTGAAGTTTACGGTGAGGTGAAAGAGAGTCCGGCAAAGATCGTTAGCTGTACGTTAGGCTATAAGGCAGGACTGATCGGCGCGGCTATGTCGGTGAGGGATATATAACCCCCCTTGCGTGTCCCCCCTAGCTTTAGGGGGGATGTTGCCTGCAACAAGGGGGTAATAACAACTACCCTATAAGTGCTATAGCTACATCATTAACGTTTGTTCCAGTCGGCCCGGTCATGAGGAGCGCGTCAGCGGCTTTCAGTGCGTTATATGCGTCATTGTTCCTCAATACGTCCGGAATACTCACGCCCTTAGCCAAGAGTTCTGCTTCAGTCTTTCCGTCAACTATTCCCCCTGCGGCATCAGTCGGCCCGTCCGTCCCGTCAGACCCCAGAGACGCAATCACCACGCCGTCAAGCCCGGCAATCCCGACAGCGGCAGACAGCGCAAATTCCTGATTCCTTCCGCCGAGTCCCTTGCCCGTCAGATGCACGACAGTTTCACCGCCCGCAATTATCGCGCACGGAGCACTAACCGGCCTTCCCGAAGTCTTGACCTCACGCGCAACAGAAGCCATGAATGATCCTGCTTCCCTGGCCTCACACGTCATAGTTGTAGTGAGCACGAGCGGGGAATATCCTTTGTCCTTTGCGATTGAACATGCCGCCTGACATAGTGCCGTAACGCTTCCTGTGATCACTGCCGTAACGTTGGCGAGTTCTTTCGGTGTTTCACGGGACAATACAGCAAGCAATTCCGGTTTGACCTTCAGCCCGTATTTCTTCACGATCGCAAGAGCTTCTTCACTGGTTGACATGTCGGGAGCTGCCGGGCCTGAAGCAATGCTGTCGAGCCTGTCGCCGAGAACATCAGACAGCACAACCATGAACACATGAGCCGGAGCACACAGCTGCGCGAACCTCCCGCCTTTGACGCTGGATAAATGCTTGCGTATGGTGTTGATCTCTACTATGTCAGCACCGCAGGCCAAGAGCTGTCCTGTGATGTCCTTCATGTCATTTAGCGTAACGCCCTCTGCAGGGAGTTCGAACAGGGCCGAACCTCCTCCCGACACCAGAAACAGCACCGTATCATCTGCCGTGAGTCCTTTGACGTGCTCAAGCAGTGCCTTAGTCCCTTTGAGCGTGTTCTCATCGAGCACCGGGTGTCCTGCCTCGTATATCTCCAGCCCGGCAATATCTCCCATAGAGTGCTCATATTTCGTTACGACTGCACCGGAAATCCCGGAACCGAGAATATCCCCTGCGGCTTTGGCCATTCTCCATGCGGCTTTGCCGATTGATGCCACGATTACGCGCCCCCTGCCCCTGCGTGATGTGAATGCGGGGTTGTTCAATGCTTCCTTCACTGCATTTTCCGGCAGTACTGCTTCTATAGAGCGGTCAATAATCTCTTTCATGT
Source organism: uncultured Synergistales bacterium (assembly GCA_905233455.1). Taxonomy (GTDB): domain Bacteria; phylum Synergistota; class Synergistia; order Synergistales; family Aminobacteriaceae; genus JAFUXM01. Next base: position 49 of record CAJOES010000107.1, on the reverse strand, counting down.
CCTGCTTAAGGCTGTGCATGATTATTCCTCCGTGTGTGAATAAATTTTT
>CAJOES010000106.1 GCA_905233455.1 uncultured Synergistales bacterium | reverse complement strand
ATGTCAGATACATACAATATTACAGGGATGAGCTGTGCGGCCTGCAGTGCAAGGGTTGAACGCGCCGTGAAAAAACTTCCCGGCGTAACCTCATGCGCTGTAAGCCTCCTCACCAACTCCATGAACGTGGAAGGCACAGCTTCAGCCTCAGAGATTATTGCGGCAGTCGAAAAGGCCGGATACGGGGCAAGCCTGAAAGTCCCCGAAACACCATCAGCACCGACACATACGCAGGAAGAAGAAGCACTTGCAGACCATGAAACGCCATTGCTGAAGAAACGTTTGATTGCGTCATTATTCTTCCTGATGGTCTTAATGTATATGTCTATGGGGCATATGATGCTTGACTGGCCTCTGCCGTCTTTCATGGACGGGAATCACGTCATGATGGGAATAGTTCAGCTTCTCCTTGCAGTGATTATCATGGTCATCAACCAGAAATTTTTTGTGTCCGGCTTCTCGTCTCTGGTTCATTTAGGGCCTAACATGGATACTCTTGTAGCTCTCGGTGCTTCCGCGTCATTCATATACAGCACATGGGCACTCCTCGCAATGACACAGGCACAGTTAGCAGGAGACTCTGAGGCAGTTACAGGCTACATGCACGAGTTCTATTTTGAGTCTGCCGGAATGATACTGACTCTGATCACCGTCGGGAAAATGCTTGAAGCCCGCTCTAAAGGACGCACTACCGATGCCTTGAAGGGATTGATGAAGCTCGCACCCAAAACAGCAAATATCATACGCAATGGCCTTGAAGTTACCGTGCCTGTTGAGCAGGTGCAGAAGGGTAATATCTTCGTCGTTCGTCCCGGCGAGAATATCCCCGTTGACGGTGTTGTGATTGAAGGATCAAGCGCGGTCAATGAGGCGGCATTGACGGGAGAAAGCATACCTGTCGACAAGGTTAAAGGCGATACAGTCTCTGCGGCAACGGTCAACCAGTCCGGCTTTATCCGCTGTGAGGCCGTAAGAGTCGGGAATGACACGACGCTGTCGCAGATAATACGCATGGTGAGTGATGCGGCGGCGACAAAAGCTCCAGTAGCGAAGATTGCCGACAAAGTATGCGGAATATTCGTCCCGGCAGTTATCGCCATTGCAGTGCTTGTAGTCTTGGGATGGCTCTATATGGGAAAATCTTTCGGCGACGCTCTGTCATACGGAATTGCCGTGCTCGTCATAAGCTGCCCGTGCGCTTTGGGGCTTGCTACTCCTGTTGCCGTCATGGTGGGGAACGGAGTCGGTGCGAAGAACGGAATACTATTCAAGACAGCAGCAGCACTTGAAGAGACGGGAAAAATCACGATTGCGGCACTCGACAAGACCGGCACAATCACGAGCGGAGAACCCAAAGTAACGGACATTCTTGCGGCAGGTGATGCAGTTGAAGAGGATCTGATACGGTTTGCATATTCACTTGAGGCCAAGAGCGAACACCCATTGGCGAAGGCTGTAGCAGAATACGCAAAGGAGAAAGGCATAAAGGCGGCAGAAGTTCAGGACTTCCGGGCACTTCCCGGCAACGGAATCAGCGCAAAACTTCAGGGCAGTGTTGAACTTGCAGGAGGCAGCATGAAGTTCATCGGCGAAAATTATTCTGTCGGTGAAAGGTATATGGCTCAGGCGCAGAAATTCGCGGAGGACGGCAAGACCCCGTTAATGTTCGTGAGGGATAATGAATTCATAGGAATCATAGCAGTTGCAGACACCATCAAACCTGACAGTCAGGAGGCAGTGAAAGAACTTCAGGAGCTTGGCCTCAAAGCCGTAATGCTTACCGGGGACAACGAACGCACCGCAAAGGCTATAGGCACGCAGGCAGGGGTTGATGACGTTATCGCGGGAGTGCTTCCGGACGGCAAGGAGAACGTCATACGGGAGCTTCAGGCAAACGGGCGCGTCGCAATGGTTGGGGACGGGATCAATGATGCCCCGGCTTTAACCCGTGCGGATACCGGTATAGCTATCGGCGCGGGAACTGATGTTGCGATTGATGCGGCTGATGTCGTGCTCATGAAGAACTCATTGCGTGATGTTGCTGCGGCGGTCAGACTGAGCCGTGCAACACTCCGGAATATTCATCAGAATCTTTTCTGGGCATTCATCTATAACGTTATAGGAATCCCTTTAGCGGCAGGGTTATGGGGCTGGAAACTTGATCCTATGTTCGGTGCGGCGGCTATGAGTTTGTCGAGCTTCTGTGTCGTAACCAATGCGTTAAGGCTGAATCTGTGCAACATACACGGGAAAAAATGAAACGGCTGATATGCAGCATACTGCTTCTTTCTGCTTCGTGTTCATTTGCTGAAATAAGGGAGTTTGAGAATTTTTCGCTTGATGTCCCGGAAAACTGGGCTGTCATAGAGAATGAAAACGGCTCTATAGTCAGCATTAATGCTATGGACGGTTCGGCCTCGCTGATGATTTCTACCGGCAATCCCGGTGAAAGCTCAATCGGAGACCTTGCTGTGTCGTTTGCCCTTGAGCTTGGCGGGACTATGCCGGAGAAGGACGAGGACGGAAGCTATACGTTTGAGTTCAACGGCGGAAGGAGTCAGGCAACGGTTGCCGGCAGTGAGAATCTCTACATGCTCATCATAGGGACTGGTGCAGGTGAAAGCGAAATGCTCGGTGAGATTCTAGACACTCTGGAGATGAAATGATGACCGTGCCGTTTGCGCTATTTGCGGCAGTAATAATATTCACGCTGTATCTTGGCCTCCCCATGAGCCTCGCAATGTCCGCAGGTTTCGTGATATTTCTGTGCACAGGCCTTCACCGCGGCTTCAGTCTTGCCTCTCTCCTGCGCATGTCCGTGAAGGGTGCAAAGTCATCGCTAATCGTTGTCCGTGTCCTGCTCACCATAGGAATACTCACGGGGTTATGGCGTTCTGCTGGAACATTCGCCGTCCTCACGTCATGGGGTCTGCGCACGATTACGCCGTCAATGTTCATTCTTGCGTCATTTATGCTGCCCTGCATACTGTCATACGCGCTGGGTACTTCATTCGGGACTGCCGGGACTCTCGGAATTGCCCTCATGACCTTAGCCCGGAGCGGAGGAGTCAGCCCAATACTTACGGCTGGAGCAGTAATGTCCGGAATACATTTCGGCGACAGAGGCTCTCCTGCGTCATCATGTGCTCATCTTGTTGCATCATTGACGGGAACAGATATTTACGCAAACGTTAAGGCAATGATGAGGACGGCAATACTGCCCCTGATTCTTTCTGCTACGTTTTATGCTGTGCTGTCCCTGCGGAATCCTTTAGCGTCATTCTCCTCCAGCACTCTGAATGAATTATCCGAAGCCTTTAACCTGAATATCATTGCGGCATCTCCGGCGGTATTGATGCTGGTTTTGCCGTTATTCCGTGTAAATATATTCATTGCATTTCTGGTGAGTATTGCGGCGGCGTTTGCGTGTACCGTCTGCATTCAGGGTTACAGCCTGATTGATGCGGCAGGGTTTGCGGTGTTCGGGCTTCATGCTGAGTCCGGGATAAAGATGCTGTTCAACGGCGGCGGACTGCTCTCTATGGTGCAGACATGTCTTGTGCTGATTATCTCCGGGACATTCTCCGGGATATTTGACGGTACGGGAATGCTTGAGGGCCTGCAGGACAGAATATCGGCATTGATGCGCAGGTTCGGAGCATATCCGGTGATGCTGGCGATCGGGACTGCGGCAAATGCTGTGTTCTGCAACCAGACTGCCGGAGTGATCATGACAGTACAGCTCATGAAGAAGCCGTATGAACATGAAGGTATTGCTTCAGATCGTCTTGCGCTTGACCTGTCTGATTCAACCGTCATAACTGCTCCGTTAGTTCCGTGGTGCATTGCATGTTCCGTCCCTCTGGCTATGCTTGGCGTGAATATATCTGCTCTGGTTTATGCTTTCTATTTGTACCTGATTCCTGTTTGTTCTTTGACGGCAAGAAAAAACCTCCCGCATAACAACGGGAGGCAATAATATTTATCTTTACTCAAAAGTCTGTCTGCCCATGAATAATATTGTTTCGTTCCAGTTATCCGCGATGAAAAACAAAAACGGCCTGTCCGCATGAAACTCCGCTTTAGGATTCCTCTTGGGCATAGCTGTAGCCTTCAGCATCACAACAGCCGTAGCAGCTGCAGCTTCCGTCTTTTCCTCGTCAACATCAATGAACGTCTGATGTATCACCGAATCAACCTTCAGGTTCTCGTCATCAGTTATGCCGGAGAAGTCCGCAAAGTTCGTGAAGGCAAGTTTTATCCCCAGAGCCTTGCATAAATCCTTGAGTTCATAGCGTTTCTCCGTCTTGAATTTCGGCAGCCACAGATCAACATCATACCTGCGCAATGACCTCAGCCACCCGGAAAATATTTCAGCATTCAGCTCAATATCACCTTCAGCCGGAGGAAGCACCGCAATCATAGAGAACCTTTCGCCGTCATAAGGAAGCCGTATAATCTTTGTTCCGTCGATTTCAGCATAATCAAAATCATTCTTCTGCTTCATCATTGAAACTTCTCTATACTTTTCCCCGTCATAATAGAACGGCTCTAATGATGTCTTCTTCTTGCTGAATTTATCCTGCCACTTTGCATTGAAATATATTGCGTTCGTCAGAATCATTCTAGTATCAGGATTAAGCGACTGTATAAGGTCTTGTATCTTCCCGCGTGTCTGTTTGCTTACCCAGGAATTGATTTCACGCTTCGCGCCCGCATTATTGCCCTTGAAGTCCATCTCCTGAGCCTTGCTGTTATAGTTCAGCGATAACGTGTTCCTGAAGTCATCGCGCAGGGTCAAACCCTCCTTGAGCCATACCCGGTTTGCCGACGATACAGCCCTAGTGTCATTAATGCTCCGAACCAGATCACCGAGTGATTCGTGTATCTCCGGACTGAAGCCCAATGAGGACTCAAGCTCTTTTGCCGTCTCTCCTGCCGCACCTGAATACACCATGCCGAACGCTGATATTATGCTGAACGGCGAGAAGAAGAAACTCCCCGGCTGTCCTGCAAGTATCTTCCCGGCATTGAACGCAAAGCTGTTTATGCTGTCCGATGCCTGAGACGCAAAAGCCTGCCCCGAAAGCATCACTATCACCGCCATAACAAACAGAATCCTGAAAGCAGTTTTGTACATGTATTAACACCTCCGGAAATATTATCGTTATTCCGTGTGAATATTTTATGACTGCAATACGCTCCTGAAGGCTTCCTCTGCTCCCTTAGCCCGTATGAGGTTCAGATATTCGTCAACCTTCTGTTCAAGCCCCGTAATGCACGTGAGATCCTGTCCCCAGAAATCCTTATTGCACAATACATCATGCACCAGAGACTCTGCGCCGTAATCTTTCCGTGCAAAATAGAACTCCAAAACGCTCCTGTCATCACTTACGGTGTAGCTGTTCTTCTCGCGCCTGCATACTAATCCCTTGTCCGTGAGTTCCTGAATGCTGCTTGAGTAGAACGCTATATATGCGGCCAAGCTCATCGTCAGGCACGGAGGCAGTGATTTTTTCGCGTCAAAATACTCTAACAGGCTGGGCATGTTGCGCGCCCTCCATTTTGACGTTGAATTGAGTGATATGCTCATCAGCTCATGATTCACGAAGGGATTGTTGAACCTGTCCTGCACTGCTTCAGCAAACTCGGTCAGATCCTTCTTGTCCAGCGGCAGTGTCGGGATGATCTCATCATATAACATCTTGTTCATGAAGCCCCGTATAGTGTCGTTGTGCATACAGTCCCGCACAATGTCGAACCCTGCAAGATATGCCCCCGGAACAAAGCCCGTATGCGCCCCGTTGAGTATGCGTACCTTGCGCTTCTTGTAGGGTGTAACGTCCGGAACTACATGCACGGGAAGCCCAGCCTTCTTGAAAGGCAGCATGTCCTCAAGTTCTGCCGGGCCTTCAATCACCCACACGCCGAAAATCTCTCCAACATCAATCAATTCATCCTCATAGCCGTTAGCCTGATTGAGTGCTTCAAGCTCGTTTTTGTCGCGTATCCTTCCGGGCACAATGCGGTCTACAAGCGTGGAGCAGAAAATATTTTTGCCGTTCACCCAATCCCTGAAGCCGTCATCAAGCCCCCACTGATCTATATACTTATTGACGCACGATAACAGCTCTTTGCCGTTGTTGTCGATAAGCTCACAGCTCAGGATAACGAGGCCGCCAAGTCCTGCGGTGTAGCGTTCATGAAGCACACGCGTAAGTTTTGCGGGAAAACTTGAGGGCGGTACGTCATCGAATTTGCACGAGGAATCATAGACGATCCCGGCTTCTGTGGTGTTGCTGATGATGACGGACAGATCCGGGCTTTTCGCGAGAGCTAATACTGCATTCCACCCGTCCGGGGCATAAGGATTCAGGGCGCGGGAACATGCGGAGATTACGCGCTTATAGTCCGCCTTCTGCCCCTTCTCACTGCCGCGAAGATACAGAGTGTAGAGTCCTTCCTGCCTGTTGATAATTTCCGTCAGGCCCGACGCTATCGGCTGAACCAGAACTGCTTTTGCGTTGTAGCCTGCCTTCTCGTTTGCGACATCAATGAAGTAATCTGCAAATGCGCGCAAAAAATTTCCCTCGCCGAACTGCATAACCTTTTCCGGTGCATCACGAAGAATGAAGCCGTTATAGCCGGACTTGCTGAGGACATCATAATTTAGCTGTGCCATAGTGTAAAAATTCTCCCTTCATATGTAATTTGGAAGTAAAGTAATATTAGCACAGGCATATGGTTAAAATAATTCTGATTGTAAACTTGAGAAAATACAGACTTTAAGCGGATAAATTGAACAAAAAATTTAACATGATATAATATGCCCCGCTGTTTAATGGTAGGCACAGCAAGACATAAAAACACACTTAATTTTCTGGTTTTGTGTCCGATACTGTAGTTTAGAAAAACGGTACACGCAATAAGAACTACAGTTAAGATTTTTAATTGTATTGTATTTATGTAAAGTGTTGAAAATTTACCACTTAAACAGCAATAAGTCAAGGAGGTTTTTTTATGAAGTATAGTTACAAAGGAAAAGGTTTTACTCTGGTGGAACTTCTTATAGTTCTTGTGATAATAGGTATTCTCGGCGCAATGATGATGATCTCAAGCAGTGAGGCAGTAAGCTCGGC
>CAJOES010000105.1 GCA_905233455.1 uncultured Synergistales bacterium | reverse complement strand
GCTAATCTTTGGGACGAATGGCTGTCGTGTGAGATCGTTTCACAGCGTGAGGCAGACTATGAGGCATCCGGACTCTTGATGGGCATGAAGCATACTCACCTCGCATTCACCACAAACAGACTCAGGGCGGCAAGAAGACTCACCGGGCCGGGAAAAGTCCGGTTATGGTCTCTCACTTCCTACGCAGAAAATTTCCCCCTCGCAATCTCAATGACTACACGCACAAACTGCAAGCCCTCAATCAGATTCACATGCCCGCACAGAATCTTGCGCCTTCCCGGCAAAAATCATATCTGGCCGTGGCTTAAAGGCTTATGGGGCAGTACCGGAGGACTGTACTTCCCGAAAGCTGGCTACTATCTCACGCTCATAGTGTCCGGCAGAGAGACTTCCGCAATCACACGCGACGTTCTTGCACTCACCGGACTCTCATGGAGCGAACACCGAAACGAGTTCACATTACGCAACCATGATGACATCATGACCTTTCTGTGCAATGCAGGTATGCCTTCAGGTGCATTGGCTTTCGATGAGGCAGTCATGATGCGCTCAATCAGGAACAGGGCAAACCTTGAGAGCAATTACGAGACGGCAAATATTGCGCGGTCTGTCCGGGCGGCAAGGGAACAAAAACTGCTTGCAGAGAGAATCACTGCGGAGGGAATGACAGATCATCTCACGCACACACAGCAGGAGATATTACGGCTCAGGCTTGAGTATCCTGACTGCACGCTCGGCGAACTTGGAGAGAAACTTACGCCCCAGATCAGCAAAAGCTCCGTAAAATACCATTGGGACAAAATCAAATCCATACTGCATAAATACAGCAGCTATCAGCACTCTTAAAGCTGAATATGTGAGAATTATATTTGATGATAAAATAATCTCATCAAACATCAACTTTCAAGAAAGCAAAAAATTTAATTTATGGAGGACATAAAAATGAAGCTCAAAACTTTTAAGCCTTCAGATGTTGCAGGCAAGAAGGTCTTAATGCGTGTTGATTTCAACGTACCCTTCAAGAACGGAAAAGTAACCGACAACGCCCGCATACTTGCACACACCAGCACATTAAAGAAGCTGATTGATGCAGGTGCAAAGGTCGCATTAGTCTCCCACTTCGGCAGACCTAAAGGCAAAGTTGATCCTGCATATTCACTCTCACAGATCGTCCCTGATATTGAGAAAGCATATAACCTTAAAGTTGTATTTGTTGATGACTGCGTAGGCGATAAGGTTGCTGCTGCTGTTGACGCACTCCAGCCCGGAGAAATCGTCGTGCTTGAGAACTCCCGCTATCACCCGGAAGAGCAGAAGAATGATCCGGAATTCTCCAAGAAGATGGCTGCACCGTTTGACGTGTTCGTCATGGACGCGTTCAGCGCATCACACCGTGCGGACTGCTCAACCAGCGGAGTAATCCCCTTCGTGAAGGCCGCATTTGCAGGAGACCTCTTAGAGCGTGAAGGAGAAATGCTCGGTGCAGTCAGTGAGAACCCCGCAAAACCCTATGTGCTGATTCTCGGCGGCGCAAAAGTTTCGGACAAGATTGACATTGTCGGGAATCTCCTCGACAAGGCTACAACAATACTCATCGGCGGCGGAATGGCTTATACGTTCCTCAAGGCTGAGGGCAAAGAAATAGGGAAGTCCCTTTGCGACACGGAGAGGCTTGACTTTGCACGCGATACACTCAAGAAAGCTAAGGATATGGGCGTGAAGATTCTTCTGCCTGTCGACAGCGTTGTTGCTGACGGTATGGACGCTGCTGAAACCGCAATAGTGTCAAGTGATGCCATGCCTGCGGACAAAATGGGACTGGACATCGGGCCGGAGACGGTCAAGGCGTTTGTTGCTGCTCTTGAGGGCGCAAAGTCTGTCCTCTGGAACGGGCCTATGGGAGTCTTTGAGGACGACAAATACGCTGAGGGCACAAAGAAGCTCGCTGAAGCAGTAGCAGAGATGACCCAGAAGCACGGAACTGTTACGGTAATCGGCGGAGGAGATACAGCATCAGCAGTCAGGCAGTTCAAGGCTGCGGACAAAGTTTCACATGTCTCTACGGGCGGCGGTGCAAGCCTCGAATACTGCGAAGGCAAGAAACTTCCCGGCATGGAGCCTTTCAGGGTATAAGGAGAGAATAACTACATCATGAGCAAGAAAATCTATCTCTACGGCAACTGGAAGATGAACAACACCTACTCCGAAACAGAAAAATTCTTTGAGGAGTTTGAAGGGGCATACGCGCCTTTCAAGGGTGATGCAAATCTTGAAGTAGGAATTTTCGCCCCCTTCACGTCATTATGGCCGTTATCACAGGGAGCAAAGAAAAACGGTATCGTCTTCGGCGCACAGAACGTATATTATGAGCCTAAAGGGGCATTCACGGGAGAAATCTCAATCCCCATGCTGAAGGAATATGACGTAACGCACATCATACTTGGCCACAGCGAGCGCAGGCACATATTCGGCGAGAGTGATGAACTTATCGCGAAAAAGGTCAAGGCAGTGCTTGATGCAGGAATCATCCCGGTGTTCTGCTACGGCGAAACACTTGAAGAACGCGAGACAGGAAACACATTCACCGTTATGGAGCGTCAGGTCAGGGCAGCTATTGACGGCCTTACACCTGCTGAGGTCAAGAAAGTCATCTATGCGTATGAGCCTGTATGGGCAATAGGCACGGGCAAGACTGCAACACCGGATCAGGCTGAGGAAGTCTGCGGATGGAGCAGGAAACTTATCGGACAGCCTGAAGCAGTGATTCTCTACGGCGGAAGCGTCAAGGGATCGAACGCAAAAGAGCTTCTGTCCATGAAGGATATTGACGGCGCGCTTGTCGGCGGTGCATCACTGAAGCCAGGCTCATTCCTGGAAATTTACGGAGCATACAAAGGCTAATATAATTATGCCCCTCTGTATAATTCGGAGGGGTATTTTTTATTGCTTTAAGGAGGCAAAAATATCGTGAAAGTCAAAAAATTTCTGGTTCTTGCAGTTCTCGGCCTCGTTTTCTTGTCGGGGATAAGTTATGCCGCACAGCCTGAAGATGCCTTGAGCACACGTCCTGATGATTCATTGTATTTCGTGCTGAGGCTTGGAGATACAGCAAAATTCCTTCAGTGGCTAGTCTCAAATGAAAACGTACAGCTGTTCATGCCTTTGATTCTAGGCTCTAAAGAATCAAACGAGATCATCGGAACAATAGAAATCCTCAACACAGTAGTGCAGAATACCCCGCTGAAGTCTGCCGCTCTTGTCGTGGGAATCAACAAATCTGACGTGAAGGCCAGAGCACCATTCTTCCAGATGGCATTCACCGTAAATCCTGTAGTCAGTTCAGTGGTCAGGAGCATAGCAAGCGGCACTGCAGAAGCAAAGGACATAGCAAAACTGATTCTGGGCGACTCTAATGCCGCATTGTTATCCATTGCAGAGACAGTGATTAAAGTTGAGCGCGGTGAAGACGGCACATTCAAGATCAACAATGAAGTATTCATGAAAGCCGCTGATGATTTAGTGATTCTCGGCACTTCACTTGAGGACGTAATTTCGTCGGTAAATGCTCTTGAGGACTCCGGAGCAAGACTGTTCGCAAGCAAAACAAAAAGGTTTGATGCTGAAGATTTCGCATTCCTTCATATCGACTATGAGACGGCGGCAGAACTTGAGAGCGATGATGCTGACTTGGCAGAGACAAAACATTATTTCGATAAGCCTCTTGAAATCGAGTTTGCTTTCAAGCGTTTTGTTGGAAAGTTCGCAGTGTCTGCAGGGATGAACATCAAAGAAGCAATGTCGCCAAAATATATCAACAGGATATGGAACGGCTATGAACCTGAAGCAGTAAAGGGCGGCAACATAAACCCGAAGAATATCGGCAAGAGCAAGACTCCGCTTATTGCTATAGGTACACTGCTGAACATGCAGAGGCTCAAGGAAAGCACATCGTTTAGGCAGACATGGAACAAGGCTGTACGCGAGGCACAAAAACGCTTCGGACTCACGGAAGAGGATCTTACAGGAGCATTAACCGGCCCTTTTTCGGCGGCAGTAAATGACAGCGTAACGTTTGAGGGCTTCAAGATTCCCGCGCTGTATCTGTCCCATACAGGCAAGGAAGGAGCGGCAGAGACACTCTACGATAAGCTCACGAAATCACAGCACTTCATGAAGGTTCAGGAAGGCGTATTGCAACTGGACTCTTCCATCAGCCCTATATCATGCCTCGTCGTGAAAGACGGTGATACTTTAGGGATAGATTTTGCGGAACTCTCGAATTTAGGCGGGACTCCGGAGCTTAAGCCTGCATTTGCTGAACTGATGAATCATGAATCTGTTGCGGCATTCTGGCTTGATTTCGCGGGGATAAGGGACTGGCTTCTTGATGACTCTAACGGGGTATTCGCGTCTCTTACTCCTTTAGCGGCAATCATGGGCTACGGAAAATACGTTCAGGCCTTCCGTGATGTGCTAGGTGCAGAATTTTCCGTGCCGTCTCTGTCGGTATGGTCTGAATCCAACGAGGTATTTCACGCTGAATTTGCCGTTGCAGAGATTGACCCGCAAAAAGGATTTCTCTCAAAAGTCATAAAACTGTACTCGGATTTCATGAAGTAACACAAACCGCGATTAACACCATTAAGATTGAAACCAACCTCCCGGCCTTCATTTACTGGGGGTCGGGGGTATTTTTTGCGAAAGGAGAATGTAAATTCAACAACATGAGCATTCAAGACATAAAAAACTACTTCGACGCAGATATAAATTCAAAGTCTCTCGAAAACTCCGAAACTTCAAGGCTGTCGGAAAATGCCGTGTGGCTTCTTGAACAGAGATATTTTGTCCAGAGATATGACCCAGAGATTAAAGCAGTCAGGCAGGAAAAAAATTTTGAGGAGTTCGCCCGCCGTGTATCACGCACAGTAGCAAGTGCAGAGGTGAACTACAGCAATTCGGCTGAATGGATAAGAACGCTGGAGAAGAATATAGCATCAGACATACTGAACCGCCGGTTTCTGTTCAATTCACCGTGCCTGTTCAGTGCCGCCGCAGGGCTGACGGTGATTCCGGAGCTTGCAGAGAAGATATATCAGGCTCCCGAACTTATGACCCTTGAGGACTACAGGAAGATATATGACTCACGCACAAAGAACCAGCAGCTTTTTGCATGTTTCGTGATCAGCGTACCGGACAGCATAGAGGGTATATTTGAGTCCGTGAAGAACGCGAGCATAATCAGCAAGTTCGGCGGAGGTGTCGGAGGTAACTTCGGGCACTTGCGCGAACACAGCTCAGAGATCGCCGGGGGCACTGGCGGAAAGGCTTCCGGGCCTGTGTCATTCATGGAGACATGGAACACTATGGGCGCGGTTGTCGTCCAGGGCGGAAAGAGACGTGCGGCACTAATGGGAATGCTGTTTGATGACCACCCGGACATATATGACTTCATTGACTGCAAGACGGAGGACGGCAGGTTATCGTACTTCAACATTTCCGTAGCATTGTCGGATAAGCTCATGCAGGAGGCGGACAGGGACGGGGATTTTGACCTGCATTCACGCGTTGACGGAAGCACAGTGCGGACGGTGAAGGCAAAAGACCTGATGAACCATATATGCGAGTCTGCATGGAAGCGCGGAGACCCGGGAGTGTTCTTCATTGACCGTGCACGGCAGGACAACATACTGAAGCTGGGCGGCAGTGAATGGGACATAGAGTCTACCAACCCTTGCGGTGAACAGCCATTGCCGAACTTCACGAGCTGTAATCTAGGCTCAATAAACACTGAAGTTTTCGTTGACGGCAGCAAAAAATTTGACTGGCAAAGATTCCAGGCGCAGGTTTTCAGGTCCATGTATTATCTTGATTTGGTGATTGATGCCTGCTCCTATCCGTTAGAGAAAATCGGCGAGAGAACAAAATTAATCCGTCCTGTAGGGCTTGGGATTATGGGTTTGGCTGATGCGTCAATACTTCAGGATATAGTGTACGGTTCGGACAAGTTCAACGCGTTCTGCAGGAAGCTCGGCGGTGTTCTTGCACGTTCGGCACTGTGCGCAACGATTCAGATCGTTACGGACGCGAAGAAAGCACCATTCCCGGAACATGAATTAGTGCGTGAACTGTTCAGCGGCGTAAAGATTCCTGCAACTAACGGAGAATACCGGGCAATGCTGAAGGATATGAGGGCAGAGAAGCTCATACCTGCAACGCTCGTCAACACTCTTGAAGAGTTTGATTTTGACGAGGCCAGGTTCATACTTGAGAATCTTTTTGCCGGAAACATGCGCAACAGCAGGAGGCTCTCTATTGCTCCTACAGGATCTATATCCATGATACTTGACGCAAGCTCCGGGATTGAGCCTAATTTTGCGTGGTCATGGAACAGGCGCATCATGAAGACTGACGGCTCAGGCTTTGAGGACCGGGACTTCTGGCACAAGCTCCTTACGCAGGATCAGAGGGCGGAATACCGTGCATCGGGCGGGCACTTGTCGAACCCTGCATACGTTACGGCCTATGACATCACGACACAGCAGCACGTAAATGTTACGGGGATTTTCGCGCAGGTCGTGGACAGCGGCATAAGCAAGACGGTCAACCTGCCCAATGAAGCAACGGTTGAAGATGTCCGGCAGGTGTATCAGGACTGCTACAGCATGGGATGCAAGGGAATCACGATTTACCGGGATGGTTCACGCTCATTCCAGCCGATAGAGGCCAAGAAGGAGAAGGAAGAACCGGAGCAGGAACAGGAATCGGCAGTGAAGCCCAGAAAGGTCAAGGAGCGTCCTGGATCTGTTGTGTTCGGGAAGACCATAAAGGACACTACGCCGTGGGGAAGCATATATATCACGCTGAATTTTGACGGCACTGACCCGTTCGAGATATTCATCAACGTCGGCAAGAGCGGTTCAGAGATGAAAGCAATGACGGAGGCATTATCCCGCGTAATATCCATTGGTTTGCGTTCAGGGTGCGGCCTTGAGGATTTCATCGACACGCTGAAGGGCTTATCGGGCAAAGAATACTGGATGCTTGATGCTGATGAAGAACGCGTTACGAGGTCAATACCTGATGCTATAGCGTTACTGCTGGAGAAGCTGATCAACCGTGAAGTGAAGACTGCAAGGCTTAAGGATAAATCTATGGTGTGTCCTGAATGCGGCGCACCTCTTGAGATGATTTCAGGCTGTGAGTACTGCTTCAGCTGCGGCTACAGTCCGTGCAAATAGATACAGTAATTATGATAATCCCCCTCCTGAAGAAGGAAGGGGAATTTTTT
>CAJOES010000104.1 GCA_905233455.1 uncultured Synergistales bacterium | reverse complement strand
AGGGAACGATCACCATAACAGTAAAGCCGACATCAGCAGGAAAGTATACCGGCGTAATCACGTTCACAGCCTCAGATAAAAGCTCGGCAGATATTGCGCTGACAGTGAATGTTGATCCTGTTCTTGTCATCTCTGAAGATACATTGACGGTATCTGCGGAAGTAGGGAGGTCTAATACCGGCACGATTCATTTCACTTCAAGCTCAAACGAAATTGTAAGCTATGACGCTGCTCCCAATGTGCCGCAATCACTTAGCTTGGACATATCATCTGGGGACAAGACTATAACCTTCAGGATAACGCCTGTCTTGTCGCTGGATTACACAGGCAAATTCACGTTCTATGCGTCAGACGGTGCTTCAGATGACGTAACTGTCAATCTTCGCTGTTTGTCCCGGGATCAGGGCGGCAGTACTCCGATAGTGCCGGAAACTCCTGCCTTCGCAGTGTCAGAGCCTAGTGCATCAGAGAGGACAATACAGATTGAGCAGGGCACATCCAGAAGGGTGAATATTGTAACTAACAACGGAAGTGGTGATATTACATGGGGAACTCCTGCAGTTACTCCCAATGCCGGAATAACCGTAACACTTTCTCCCATGACCGGATACAGGACAACTGCAACGATCACTGCCGACAGCAACGCAACTAACGGTACGGCTACGATAACTGCAACAGACGGGGCAGGAAAGCGCGCTGACGTAACGCTTACCATCACCATACCCGGCCAGAACACAGAACCCGATGATGATCCGAACAACACTAATACAGAGCCCTACAATCCGAACCAGGCACCTGAGCCCGGGCAAAACGATACTCCTTCGGAAACAAATCCCGATTCCCCTGTTTATGATGTGGATATAGCTACCATGGTAGGCAACGCAAGGTCTGCGCTTGGCATCAATGTTATAGCGTATACAGCAGCTCCCAGCACTGTATCAGCTAATAACAACAGAGAGTTGAGCGGTGTCCCGTCATCATTGCCGGAAAATGCTATATCTGTACTTCCTGTGATGCGGTCAATAGAGACGGCAGTTTATATATTCAACGTGAATAAATATCTTGGAGACGCTCAGCCGGGAGATATGATCAACGTATATGTAAAGCAGGTCAGAGTCGGGAATGCAAGTGCAAGTGCTTTATCCTCCGGAGGCGAGGCAGTGCTTGTTGACAGCACCGGCAAAGGAACTTCCGTAGTGCCTGAAGACGGGATCGTGAATATGGCGATCTACATGGAGGAAGGCAATTACTATTCTTCTGCTATCACGCATATGGCTGAAGGTACAGGCCCGGGCGATCCTAAAGGCGGATGCTCTGCTTCAGGCTTGGGTGCATTTGCGTTAATGTTCGCATTGCCGTTATTCTTCCGCAAAAAGATATAGGCTTTAATCTCAAGACATAAGATACAATTCATGCCGCAGGACACGCAAAATCCTGCGGTTTTTTTATGCGTGAGGTGATGATTATGTTTCCTGTAAGTGAAAGAGAACTTGAAGAAAATTATGATGCTGTAATGTCCGAAGCAGACAAATTATCCCTGCAGAGACGCAGTGAAGTCTGGGACTCTTGGCCGGAGTTCGTGAAGACTGCAGGTTCATGGGAATGCTTGAGGAAAATTCATGTTGTGCTGTTCAATGGGCTGTTCAGTTTTGCCGGAGAGTTGAGGACAAAGAATATCGCTAAAGGCGGCTTCAGGTTCGCGAATTCAATGTTCCTGTCCAAAATTATTCCCGTCATAGAGAAAATGCCGCAGAAAAATTTTCACGAGATATTAGAGAAATACATAGAAATGAATATTGCTCACCCGTTCAGGGAAGGCAACGGAAGGGCTGTGCGTTTATGGCTTGATGCAATTCTTGAGCGCGAACAGAATACCCGCATAGACTGGCGTAAGATTCCGCGTGATGAATATCTTTCGGCAATGCAGAGGAGTCCGGTAAATTCACTGGAGCTTGAAGTGTTATTGCGGGGCTCTATGCTCGCGCCTGAAGATTTGCTCAGCAAGGTGATATTTACGGCGGGACTGTCGGCTTCATACAGCTACGAAATGTGATATATTTTGCGGGAAAAATTTTTACGCAAAGGATTACTGATTTCATGATTGCAATCGTAAATTACGGCGTGGGAAATTTATTCTCGCTTGAAAGTTCATTTAATGCTATAGGCCAGCAGGTAAAAGTTACATCAAACCCTGAAGACCTCAAAAATTCCGATAAGATAATTTTGCCCGGTGTCGGAGCTTTCGGTGATGCCGCAGATAAGCTGTTTGCCTCCGGGCTTGCAGAACCGCTCATCACGGAAGCACGGAACGGAAAGCCCATACTCGGCATATGTCTGGGAATGCAATTACTGTTCACGAAAAGCTATGAGTTCGGCGAGCATGACGGCCTGGACCTCATACCCGGCAGCGTCAGGGATATTCGGGAGGTCATACCGTCAGGGCTGAAAGTTCCCCAAATGGGCTGGAACGCACTGCACATCACGCAGGACGGCGGAATATTCGCGGACACTCACGAGGGCGAACACGTATATTTTGTTCATTCATACTCTGTCCGGTGCGAATCACAATACATCACGGCAACAACAAATTACGGCGCGGATCTCACTGCGTCAGTTCAGTCGGGAAACGTCTTCGGCGTGCAGTTCCACCCGGAGAAGAGCGGCAATGCCGGGCTGAATATATTACGGGCATTCTGTGAGGTGAAATCATGATTATTTTTCCGGCAATAGATATTTTCGCGGGGCAGGCAGTCAGACTCCTGCGCGGGGATTACGCAAACATGACCGTATATGACCCTGAACCCGTCAGCACTGCGCTGAAGTTCAAGTCTTCCGGTGCTGAATGGGTGCATATCGTTGACCTTGAAGGCGCAAAATCAGGCTCGGCAGTGAATATTGATACCGTCATGAAGATTGCGGACTGCGGCCTGAAGTGTGAGCTGGGCGGCGGCATAAGGGATATGAATATCATTGAACGCTATATATCTTCCGGTATTGACCGCGTGATACTCGGAACTGCGGCGGTAACTCATGAGGGATTTGCGGCGGAAGCTGTACGGGCTTTCGGTGCTGAACGTATCGCAGTAGGCGTTGACATGCGGGACGGCATTGTTGCAGTCAAGGGCTGGCAGGAGAGTTCCGGAATTGAGGCTTTTGCGTTCTGCCAGAAGATGCAGGAGGCAGGCGTGAAGTATATCATCTGCACCGACATATCACGGGACGGCGCAATGAGAGGCACTAACCGTGAGCTTTATGCTGAACTCGGCGCAAAATTCAGCATGAACATTACAGCTTCAGGAGGAGTCAGCACACTCGATGACGTGAAGGCACTTGCGCGGCTTGGCCTGTACGGAGCAATTATCGGGAAGGCATACTACACCGGAGCAATAGACATTTCACAGGCAATAGAGGCGGCAGAATAGAATCATGATAACGAAAAGAATTATCCCGTGCCTTGACGTTAGGGACGGAAGAGTCGTGAAGGGCGTGAACTTTCAGGACTTGAATGACGTAAATTCACCGGTTGAACTCGCAAAATACTACAGCGACAACGGTGCAGATGAATTAGTGTTTTATGACATCACGGCCTCATCTGACGGGCGCAAAATCTTCACCGACATATTACGGCAGACAGCAAGAAATGTCTTCATCCCCCTCACAGTAGGCGGCGGAATATCAAGCGTTGCAGACTTTGAGCGGGTGCTCTCATGCGGTGCGGACAAAGTCAGCGTCAATACCGGAGCAATACGCAATCCTGGACTCATTCCGGAGGCGGCAAAGCTATACGGCTCTCAGTGCGTCGTGATCTCTGCGGACGTGAAGAGAGTCGGCGGAGAATTTCACGTGTTTGCACGGGGTGGCAGGGACGATACCGGCATAGAGGCTATCGGCTGGATACGTGATTGCGTCAATAACGGTGCAGGTGAAGTTGTGTTGAACTCTATCGACACTGACGGCGTTAAACGCGGGTTTGATCTCGAAATGCTGAGGGCTGTGTGTGATGCCGTGAATGTTCCTGTTATCGCGTCAGGCGGTGCAGGTAGCATTGATGATTTCATTACGCTGTTTAACTCAATACCGAAGGTTGATGCGGGGCTTGCTGCTTCTATATTTCATTTCGGTGAAGTGGCAATAAAGGACTTGAAGCAAAGAATGTATGAAGAAAATATACCAGTGAGGTTATAGAGATGCTGAATATTGATGACATAAAATTTAATGTTCACGGGCTTATCCCGGCAATAGCTGTTGATGATGATTCTGGAGAAGTATTAATGCTCGCATACATGAACCGTGAGAGCCTGAATATTACGCTGGAGAAAAAATTAGCGTGTTTCTGGAGCCGTTCGCGTCAGGAATTATGGCTGAAAGGTGAGACCAGCGGAAATTACCTGCACGTTCAGGAGATCGTTGCTGATTGCGACAGGGATACGTTGCTGCTGTACGTCAAGCCGGACGGGCCTGCGTGCCATCTGGGGAACACGTCATGTTTCGTCGATGACCTTATGCCCAGAGAAAAGCCGGAACACGAAAAATTCACGTTATGCGGATTGATGGAACTCATCAAAGGCAGGAAGGCAGAGAAGGTTGAAGGGTCATACACATCTTACCTGTTCGATAAGGGACTCGATAAGATACTCAAGAAGATTGGCGAGGAAAGCTCGGAAGTTATTATTGCGGCCAAGAACGACAGGAAAGAGGCAGTATATGAGATTTCTGACCTGATTTATCATATGCTCGTGTTAATGGCTGAAATGAATATAGAGATAAAAGACATCATAAAGGAGCTTGCATCACGGCACGTAATCGACAAGAAAGTCAAGCAGGAGAAAATGACTTCATGATACTTTCTGACTTCCACACGCACACAGCTTATTGCGACGGCAGCAACTCGCCTGAAGAGATGATATTAGAGGCAGTATCGCGCGGAATGAGGAAGCTGGGATTTTCCGGGCATTCATATACGCCGTTCGATGAAGCCCCCTGCATGTCCCCTGAAGGCACAGAGCAATACAGGCAGGAGATTCACAGACTCAGGGAGAAATATTCAGGACAGATAGAGATACTCTGCGGGATTGAGCAGGATTATTATTCGAGCATACCGGCAGAAGGTTACGATTACGTTATAGGCTCGGTGCATTATGTTGACATTAACGGGGAATGCCTGCACGTAGACAACACTCCCGAAATGTTTTCGCGGCTAATCCATGAATGCGGGGATGATCCTTACACTGCGGCGGAAAAATATTACTCGCTTGTATCTGACGTGGTAAAGAGGACAGGAGCAAACATAATCGGACACTTTGACCTCTTCACGAAACTGAATGAACGATACAAATATTTTGATGAGGACAACCCGCGCTATATCTCTGCGGCAATGAATGCGCTTGATTCACTGCTTGAAACCGGTGCAGTATTCGAGATAAACACCGGCGCAATATCCAGGGGCTACAGGAGCTTTGCATATCCTTCAATGAGGCTGCTGAAACGTATTGCGGAGAAGGGCGGGCGTGTGATTCTCTCAAGTGATGCGCACGACAAAAATAATCTGATGTATCAGTTCCCGGAATATGAGGAGCTTGCTTTGTCTCTGGGGCTTAATGTTGTTGAATTATGATTTACTTCATCGGTGCAGGGCCGGGAGCTGCTGACCTAATCACAATCAGAGGAGCAGAGATTTTACGCCGTGCAGGAATAATCATATATGCCGGTTCGCTGGTCAACCCGGAAATATTGAGCCTGTATGCTTCAGGTGAATGCAGGATATACGACAGCGCAGCAATGACACTTGAAGAGATTACTGCAGTGATGATTGACGGGCATGAACAGGGAATAATTACTGTCCGGCTTCATTCCGGAGATCCCGCGCTATATGGTGCAATACGCGAGCAGATTGATATTTTGCGTGAACATAATATCCCGTTCGAGATCGTTCCGGGAGTCAGTTCTCTTTTCGCGGCATCGGCGACACTCAAGACAGAGTATATGATACCCGGCCAAGTTCAGACGCTCATAATCTCCCGCACAGAAGGCAGGACTCCCGTACCCGAAAATGCTTCTGTTGCGTTATTCCTGTCTGCCGGAATGGTGCAGGCGGCATGTGATGAGCTTGTGCGCAAAGGATATTCTCCCGACACTCCTGCGGCTATGGTGCACCGTGCATCTTGGCCGGACGAAAGAATCATACGCGGGACACTGCGGACACTTCCGGAACTGTCAGAAGGCATCGCTAAGACAGCCATAATTCTTGCAGGTGATTTCCTGAATGATGACATTCACACAGCATCAAAGCTATACGACAAAAATTTTTCCCATGAATACCGCAATAGCCGCATTCACCCGTAACGGAATAACTTTAGCCCGTAAGATTTCAGGAAGGTTTGATGCAAAAATATTTGTTCCGTCCCGCCTTGCAGATGATGGCCTTGAAGCGATTGACCCGCCTTTAAGCGAATGGGCAGGAAAATATTTTCATTGTGTTGACGCAATGATATTCATCGGGGCTTGCGGAATTGCGTTACGTGCCATAGCTCCGCACATCATGAGCAAACTTCATGATCCTGCCGTTATAGTGATAGATGAGGCCGGAAGGTATGTTATCCCGGTTCTGTCCGGGCATATCGGGGGGGCTAACAGTCTTGCGCGTGATATTGCTGGCTTTCTGGGCGCACAGGCGGTAATCACGACAGCTACGGACATCAATAACATTCCTGCCGCTGATGAATGGGCGGTGAGGAATGATTGTGTTATCGAGAACCCTGAAGCCGTAAAGCATGTATCATCATCACTGCTTGAAGGTCATTCAGTCGGTGTTGCAGTAACTGATATGAATATCCCTGCTCCTTTCCCCGTAACATTATGGCTCAGGCCGAAAGTGTTAGTGCTTGGTGCAGGGTGCAGAAAGGGAACTGATACGGCAGAATTTGAGCGGTCTGCATTGGCTTTTCTTGACGGCGCGGGGGTGTCTGTATTGTCCCTGAAGGCTGTTGCGTCAATAGACATTAAGGCGCATGAACCGGCATTGCTGGACTTTGCGGAGAAACACAACATACCCTTCATGACTTTTCCGGCCTCACAGCTTCAGGCACTGGAAGGCAGGTTTACTGGATCTGATACGGTCAGGAGCATTACAGGCACGGATAATGTATGTGAACGTTCGGCGGTTATGGCGGCTGGCAGGGGTGCGGTGTTATTGCGTAACAAATATATCTGCGGCGGAATGACTTTTGCGCTTGCACGTGTTAGGAGGACAGAGAATGATATTACAGCCTGAAGAAATAGAACGTGAGAGCATG